>CACYDL010000158.1 GCA_902773195.1 uncultured Lachnospiraceae bacterium
CAGAAAAGAGCAGAAAAGAAGCAGGAAAACCGCACAGTCATGATCAGAAAAAGGAGGTTCTCATGTTTGGATTCAAGTACTACACTCCGACCAAGGTCCTGTTCGGAAAGGGGACGGAGCGGAAGACCGCGGAGCTGATCCGGGAGTTCGGCGGGACGAAGGTCCTGATCCACTACGGCGGAGGAAGCGTGATCCGCTCGGGTCTTCTGAAGAGGGTGACGGATACCCTCGACGAGGCGGGCATCCCCTACGTCACGCTCGGAGGAGCGGTGCCCAACCCGCATCTCGGCCTGGTTTACGAGGGGATCGAGCTCTGCCGGAAGGAGGGCGTGGATTTCCTCCTGGCGGTGGGCGGCGGCAGCGCCATCGACTCCGCCAAGGCGATCGGCTACGGCGTGACCAATGAGGGAGACGTCTGGGACTTCTACGCCTACAGGCGCCAGGCGGAGGCCTGTCTGCCCCTCGGCGTCATTCTGACCATCGCGGCGACGGGAAGCGAGATGAGCGACTCGTCCGTGATCACCCGGGAGGAGGGGCTCGTGAAGCGCGGCTACAGCAGCGATTACAGCCGGCCCAGATTTGCGATCATGAATCCCGAGCTCACGATGACGCTTCCGGACTACCAGACCGCCTGCGGCTGCACGGACATCATGATGCACACCATGGAGCGCTACTTCACCAACGGCGGAAATATGGAGCTGACGGACGCCCTGGCGGAGGGCCTGCTCCGCACGGTGATGACCAACGCGGAGATCCTGGTGAAGGATCCGAAGAATTACGAGGCCCGGGCCGAGATCATGTGGGCGGGCAGTCTGTCCCACAACGGGCTCACGGGCTGCGGAAACGACGGCGGGGACTGGATGACCCACCAGCTGGAGCACGAGATCGGCGGCCTCTTCGACGTGGCCCACGGCGCGGGCCTGGCAGCCGTCTGGGGGAGCTGGGCGCGATACGTCTGCGGGACGTGTCTGCCGAGATTCAGGCGATTCGCCGTGAACGTCATGGGGGTCGAGCCCGCCGGGACGGACGAGGAGACCGCCCTCAGGGGAATCGAGGCGCTGGAGGATTTCTTCCGGAGAATTCATATGCCCACCAATCTGAGGGAGCTCGGCATCAGCGCCACAGACGAGGATCTGGCGGAGATGGCCCGCAAGTGCGCCGCCGCGGTCGGCGGCGAGGGCGGCTCGGCGAGACGGCTTGGAGAAGAGGATATGCTGGCCATCTACCGGGCGGCCATGTGACGGCGCATCACCCGGAGGAAGACAGGGAAAGGAATACGGAAGACAGATGAGAGAATACGCTCACAGAAAGGCGTCCGTCCGGCTGCAGGTGACGGACGCCGCGGGCCGTCCGGTGCGGAACGCGCTGCTGGAGACGGAGCAGACGGAACACAGCTTTCTGTTCGGGTTCGGTGCCTTTGATTCGATTCCCTTCGCGAACGGAGGGGAGGAGGACCCGTTCCTTAAGGAACGGATGGAGAAATGGCTGGGCCTGTGCAACTACGGGACGCTGCCCTTTTACTGGGGAAGATACGAGCCGGAGGAGGGCAGGCCGGCCTTTGAGAGCCTCATGAACGCCGCGTCCTATCTCGCGGGCCGGAAGGTGAAGCTAAAGGGGCATCCCCTGTGCTGGCACACGGTCTGCGCGGACTGGCTCATGAAGTACGACAATCCGACGATTCTCGCGAAGCAGTTGGACCGGATCACCCGGGACGTCGCCGCGTTCCGGGGCGTGATCGACTTCTGGGACGTGATCAACGAGGTCGTCATCATGCCGGTCTTTGACCGTTACGACAACGCCGTCACCAGGATCTGCCGGGCATACGGACAGGTGGGGCTGGTCAAAGAGGTCTTCGCGGCGGCGAAATCGGCGAACCCGGAGGCGGTGCTTCTGATCAACGACTTCAACCTGAGCGGGGACTACGCGGAGCTCATCGCCCGTTGTCTGGACACGGGAGTGCCCATCGGGGCCATCGGGCTGCAGACGCACCAGCATCAGGGCTATATGGGAATCGAAAAGCTGGGCGAGGTCCTGCGCCGGTTCGAGGTCTTCGGCCTTCCGCTCCATTTCACGGAGAATACCCTGGTGTCCGGCCATCTCATGCCCCCGCATATCGTCGATCTCAACGACTACGTGGTTGACGACTGGCCCACGACCCCGGAGGGCGAGGAGCGCCAGGCGGAGGAGCTGGAGGAGATGTACCGGTTCCTGTTCGACCACCCCCTGGTGGAGGCGGTCACGGGATGGGATTTCGCCGACGGAGGCTGGCTGGGCGCGCCGGCCGGCGTGATCCGGAAGGACAACGGCGAAAAGCCCGCCTATGAGGCGCTCAGGCGGCTGATCCGCGGGGAATGGCACACCGCGGGGACGCTCCGCACGGACGAGCGGGGCTTCACGGAGGCGGAGGGCTTCAAAGGAACCTACCGGCTCCGCGCGGCGGACGGATCCTCGGGGTCCTATGAGCTGGCCAGCGGGGACGCCGTGACGCAGGTGATCCTGAGAAAGTGAAGGAGAGGAAGCCTGCCCGGACAGCGAATCTCAGCACATTGAGAACGTGCCGCTTCTTTGGACTGGGAGAAGACCGGCGCTTTTGTCCTGTAACCCGAATATCCGGGCGGCAGACAGACGGAAAACGCATGAAAAAAGGACTGCCGCGGCAGTCCTTTTTCATGGCTTCATTTTTCAATGTTGATGAAGTTGGTGAATCCGGTGATGTCAAAGACATCGTAGATCGCCTCCGAAGGATGGATGACGCTTACCTCCCTGCCGCTCTTTACCAGATTTAAGATGACGCGCAGTCCGGCGGAGGAGATGTACTCAAGACCGGCCGCGTCGATGGTCACAAGCGTCGCGGGATTGTCGGCGGTAATTCGGTTGAACTCCTCCTGCGCTTCCTCCGCGTTCGTGCTGTCGATTACTCCTTCGAGGACCAGGATCAGACGATCTTCTTCCGTTTTTCCGGTGATTGTCATAGCCGTAATACTCCTTTTCCTGTCGCTGCAGCGAGTTTAATCATACCACGTATGGCCGGTTTCATCCATAGCCGCAAAAAAGTTATCGGTTTTTTTGAAAAAATACTGGCCCTCCCCCGG
>CACYDL010000159.1 GCA_902773195.1 uncultured Lachnospiraceae bacterium
GGGTTTACCCGGAGGGCAGGTTTTCTCTTCACGTATTTCAGAAGCGCGCAGGGGCGTCTCGAGATGATGACGGACGGCTCCCCGGCCCCGAGTTCTTCCCGGATGACAGCCTCACAGGCCTTCAGGTCGTACGGATCAATGACCGCTACCCGGTTGTATCCCATCGCGCGGCAGAGTGCCTCGAGGTCGATCTTTCCGGCGGGGTCTCCCTTGATGTTGTAGCCCGTCGTCGGGTTCTGCTGGTGGCCGGTCATGCCGGTGATGGAGTTGTCCAGTATGATAACGGTGGAGTTGCTCTGGTTGTAGGCGATGTTCGCCAGCCCGGTCATGCCGGAATGCATGAAGGTGGAGTCACCGATCACGCAGACCGTGTGTTTCTCAGATTCCTCTCCGCCCATCTTGTTGAATCCGTGGATGGAGGATACGGAAGCGCCCATGCACAGGCAGAGTTCCATAGAGCCGAGCGGAGCCACGGCACCGAGCGTATAGCATCCGATATCGCCGAGGACCGTGCAGCCGATCTTCATGCAGGACCGGCAGGTTTTGCATTTTTCGGGATCGACGCGGAGCGGCGGCTTCCTCTTCACGTACTTGAGGAGCGCGCAGGGGCGTCTCGAGATGATGACGGAGGGCTCGGCGGCCGAAAGCTCCGCCTTGATGACCTCTTCGCAGGCGGCGAGATCGTAGGGATCCACGACGGAGACGCGGCGGAAGCCCATGGAGCGGCAGAGCGCCTCGAGATCGATCTTGCCCGCCGGATCCCCCTTGATGTTGTATCCCGTGGTGGGGTTCTGCTGATGGCCCGTCATTCCCGTGATGGAATTGTCGAGAATGATGACCGTCGAGTTGCTCTGGTTGTAGGCGACGTTGGCCAGTCCGGTCATGCCGGAGTGCATGAAGGTGGAGTCGCCGATGACGCAGACCGTCCGGCTCTCGCTCTTCTCGCCGAGAACCTTGTTGAAGCCGTGAATGGCGGAGATGGAGGCGCCCATGCAGAGGGTCATCTCCATCGAGGCGAGGGGCGCCACGGCTCCCAGGGTGTAGCAGCCGATATCGCCCAGAACGGTGCAGCCGAGCTTCTTGAGCGTGAAGAAGAGGCCCCTGTGGGGACATCCGGGGCACATGACCGGAGGACGCATCGGGAGAGCCTCCGTGAGGGCCCGCCCCTTCGGCACCTCCCGTCCGAGGGCTCCGGCGATGAGATTCTGGGAGAACTCCCCGCAGACGGGCAGAAGATCCTTGCCCTCAACGGCAAGACCCAGCGAGCGGATGTGGTTCTCCATGATGGGATCGAGCTCCTCGACGACGACCAGCCGGTCCACTTTTTCCGCGAAATCGCGGATCAGCTTCTCCGGAAGAGGATTGGCCATGCCGATCTTGAGGACGGAGACGGAGTCTCCGAAGACTTCCTTTACATACTGATAGGAGGTGGAGGAGGTCACGATGCCGATCTCCGTGCCGCCCATCTCCACGCGGTTGAGGGGCGACGTCTCGGCGTATTCCCGGAGAAGCCGGGTGCGCTCCTCGATCACCGGATGCCTTTTCCTGGCGTTGCCCGGCATCATCACGTATTTCGCGATGTTTTTCTCGTAGGTCTTTTCCGGGACGCTGCGGTCGCCCGTGTCGACGACCGACTGGGAATGCGCCACGCGGGTGCACATCTTGATCAGGACCGGGGTGTCGAAGCGCTCGGAGAGCCCGTAGGCGAGCTTTGTGAATTCAAGGGCCTCCCGGGAATCCGAGGGCTCCAGCATCGGGAGCTTGGCCGCGATCGCGTGGTGGCGGGAATCCTGCTCGTTCTGCGAGGAGTGCATTCCCGCGTCGTCGGCGACGACGATGACGATGCCGGCGTTGACGCCCGTGTAGGACATGGTATAGAGGGGATCCGCGGCGACGTTGAGGCCCACGTGCTTCATGGCGCAGAAGGAGCGGCGGCCCGCCAGCGAGGCGCCGAAGGCGGCCTCCATGGCGACCTTCTCGTTCGGGGCCCATTCGCAGTAGACGTCGTCGTATTTTGCCAGTTCTTCGGTCACCTCGGTACTGGGGGTGCCGGGGTAGCTGGACGCGAAGCAGCATCCGGCTTCATAAAGACCTCGGGCAACGGCCTTGTTGCCCAGCATGAGTTGTTTCATGAGCATTGCTTCCTTTCAGGCTGATAGATTGGGCTCGCACCGGCGCCGCCCGCTCCTGAGGCGCATGGCGGGGACCGTAAAATATCGGAAGGACATTTTCGCGTAGCTTTTATGAATTTTAGCACAGTAAAGCGCCATTGTCACATATTTCCTTCAATGAAATAAAAATCCGGGCTTTCCCCCGGAAAACGTCACTGTGAATTGACAAAAGGCGCCGCTTTCGCCTATAATGCTTTAGTGCGTTGGTGCGTTACGCTTTAAACGGCAAAATAAGCGGCGCGGCGCACGCAAAAACCGGCGGGAGGAGCCGCCGGATGACGGAAAGGACATAGTCTATGCCAATCACAGATCTGCTTGAGAGAAACAGCAAGCTGTACGGTAACGAAGTGGCCCTCGTGGAGATCAACCCGGAGATCAGGGAGGAGCAGCGCGTCACATGGAAGGAGTACGAACTGATCCAGCCCACCTCCTCCGCCTACTACCGACGCCAGATCACCTGGTCCGTCTTCGACGAGAAGGCGAACCGCGTCGCGAACATGCTTCTGGAGCACGGCATCTCCAAGGGACAGAAATGCGCCGTCCTCCTGATGAACTGCCTGGAGTGGCTGCCGATCTATTTCGGCATCCTCAAATCCGGGGCGATCGTCGTTCCCCTCAATTTCCGTTTCACCGCCGAGGAGATCGACTACTGCCTGAACCTCGCGGACTGCGACGTCGTCTTCTACGGGCCGGAGTTCATCGGGCGCATCGAGACCATCGCGTCCCATCTCCGCGACAAGCTGCTGTACTTCGTCGGCGATTCCTGTCCCTCCTACGCGGAGGACTACTACCGAGCGGCCTCAAACAGCTCCTCCAACGCGCCGAAGGTGCTGATCATGGACAGCGACAACGGAGCCATCTATTACTCCTCCGGCACTACCGGCTTCCCGAAGGCCATCCTCCTCAAGCACGAGGCGCTGTCGCAGGCGGCCGAGATGGAATCCATCCACCATGAGACCACCAGGGACGACTGCTTCCTCTGCATTCCGCCTCTCTATCACACCGGCGCCACCATGCACTGGTTCGGCTCTCTCTTCACCGGGAGCCGGGGCGTGCTCCTCAAGGGACATTCGCCGGAATCGATCTTCCGGGCGGTATCCGAGGAGCGGTGCACCATCGTGTGGCTGCTCGTCCCCTGGGCGCAGGACATCCTGGCGGCCCTCGAGAGGGGAGAGCTCCGGATGGAGGACTACCACCTCGAGCAGTGGAGGCTCATGCATATCGGCGCCCAGCCGGTGCCGCCCAGCCTGATCCGGCACTGGCTTGAGTATTTCCCGCATCACAAATACGACACCAACTACGGGCTCAGCGAGTCCACGGGACCGGGGTGCGTCCACCTCGGAATGGAGAACGTCCGCAAGGTCGGGGCCATCGGCGTGCCCGGCTACAAGTGGAAGGCCAAGATCGTCGGCGAGGACGGGGAAGTGGTCCCCGACGGCGAGGTCGGCGAGCTCTGCGTGAAAGGGCGCGGGGTCATGGTGGAGTACTACCACGATCCGGAGGCCACCGCGGAGGTGCTCAGGGACGGCTGGCTCCACACGGGGGACATGGCCAGGAAGGACGAGGACGGCTTCATCTTCCTCGTGGACCGCAAGAAGGACGTCATCATCTCCGGAGGAGAGAATCTCTACCCGGTCCAGATCGAATCCTTCCTGGCGGCTCATCCGAAGATTCACGACGTCGCCGTGATCGGCCTTCCGGACAAGCGTCTCGGGGAAATCGCCGCCGCTATCATCCAGGTGAAGGAAGGAATGTCCCTGACGGAGGAGGAGGTCGACCGCTTCTGCGTGGACCTTCCCCGCTACAAGCGTCCCAGGAAGATCATCTTCGCGGAGGTCCTCCGGAACCCGACCGGCAAGATCGACAAGCCGCGTCTGAGGGAGCGGTATCACAGCACGAGGCTGGTCGAGGAGCAGAACAAGGGATGAGAGTCCGGCTTATACGCAGAGGCCGTCCGGGCTGACAATCATCCCGGGGACGCGCTGCCGCTGCGATACCATAAGGCGGCTGTGACATTTTCATTTATTTCAGGAAGGAGCAGTAATGAGCGGAACGCAAATTGCCATGATGGCAGCGATGGTCGTGTACCTGTTCGGCATGCTGGGAATCGGCATCAAGCTGTCGCAGAAGAATGAAACAGTCGGAGACTTCTATCTGGGCGGAAGAAAGCTCGGCCCGCTGGTCACCGCCATGAGCGCGGAGGCGTCGGACATGAGCAGCTGGCTTCTGATGGGGCTCCCCGGCGTCGCCTATCTGTCGGGATGCGCGGACGCCGGCTGGACGGCGATCGGCCTGGCGGTCGGCACCTACCTCAACTGGCTGATCGTCGCGAAAAAGCTTCGCAGATATACGGAGACCACGGGAGCGATCACGCTGCCGGAGTTCTTTTCCAGCCGGTACGGCGACAGAAGACATGTCCTGACCCTGATCGCCGCCGTGTGGATCATCGTATTCTTCGTGCCCTACACGGCCTCCGGGTTCGCCGCCTGCGGCAAGCTTTTCAACAGCCTCTTCGGCATGGACTATCACGCCGCGATGATCATCAGCGCCATCGTCATCATGTTCTACACCTCGATGGGCGGCTTTCTGGCCGCCTCCACGACGGACTTTATCCAGTCGATCGTCATGTCGGTCGCGCTGCTGGTGGTCCTGTTCTTCGGCATCGGCAAGGCGGGAGGCTGGGCCAACGTCATAGCGAACGCCAGGTCCCTGCCCGGCTATCTGGGCATGACGACCTCCTACAGCCCGGCGGAGGGAACCTCCGTGACCTACTCGTTCCTCACCATCGCCTCGACCATGGCCTGGGGACTCGGCTATTTCGGCATGCCGCACATCCTTCTCCGCTTCATGGCCATCGAGAATGACAAAAAGCTCAGGCTGTCCAGAAGAGTGGCGACGGTCTGGGTCGTGATCTCCATGACGGCCGCCGTGGTCATCGGCATCGTGGGCCTCGGCATGACGAGCCATGGCGTCGTAAAGGCGCTCGAGGGCTCTGCCTCCGAGACCATCGTCGTCGAGATCGCCCAGCTGCTTTCCACCTACGGGATTCCGGCGGCTCTGGTGGCGGGCGTGGTCCTCTCGGGCATTCTCGCCTCCACCATGTCGACCTCGGACTCCCAGCTGCTGGCCGCCTCGTCCTCGGTGTCCAACGATATCCTGATGAAGTTCTTCGGGATCCGGCTCAGCAACAGAAAGTCGCTGCTGATCTCGCGGATCAGTCTGATCCTCATCGCCGTCATCGGCATCTTCCTCGCGTGGGACAGCTCCAGCTCGGTATTCCAGATCGTGTCCTTCGCCTGGGGCGGCTTCGGCGCCTCCTTCGGACCGGTGGTTCTTCTGGCCCTCTTCTGGAGACGCTCCAACAAATACGGGGCCATCGCCGGCATGCTGAGCGGCGGCGTGATGATTTTCGTCTGGAAATATCTCATCAAGCCCGTCGGCGGCGTCTGGGGGATCTACGAGCTGCTTCCGGCCTTCCTCGTCGCCCTCTGCGTCAACGTGATCGTGAGCCTGATCACGCCCGCTCCGGAGAAGCAGGTGACCGAGGTCTACGACCGCGTGAAGGGCTGATGCGCCGCACCTGCGGACCCGTCCGTAAATAAAAGAATACAGACAGAAAGAGCGCGTCCTTCCCCGTCAGGAGGGACGTGCTTCTTTGTACCGGAAGAGGGGGCCGCGGCGGCCGCTTCTTTCCGCGGGATATTTTCAAACATGTCTGTTTATGATAAAGTAAAGGTGAGTAACAACACCCTGCGCTACGGAAAGTATGAGGTGACAAAATGAAGAAGGTATGGAGATGGCTGCTTACTGTGGCGGCGCTGTCGGCGGCAGCGGTTCTGTCGACGGTATCCGCGTCCGCCTACGAAACCGTATTCCGCTATCCCGCAGGAAGCGGAACCATGCTCCAGGTGGATTACGACGCTTCCGACAAGACGCTGTATATCTCCGGCGCCGGCGACGGCGTGACGCTGGACGACAGGGACAATCTCAATTTCTGGGCGAATCACCTGGTCACTCCCTGGTACAAGTACCGCAACGTGGTCAAAAAGATACGCTTCAGACGAGGCGTCAGGACGGTTCTTCCCGGCTATTTCGAGGATTTCTCCCAACTCACCGAGGTCTATATCCCGGAGACAGTCACCAAGATCTACACCGAGGTCTTTGACAACTGCCCGAAGCTCAGCAAGGTCTACTACGAGGGGACGGACCAGGCGAAGAACCAGATCGAGATCTATGACAACACGCTCTATGACAAGCGGCCGGACACGTCCTTCTGGAGGAGCCTGGAGAAGAATTCCGCGGGCTGCCGGTATTACTCCCTGACCGACAGCGTCCTGAGTCTCAACGGCACCAGATTCAGCGTCATCCGCACGGCCCTTTTCCAGGAGTACGAGCTGGGGAATATAAACGGAAGATCCTGGGACAACGACGTCTGGGATTTCGATCTGGACACGGACGGGGAATACGACATTTCCGTGACGCTCCAGTGGTCCCCCTCCGGGTATTATCTGAACTCGGGCGAACTGAAAACACTGGAGACGGCCTCCGTCGACCGCTGGACGCTGGAGGCCGACGAGGAATACAGGGACTTCTGCCTGGATACGCGGCAGTACTTCAGCAGAAGCATCACCGTCGCCCTGTTCGAGTACGTGGAACTCAGCGAGGAATGCACCTTCTCGCTGAAGAACGTCAGAGACTACACCTACACGGGCAGCCAGATCCGTCCCGCCACGGTACTGAAATACGGCTCGAAGACGCTGATCAAGGGGACGAACTACGTCATCTGCTCCTACCGGTACAATATCAACGCGGGAACCGCCCAGATCACGGCGCTGGGCAAGGGCCGATACACCGGAAAGATCTCGACGACCTTCCGGATCGTTCCCAAGAAGGTCACGCCCGTGATCAAGGTCAAAAAACAGGCGGTATACAGCGGCGCCTATGAGAAGCCGGTTCTGGAGGTGACCGCCGACGGCAAGGTTCTGGCTTCCTCCGCTTACGGCATCAGCGTGATCTCCGGAGGCAGGATCGTCGGACCCTCCAAAGCGAAGGTCACGCTGAAGGGCAACTATTCCGGCAGCGCGGCGGTCAGCTACAAGGTGCTTCCGCGTCCGACGAAGATCACCGCCCTGGCGGGAGGCGCGAAGAGCCTGGTCATCCGGTGGACCGCCGTCTCGCCGCAGACCAACGGCTACGAGGTTCAGATCGCGAGGGACAAGTCCTTCAAGCAGTTACTGAAAAAACGCAATATCGCAAAGCCCGCCATCGTCAGGCTCAATCAGACGGAGCTTCCCGCGAAGACGGCCTGTTACGTCCGGATCAGGACGTACAAGATCCGCAGCGGGGTCAAGTACTACTCCTCCTGGTCCGCGGCGGTATCGGCTTCCACGAAATAACCGGCGGACGGAGAGGCGTACATGCTGGAGATCAGTCAGCTGAAGCTGCCCGCGGGATCGGATCCCGCGGGTCTTGAACACAAAATCAGAAGGATTCTCCGCCTGGAGGCCGGCGCGCCGCTGAGGTGGGAGATCAGCCGCCATTCTGTGGACGCCAGACAGCGTCCCCTGATCTACGACGTCTACACGGTGCTGGCGGACGCCGGGAGAGAGGCGGAGAGACGCTGCGCCGGCAGGGCCGCGAAGAACCGTGTCCGCGTCGTCGAAAAGAAGAAATACGCGTTCCCGGCCATCGGAAGGGAGCGGGCGGAGGCGGCGCCCCCGCCGGTCGTCGTCGGCTTCGGCCCCGCCGGCATCTTCTGCGCGCTGGAGCTGGCGGAGCACGGCTTCCGTCCCGTGGTCCTGGAGCGGGGCGCCCCCGCGGAGGAGAGAGTCGAGGCGGTGAGACGTTTCTGGAGCACCGGAAGGCTGGATCCTTCCTCCAACGTCCAGTTCGGCGAGGGAGGGGCCGGCACCTTTTCGGACGGCAAGCTCACCACCGGCGTCCGGGATCCGGAGGGACGAGGCGCCCGCGTCAGGGAGCAGTTCGTCGGCGCGGGGGCTCCTCCCGAGATCCTCTATGAGCAGTACCCTCACATCGGCACGGACCGACTGAGGGAGGTGGTCATCTCTCTCAGGGAGAAGCTGATCCGCCTGGGAGGCGAGATCCGTTTTCATGCCAGAGTCACGGACCTTGTCCTGTCGGAGGGGAGGATCCGCGGCGTGGAGGTTCTCGATGAGAACACCGGGCAGAAAAGCGTCCTGCCGGCGGAGGCGGTCGTCCTGGCTCCCGGGCACAGCGCGAGGGACACCGTGAGGATGCTTCTCGGACATGGGGTCCCGATGGCGCAGAAACAGTTCGCCGTGGGGCTGCGGGTTTCCCATCCCCAGTCCCTGATCGACCGGAGACAGTACGGGGACCGGGACGAAGAGGAAAGAGGGGAGAGAGCCCTGCCCCACGCCAGCTACAAGCTGACGGCGAGGGCCTCCTCCGGCCGGGGCGTGTACAGCTTCTGCATGTGTCCGGGCGGCTATGTCGTCGACGCGTCCTCGGAGAGAGGCCGCCTTGCCGTCAACGGCATGAGCGATTACGCGAGAGATTCCGGGCGGGCGAACAGCGCCGTGGTCGTCACGGTGGGGCCGGAGGAATTCGGGTCGGACGAGATTCTCGCCGGCATGCGCTTTCAGGAGAAGCTGGAGGAGAAGGCGTTCCGGCTCGCGGACGGGAAGATCCCCGTGGAGGACTACCGGACCTTCGAGAGGCTTTTCCGCGAAGGAGACGCCGGAGGTGAGACGCCGGTACTGCAGGGCAGGGAGCTGACGGAGGAAGAGAAGGAGGCGCTCTGCCTCAGGGGGCGGGCCGCCATCGCGCCGGTCCACGATCTGATGGAGCGATCCATGACCCGCGATTTTATCGAGGGCATGAACCTCTTTGAGAAGAGTTATCCGGGCTTTACCGGGGAGGACGCGTGGGTCTGCGGCATCGAGAGCCGGACCTCGTCGCCGGTCCGGATCCTGCGGGACGAGGAAGGCCAGTCGGAGATCCGGGGGCTCTTCCCCTGCGGCGAAGGCGCGGGATATGCCGGGGGCATCATGTCCGCGGCGATGGACGGCCTGAGAATCGCGGAGGCCGTAGCGCGGCTGTATCTGCCGCGGCAGGAGAGCGGGACATAAAAAAAGCGCATCCACAGGGGCGCGGGAGCGCCTGAGGGAATGCGCAGAATCCTAAGTTTCGCCGCGCGTCTTATGAGCGCCGGCGGTTCCATTTCGGGAGAAAACCATGACACAGCTGATTACTTCACTGGAAACCGTACTGGAGATGATCGCCCAGATCGGGATCATCCTTCTCGAGGCGTTCGGAATTTTCGTTCTGATCTCCACGGCCCTCCGCTGCTTTATCCGCTGGATCGGACATGACGAGGCCATGCGTCTCGATCTGGCCCAGGGGATCGCGCTGGCGCTGGAATTCAAGATGGGCGGGGAGGTCCTGAGAACCGTGATCGTCCGGGAATGGAAGGAGCTGGGGATCCTCGGCGCGATCATCGTGCTGAGAGGCCTTTTGACCTTCCTGATCCACTGGGAGATCAAACATGAGGAGGAAGCCCTGGAAAAGGTCAGAAGCCGCCGAAGCGGGGACCCGGATTAAGAGCCGGATCCCGCGCCGGATTTACACGCCGTAGGAGGGCCAGAACATGTCTCTGGCGTAGCTTCCGCGCGTGGCGTTTTCCCAGTCGATATTGCCGGGCTGCTCGAAGTTCGAGCAGAAATACACGGCCGCGTCGTAGGCGCCTTCCGCGGTATCCGGCACGCTCTGCAGAAGCGAGAGGGTGTAGGTGTAGACGTTCTCCAGCTCGTATTCAAGATAGCGAAGCTGTCCCTCCAGGGACGAGGCCTCATATCCCGCGGACGAGCAGTAGGAGTAAAGCTCCGAAAGACGGCTGCCGCCCCACTGGCAGATTCCGTAGAACGAGCCGCCGCTTGCGTCGGGGTTCATGGTGCATTCCTGATAGATGTTTCCCATGACGCCGCAGGCGGCCGCGCTGTTAAGTCCGACGGAGCCGGTCAGGTATTCGTAGATCCGGTCGGAGTTGCTTCCGTCCGCGGAAGCGGCCGCCGGACCCATTGCCGCGGCTGTCAGACATGCCGTCAGAAACAGGACGGCCGTTTTTCGGAGAACCTTGTTGATTAAAGAAGTTTTTACTGTTATATTCATAAAATGTGCTTTCCTTTCCTGTGTTTGGAATTCTTCTGAACCCGGGGACCGGGTGAGAACTCCAAGAATGTAACACAATCGTAATAAATTGTAAACAAATATTTATTTGTTCGCAAAAAGTTCACAATACTTACATATAATACATCATGCGGTCTTCAGAGAAGAATCAGGACAGACTAACAGAAAGACGTTTTATCCGTTTCGCGTTTCACGCGGTACCGGAAATAATGCAGTTCCAGCTGGTGACCAAGGGGGCGCTGGCGCTGGCGCTGTTCGGGCTGAGGAAGCTCGCGCAGCTGCTCATGAAGGGAGGCGGCTTCTCCGCCATCACGTCCTCGGATCTTGTCAGGATCCTCAGGACCTGGCAGGGCTGGCTGCTGATCATCCTTCTGATGCTGATCCTGTTCCTCTACACCGCCATGGAGATTCACGCGCAGATTATCAACAGCGCCAACATCATGGACGGGAAGCGGACGAACATTCCGAAATCCTTCGCGGAGGGATTTCTCGCCCTCAGGGCCTTCGTGAGTCCGGGAGGAATACCGCTGATCATCTTCATATCGCTGGCGGTTCCGCTCACGGGAGTCGGCTACACGATTTCCCTGACGCGCGATTTCCATCTTCCGAACTTCATCACCTCGGTCATTTTCTCCACGCCGTGGATGATGGTCCTCTACGCGGTCGGAATCGCGGCCGTGCTCTGGTTCTCCGTCATCAACACCTACACCTTTCCCGGCGTGGTGCTGGGGCACCTCAGCGTGAAGGAAGCGAAGAAGCGCTCGACGGAGATCGTCAGGGCGCACAAGGCGGATTACATCCGCTATTTCCTGCCGCTCGTGCTGATTGAGCTTGTGGCTTCGCTGGCGGCGGAATTTCTTTTCGACAATCTTCCCGCGATGATCACGGCGAGGTTCGGCTTTTTCGGGAGAACCTCCCACGTGGTGGTGCTGTTTCTGGGGCTGGCCGGAGATATCGTGCAGATCCTCCTCAGCATGCTGCTGGCGTCCGTGATGATTCTTCTCGTCACGGTTCTCTTCCGCCTGTATACCGAGGAGCAGATCGCCCTGAACGAGAAGAAGCTGGAATACGTCAGGATCAGACCGGCCTTCCAGATCGCGGCGGCCGCGGCGGTATGCGTCGTCGGCGCGGTGATCATGGAATTTTTCTACTCGGACCTGCTCCGCAGCTCGGACGTACAGGTGATCGCCCACAGGGCGGGCGGCGATCTGGCCGCGGAGAATTCCCTGGAGGGCCTGGTCCTGGCGGCCGGAGCCGGCGCCTACGGCAGCGAGATCGATATCCAGCGGACCGCCGACGGGTACTACGTCGTGAACCACGACGCCAATTTCGCCCGTCTCTGCGGCGACTCCAGAAAATCGACGGATATGACGCTGGACGAGGTCAGGAAGCTGACCATTTCCAACAAATGGAACGGCAGGACCTTCACCGCGCCGGTCGCCACGCTGGAGGAGATGCTTGACGGCGTCGCCGAGGCGGGGGACGTGCTCTTCATCGAGCTGAAGGGCAGCACCGCGGACGAGAAAATGGCGGACGACGTGGTCGCCATGCTGAAGGAAAGAAATCTTCTGGGGAACTGTGTCGTCATTTCCCTCAAGAGAAATCTGATCGCCTACACGGAAACCACCTATCCGGAGGTGAATACCGGCCTTCTCTACTACCTGGGCTACGGGGAATCCGCCGGCATCGTCGCGGATCTTCTGATCATGGAGGAGGACGTGGCGACAGAGAGCAACGTCGACAACGCCCACCGGTTCGGAAAAACCGTCGTGGTCTGGACGGTCAACGGCAGGACCAGCATGGAAAAGTTTCTGGACAGCAAGGCGGACGCCATCATCACGGATCACGTGGAGGAGGCCCTGGCGTGCCGTGAAGAGCTGAACAACAGAAGCGATACCGAAAAGATACAGACATTTCTGAAGAACTATCTGCCGTGAGAGGCAGGAAAAACATCTGTCCGCCTCCGGGAGGAGCCGGAGGCACCAACTGTCAGGGAAGGAAGAAACAGACATGGCAAAATACCGTACGAGTTACCGCCGGAGATCGGGAAGACGAAAGCTGATGATCGCGCTGGTCGTGTGCCTGATTGTGCTCGCCGCGCTTGCGGCCGCGATGTTTATCTACCCGATGCTGCTTCCCAGGGTGGATCCCTTCGACTATATCAACGTGGAGTTTTCGGGCGACACGGGGAGCGGCACCGCCTCCGTCGTGCCGAGGACGGATCTCGTGGGGGCGGATACCGGCAAGATCCGCTACACCCTCTCGAAGGACAGCGGACTGGTCCAGGGCGAGGCCGTCACCGTGACCGCGGAGAGCCGCGCCTACAGGCTCACCGAGTATGAGAAGACCTACAACGTCAGCGGACTCAACGAGTATCTGACGGACGCGGCGGATCTTTCCGACGCGGCGATCATGCTGATGCACGAGAAATCGGAGGCGGTATTCCAGCTGAATTTCGGAGATCCCTCCGACTCCTTCGGAGTCACCAACGAGCTGGCGTCCAACCAGCCTGTGCGGCTCTGGCTCCTGACCTCCGACAGCGGGAATATCCTCTACGACGTCTACAAGGCCTCCTTCAGGTCCTACAACAGCAGCACGGAGCGCTACGACGGGCCGGAGAAGACGGTGTTCCTCGTCGCCCACTATGAGAATGTCAAGGTCAACCCGCTGGACACCAGCAGCTTCACCTTCGACACCTGCATGTACGACGGCGACGTCATCAGCCTGGGCAGCGACGCCGTGTACGACAGCGTCGTGACGGGCTACGCCTCGCTGAAAGCGGCGAAGGCCGCCCTGATCGACGGCGCGGACACCGGAAAGAACTTCACCTACCGGAAGCTCGACTGAGGCGGAACAGCCCGTATTCCGGCGGAGAGGAGAGGCGGAACGATCCGTATTCCGGCGGAGACGAGAAGCGGAACGGCCCGTATTCCGGCGGAGAGGAGCGGGCGCGTGCCTGGCACGGCCGCCTGTGCCGCGGCTGTCGGCATTTTAATGGGCGTTAAATATTTCGGCTGTAATTTATAATGGTTTTACGGCGATTTAAAGTGTCTTATATCGGTAATATAATACTGAATTCCGGGTGGTTTCCGAGCCTCCCGGAATTCGTTTTTTTTCCAGTTTTTTGGGGAGTTTGACGATATTTCGTGTCCATTACTGACAGAATTCACAAAAGTATTTTTTGATGCATTTTTAGAAGTGAAAATGTTTTGGGTATATGTTATAAATAATAATGATATATTTTGACAGATATGTCAGCGGTTATATCTCCAGTTGTACTGCGGCGTATCCGCCGCTATCGGCCCTCGGGCTGAATTTACAGGAAAGGGAAGGTGTTTATGGCTAAACTAAGTGAAAGTGCTGCGATGACGATCACTGAGATCTGCGATCGCTACAGGGATGAGAAGACGCCCCTGATGATGATCCTCAGTGATATTCAGCGGGAGTACGGCTACATCCCACTTGAGGTGCAGGAGCTCGTTTCCAGGAAGACCGGAATCTCTGTCGCCGAGATCTACGGAGTCGTCACATTCTACTCCTTCTTCTCGCTGACGCCGAAGGGCAAGTACGTGATCGGCTGCTGTCTGGGCACGGCCTGCTACGTCAAGGGCGCCCAGCAGGTGATCGACAAGTTTTCCGAGATCCTCAAGATCGGTCCCGGCGGAACGACGGAGGACGGACTTTTCACGCTTGACGCACTCAGATGCATCGGCGCCTGCGGCATCGCCCCGGCTGTCAGCATCAACGGAACGGTTTATCCGAAGGTCAGCGTGGACCAGGTAGCCAAGATCATCAAGGAATTGAAAGATAAGGAAGGAGCGGCGGCATGATTGCAACAGCGGAACAGTTAAAAGAAAAAACCGTTGCATGTACAAAGTGTCTGGACGACAAGATCAATGGATCGGACGGAAAGCGCCACATCGTGCTCTGCGGCGGTACCGGATGTCTTTCAAGCCACTCCCA
>CACYDL010000160.1 GCA_902773195.1 uncultured Lachnospiraceae bacterium
CGCACTTCTCATCCAGCGGATCCGAACGGCCGATCTGAGCATCGCTGCCCATGACGCCCTGGATGTGGATGATGTTGTAGCTGTCAAGTCCGAGGCCTTCCAGCCATGCGACGGCTGTCTCGCCTTCCTGGCGCATATCGGAGACGACGGCCGCCGTGTAGAGGCTCTCGTCGCAGTCGATCATACGGTCGAAGAGGAACACGCCGATGCCGTTCTCCTGAGCGGAGGTAAGGACCTCATCCCAGCCCGTGGTCTCAGCCGCGGAGATCAGAAGGTAATCAACGCCGTCCGTGATGAAGCCCTGGGCGGCCGCAAGCTGCTCGTCATTCTTCAGGCTGTAATAGGTCTTTGCGTCGTATCCGTTCTCTTCCGTGAATACGCTCTCGAAATCCTTTACATTCGCTTCGCGGTAGCCGGACTCTGAGGGCGGGTTGTTGACGATACCGACCTTGATCAGATCATCGGCTCCCACGGAAGCCATCATGCAAGCGCTTACAGCCAGTGCAGCCATTGAAAGAGCAAACAGTTTTTTCATGAACATTTTCCTCCTTTTTACCATAAATGGCAGGTGTTCAAATTGCTGTCTACACTATACTGCGGACCGGCCTGCGGGAAAATAGAGGCGGCTATCCTCCGGGTTGAAATTTGTTTTCAGTTTTCCGCCGCGGGAACGAAACCGGTTGAAAATGATTTTATCCGGGTTTGTTTTGATTCTGCTGGCGGTATTCGCCGGGGGTCATGCCGGTATTTTTCTTGAACAGATAGCTGAAATAGTGGGAGTCGTTGTACCCCACCTGCTCAGCGATCCGGTACGTGTGCTGATCGGTCTCCCTGAGCAGGGCCTTGGCCTTCTCCAGCCGGAGCCAGGTCAGGTACTCGGTGAACGTGCTGCCGCACTCCTGGGCAAAGACCGTCGAGAAACGGCTGTTGCTCATGCCCACCGCCCCGGCCACGTCCTGCAGCATCAGGCTGCTCTCCATGAAATGCTCCGACAGGTAGAGCCTCGCCCGGGCGGCCGTCACGGCGGCGCCCCGCTCCCCGGAGCCCTCGTTGAACTCGCGCACGCCGACGATGACCGGCCCCCGTCTGTCCCGGTCCGTCAGCACATGGCGGATGTGCCTGGCCCTCTTCAGGCTGTCCAGGATCCGCTCCGGCGCGTCCACGATCTCGCCGATGCTGATGCGGATATCCGACGCCCCGCCGCGCTCCAGCTCCGTCAGCATGGAGGCCGCGAAGGCGTAGGCGCGCTCCTCCGTGTCCTGTTCGTTGTCGCCCAGCACCAGGTATCTTCCCCCGGTCCGGCAGGGCGACGCGTGGACGATCCCGCTGCTGCTCTCCACCAGGTCCAGAAGGCCGGCATAGCTTTCCTGCACCGGCTCATAGGCGGCGTCGATCACCGCGTAACGGGGCGCCGCGATATTGATCCCCATGCCCCGGAGCTGTTCCACGATCCCCCTGGCGTCCTGCTCGCTGGTGTCCTCGGAATAGAGGGCGCCGAGCAGCTTCTCTCTCAGAAACGCCTGGTTCGTCATGCCGCCCGGACGGAGGCCGGCGCCCCGCTCCCGCTCCGCCTGCTCGCGCCTCATGATCTCGCTCACCCGGTCCAGCGCCTGCTTGAGCTCCTCCGACGTGACCGGCTTGAGAATGTACTCCTTTACGCCCAGCTGCAGCCCCGTCCTCGCGTACTCAAACTCGTCGTATCCGCTGAGAATGATGATGCCGATCCAGGGCATCTGGCTGCGCACGATGCGGCTCAGCTCCACCCCGTCCATGAAGGGCATGCGGATATCGGTGATGAGGATGTCCGGCCTCGTGTCCCGGATCATCGGGAGGGCCATCTCCCCGTCGGGAGCCTCCCCCACCAGGGTATATTCGGTCTCCTCCCACGGAAAGGAAGTACGGATTCCCTCCCGGATCACAATCTCATCATCAACCAGGAATACCCTCATCATGTTTCAGATCCTCCGCTGTCTTGCAGGGCACCCGGAAGGAAACCTCGGTTCCTTCCGGCCCGCTTGTTATGCTGAGCCCCTCCGGCACGTTGTAATAGAGCCGGATTCTCAGGTTTACGTTTACGAGTCCGAAGCCGTTGGTGCCGGACGTGTGGACCGGCTGCTCCGCGGCCATGTTCCTCCGGAGATTTTCCAGGGTCTCCTCGTCCATCCCCCGGCCGGTGTCCCGGACGGTGAAGATCAGGTCCTCGCCCTCCCTTCGGCCGGCCACCCGGATCATTCCGCCGCCCCGCTTGTACTTGATGCCGTGATAGAGGGCGTTCTCCACCAGCGGCTGGAGCAGCAGCTTCAGGATGTAATATGACCCGATCTCGTCGGGTATGTCGATCTCATAGGTCAGGATGTCCCGGTAGCGGGTTCTCTGGATGCTCAGGTAGCCGGCGATGTGCTTCTTCTCCTGGCTGATGGAGATCCAGTCCGCGCCGGAGGAAAGACTGATCCGGAAGAAGTCGCTCAGAGCCCTCGTCAGACGGATGACCTCTTCCTCGTCTCCCGCCTCCGCCTTCCAGACGATGGCGTCCAGCGTATTGTACAGGAAATGGGGATTGATCTGGGCCTGCAGGGTCCGAAGCTCCGCCTTTCTCAGATTTCGCTCGTCGATCTTGCGCTGACGCATCATGTCCTCGAGATCGTCCGCCATCATATTGACCTGGCCTGTCAGATTCCACAGCTCCGCGACCTGGGTCACGGGCAGGCGGGCGCTCATGTCCCCCTTGGCCAGCTGGGTCGTGACGCTCTCCAGCTTCTCGATGGGCTCCCGGATGAAACGGGCGGTCCGCCTCGTGAAGCGGCGGGTCAGCATCACGGCGGCCGCCAGCAGAAGCAGCTCCAGCACCGCGGCCGTCAGCATCACCCTGCCGAAGGAGTGGCTCATCACGGCCGCCTCGCTGATCTCCTCCGTGATGTAATCGTTCAGCATGGTGACCACGAGATCCGCCACGTCGCGGATCTCGGCAAGGATTCCTTCGTTTTCGACCACCGGCGTCCCCGCGCCGATATTTTCCCGGATGCGGTCCACGTACTGGGCCAGAGTGTCCATGGTCCTCCCGGCGACGATCAGCTCCAGGCGGTTCTTCTCGCCCGTCCTGGCCACGACGGATCCGATGGTCTCCTCCACCGAGGCGAGCGTCTCGTCGAGGCCGCTCTCCTCCAGCGGCTCCCGGCCGGATACCACGCTCCACACCGTCTCCGGGATCTGTTCCCCGATCACCGGCTTCAGATCGGCGATGGTTCCCATCCGCTCGATGGTGTTGTAGTACTGCCCGGAAATAAAGAGCATCAGGACCAGGGACACGATCACCGGCGTCCCCAGCAGAATCATCATCTGCCAGTTCATGCTGTTGATGCGCCCGACGATACTCTTTTTTGTACGGTTCTCGGTCATTCCTCATCCCCCGCGCCGCCGCTTCGGCAGGACACTTTCTTCACGCCGCCGCTGCTCTCCCAAGGCGCTTCCCCGGAGCATTTTTCCCGCGCCGCCGCTTTGGCAGGACACAGCCCGCGGATCAGTACCCGCGGGGCTCCAGGCCGCTCAGATCATCATAGTCGCAGAAGGACCGCTCCTCCGGATGCGTCACCCGCTCGACCTCCTCCCCCTGCTTCAGTTTCAGGGCGGTCTCCATCAGGATGGAGCCCAGCATGGGCGTGCACTCGACGATGCAGTTGATCCTTCCCTCTTTCAGGATGTCGATGGCCTCCTGGCCGCCGTCGATGGAAATGATGACCATATCCCGGCCGGGCTCGTAACCCGCCTCCTCGATCCGGGGCAGCGCCCCCATGGTCATCTCGTCGTTGTGGCTGTAGATCACGTCGATGGAATCCCCGTAGGTCTCGAGGAGATAATCCATGCATTCCGCCCCGCGGCTTCTCAGGAAATCCCCGCTGACGCTCTCCAGGAGATTCATCCGTTCATCCCCTTCGATCGTATCGAAGAAGCCCTCGTGCCGCTGCTTCATGGGCGTGGAGTCCTCCGTGCCGGTGATCTCCACGATGTTGAGCCGGTCCTTCCCCAGGTCGTCGGCCTTTCTCAGCAGGTACTCCGCGGCCATCACGCCCTCATGGTAGAAGTCGGCCCCGATCATGCTCTTATAGAGCGTCTCGTCCCCGGTCCGGATCGTGCGGTCCACCAGCACCACCGGGATGCCGGCGTCCCGGGCCTCCTTCAGCACATTGTCCCAGCCTTCCTCCACGATCGGGGAGAACGCGATCACGTCGACGCGGTACGCGATGAAGCGGCGTATCGCGGCGATCTGGTTCTCCTGCTTCTGGTTGGCGTTCTCCATCATCAGGCTGATGCCGTATTCCTCGGCCTTTTCCTCGATATCCCTGGTATTTCCGATGCGGAAGGAGCTCTCGCTGCCCAGCTGGCTGAAGCCGAGGAGCAGCTTGGGATCCTCCGTCTTCTTCTCCCGGGCGCACCCGGCCGTCAGCAGAACGGCCGCGAGGAGCATCAGGCCGCGGGCCAAAAGATTTCTTTTCATCACAACATCCTTTCGAGACGTTTACGCGAAGACTTTGAGATATCCGTGCATCGATTCCGGGACGCCCGCGCGAAGACCCCGTCACGGCTTTCCCAGCTCTTCCACGTACCGGTCGTACCGCTTCGCGATGGCTTTCTTCATGGCCTCCCATTCATCGGGATGTTTCACATAGTAGATCGGGCATTCCTTCTCCGTCACGTCGTAGTGCCGGATGACGTGATCCGGCGAGATCTGAAAGACGAGGCAGAGCCAGGCGCAAAGATCGACGACGGAGCGGTAGGTTTCCTCCGTGAACTCGCCCGTGTCGTCCGGATGACAGCACTCGATGGAGAGCGTATCGTGATTTCTGTGGTTGGAGGCGTAGGCCACCTCCCCCAGCGGGACGCACTGGACGATCTCCCCGTCCAGGCCGATCACAAAGTGGCTGCTCACCGAGCGCCCCGAGCCGTCCTTCAGGCTCTCAAAATAATCCCGGTTCTGCATCGCCGTGGAGCCGGGCTCGTCGACGTAGTGGACGACGATGTCGTTGACCTCGTCGATATCGGTCTGGGGACGGGAATACTCGTTCGGCGTGAGCAGCTGCACATTGCGTTCCGGGCACCCCTTCCAGAAATTTTTGTCCAGATAGTAGCGGTCCAGGGGCGTATCCCAGCGGACAGCTTCGGCGGCGGATTCGACGGGCGTGGCGGTGACCGCCCCGGCGGCGCTCTCCGCGGACACGGAGACGGACGCCGGGTTCTCCCGGCTCTCCTCCCGGGAAGCCAGCCCGTCCTCCCGAACGGAGACGGCCCCGGCGTATCCGGCGGCGCTTTTCCCGGCGGCGCTCCGTCTCCCCGCGCGGATGCCGGCAAAGATGACGAAAACGGCAGCGACGGCTGTCAGCGTCGCGATCAGCGGAAGTTCCCTGCTTCTGCGCGCGGACGCCCGGCGGCGTCTTCTCTTCTTTCGGGCCATGTCTTCTCCTTCCGTTATTCTTCACCTGCCGCGGAAAAGACGGCAGGGCTCGGATCTTTTTTCACCGCTGAGACGGCGCCGTCCGCGGGTGCGGTCTCCTCCCTTCTGCGGAAAGGACGGCGTCACCGCGCGGATTCTTCCTCCCGCTGCACGACGTTGACGTACGGGTACGGGATCTCGATTCCGTTCTCCTTCAGCGCCCGGTTCACGCGCAGGTTGATGTCGGAGATCACCGTCTCCGACGGAGAGGACGGTTCGTAGTAGACGGTGGTGGTCAGCCGCAGGCTGCTCTCCTCGAAGGCCATAAAATAGACGGGCGCGTAGTCCTTTCCGTGATCCGTCTCCTTCTCCGGCCGGCTGTAGGGCGAATCGACGACGGCCTGCCGGATCACCTCCATGGCCTTCTCAACGTCCGTGTCATAGGCGACGGAGAATCGGAACATGGCGCTGCGGTAGCTCTCCATATAGCTGTAGTTCCGGATATTCATCGCATTCAGCCTGCTGTTCGGGACGATGAGCGTCTGCGTGTCCTGCAGCTGCAGCACGACGTGCCTCATGGAAATGTCTTTTACGATGCCGGCGGTCCCGTCCTCCAGCTCGATGCGGTTCCCGATCTCAAAGGGCTTGTAGATGCTGATCATCAGACCGGCCAGGATATCCTTGATGCTGTCCTGCGCGGCGAAGATCAGGATCGCACTGGCAAAGGCCGTTCCGCCGAGCAGCGTCTTCCACACCGTCTGAAAGCCGCCGAAGGAGGAAAGCGCGACAAACAGCCCCCCCAGAAAGACCGCCGCCGTGATCAGGCGCTCGAAAAAGCGCAGATACAGCATCTTGTAGGAGCGGTAGATCTTCTTGAAAATCATTCGGTTTACGCGCATCAGAATCCACGTCACCAAGAGCGTGCCAGCGAAGACGATGATCCTGATTGTCTGATCTGTCAGCTTCATGTTGTTCCCCGATCTGCCATTCGCTTGTTCCGCCGTTACGGAAAAACGGCTTTACTTAACTATAGTGCAGATTTCGCGGAAAGTCATTATCCTTTTTTACGCCGCGCCGCAGCATAAAAAAGCCGGGCGGCGGAATTCTCCGCCGTCCGGCTGACCTTTCTCCGCCGCGCTCACAGGGAACGCAGCTGTCTCTTATCAATAGTCGTAGTCTTCGTACTCGTAGTCGTAATTCTCGCCGTAGTCGCTGCCGTCATACTCGTCGTCCTCGCCGTAGTCGCGGCCGTCGTACTCGTCGTTCTCACCGTAGTCATAGCCGGTGTAGTAATCCTCGTCGCCGTTGTCGTAGATGTCGCCGTAGGGATCGCCCTCGACGTTCACTTCCACGTCCGGATACTCGGTCGACACGCGCTTCGTCCCGTTCAGCACCTGGAATTCCGTGTCGGACAG
>CACYDL010000161.1 GCA_902773195.1 uncultured Lachnospiraceae bacterium
GCGGCCCCTGACGAAGGAATCCAGGTGCTTCTGATAGAGCCTTGTGCCGAGGAACCACGTGTGAAGCCGCTCCGAGCTGTTTGCGAAAAAGAACAGAGTCAGCAGATAGAACGGCGTGGTGGGAAGGACCGGCAGAAAGACCCCGACGGTGCCGAGTCCGAAGCAGACGAGGCCCAGCGCGGCAAAGACAATGCGTTTGATGTTCAAGGTGTTCCCATCCTTTTCTTCTCCAGCCGGGTCGAGATCAGATGCCGTACGGCGGCGGCCGGGTGATACAGGATCATCCGCGGGCCGGAAAACCGCATGACCTCCCGGATCCGCTCCCGCATTTCGGGCCGATAGCAGTGGACGCGGCAGTTCTGGCAGAAGGTCTTCTCCTCCATGAACGGGCATCGGTCACTCCGCTCTTTCGCATAGGCGGAAAGCTCCGCGCATGGGCCGCAGAGGGAACCCTTCCTTGTCCCGTGCTTTTTTCTGCAGTACAGCGCGATCATCTCGCCGACCAGCCGCTTTTCCCGTTCCCGTTTGGTCTGAACGTTCATGACACCCGCCCGTTCTCCATCTCAAATATCTCGTCCGCGATCCGGGCGGTGGATTTTCTGTGCGAGACGAGGACGACGGTTTTTCCCGCCGATTCCTCTTTGAGCGATTTCAGGATCACCGCCTCGTTCAGGCTGTCGAGATTGCTGGTGGGCTCGTCGAGGAGCACGAAGGGCGCGTCGTGGAGGAAGGCCCTTGCCAGTCCGATCCGCTGGCGTTCTCCGCCCGAGAGCGTTTCGCCCAGCTCTCCGACCTCGGTTTCGTAGCCGTCCGGCAGAGTCAGGATGAAGTCGTGGATCGACGCCTTTTTCGCGGCCTCCTCGATCATCTCCCGGGTCGCGTCCGGCCGGGCGATTCCGATATTCCCGGCGATGGTGTCCTTGAAGAGGACCGTTTCCTGCGTCATATAGCTCTCCATGTCCCGGAGGTTCTTCGTGTTGATGTCCTCCACGCTGACGCCCGAGACGGAGACCGTGCCCGAGCCCGTTTTCCAGAAGCGCATGAGGAGCTTGAGAAGAGTCGATTTGCCGCATCCGCTCCTTCCCACGATCCCGACGATTTTGTTCTCCGGGAAGGAGAGGGAGAAGCCGTCGAGAACCGTTTCTCCGCCGTAGGAGAAGGTGACGTCCTCCGCCGCCGCGCCGCGGAACGCGATCTCTTCCTTTCCGTCCACATCCCCGGTCTCCGGTTCCTCGTCGATCACCGCCAGCACCCGTGCGCCCGAGGCGGTGGTGGCCTGCAGGGTGGTCCCGAGATTGGCGAGCGCGGTGACCGGCCCGAAGGAGGACATGAGCGCGACAAGCGGGACGAGGAATCCGTCGAACCCGACCGCTCCCCGGCCGTAGAGGAACGCGCAGAGGGCCAGCATGGCGAGATCGAAGGTGAGAATGAACGTGTTGGCCAGAGCCAGATTCACGCCGGTCAGCCGGTTGAGGCGGCTCTGCTTTTCGGAGAGGGAAATCGTCTTCTCCGTCAGCCCGGCGAGACGCTTTTTTCCGCCGCCGTACTGGATCGTCTCGTCCAGCCCGCGGATGGATTCCAGCATATACGCCGCCAGCTCCCCGTTGTCCGCCCTCAGCTCGTCGCCGAGATTTCCGGAGCGCTTCGAAATGATGAGGGGCAGAAGGACGCCCACGGAACCATACGCGCAGAGAGCCAGCAGACCGAGGGCCGGGTGATACGAGCCGATGAAGAGAACCATGACAAGCTCCGTGAGGAACGCGATGGCGATGGGCGCGATCGTATGGGCGTAGAACACCTCCAGCAGCTCCACGTCCGAGGTGATGAGGGCGATCAGAGCCCCCTTGTCCCGCCCCTCCAGCTTCGCAGGGCAGAGACGCCGGAGCGCGCGGAACACCCTGTCCCGGATGATGGCGAGGAGCGTGAAGGCGATGTAATGGCCCGTGCGCTGTTCGCCGTATTTCAGCACCGCCCGGAGCAGAGCGATGACGATCAGCAGGATCCACAGGCCGCGGAGGGACAGCGGAATGCCGATATTCAGCCCTCCCAGGACCGCATAAGCGCCGAGGATCGGGATGAACTGGGCGCGCAGAGGAAGCCGAGGGTCCCCATGAGGATTGCCGCCAGCATGAATCCCGTGAGGGGCTTCACCAGCTTCACCATGCGGAACAGGACCGCCGCCTTGTTCTGCTTCTTCATGTCAGACCGCCTCCTTCCCGTAGCTTTCAAGCGCCGC
>CACYDL010000162.1 GCA_902773195.1 uncultured Lachnospiraceae bacterium
ACCAGGAGCTGTCCTGGAACCTGAATTACAGGGGAAGCCTGTTCGGCATGGCCTTTGTCAACGGTTCGGGATACAGCTTCGACGGCCATTACTTCCTGTCCGGAAGGATGGCGGCGGACAGCAACGGCGACAATAAGCTCTCGATGAAGGAGGCCTACAGCTACATCCGGGCCCAGACCCTGAGCTCGCAGCACGCCAGGGCCTATCCGATGTATTCGTCCCAGGTCATCCTGAAAAAGTGACGTCCCGGTTATGTATTCAGCGGGAGGAAGCTCCCGATGAGATAGCATCCAAGTAGTTACAGAATGGAGCTCAGGCTCCGGGTTATGAAAGTGAGGAACATGTATGGAAGGAACAAGGAAAAACAGGTGGCAGGCGGCGGCCGTGCGGAAAGCCGTCTCGGTTTTCTTCGGTCTGTGCGTATGTCTGCTTCTGTTCAGCGCGGCGGTCTTCGCCGATGCAGCTGAACAGCATTCAACTGTGGAAGGCGCCAGGATTGAGGCGGTCCAGCCGAACGCGGGCTACGGGGTGTCTTCGCTGGCAAGGCCCAGCGGCCTCAGGATTGTGTGCAAGGGTCTCAACAAACTGGAGCTCTACTGGAACGGTGTGAGCGGCGCAAGCTATTACTACATCTACGAGAAGCTTCCCGACGCCAGCGGCTACGCCTATATCGGGACCATCTACGGGACCTCCTGTGATCTTTACAACAACTTCAGGGCCGGGAAGAGGTACTACTACAGGGTGAAGGCCGTCAACTCCTCCGGCAGCAGCGCCTACTCCAATTACGTGCGCTGCATCCCCAAGGAGCCGACCCGCAAGATCACCAGGTCCCTCAGCGGAAAGAATGTCAAGCTCAGCCTGAGATGGGTCGCGACCGCGAAGTCCTATCAGATCGCGAGAAAAATTGGATCCGCCAGCTACAGGGGCATCCGTACCTCCTCCAGCAGAACCTACACCGATACGAATACGTCCCGCGGAAAAACCTATTACTACAGATACCGCGCGATCTATAAGTACAACGGAAACAAGATGTACGGCGCCTGGTCGCCGTCGGTCAAGGTCACCATCCCCGGTGGAGGCACGACGCCTCCCAGCCCCGGCAAGACCGTCTATCGCGCCCTGATCGTCGCCAACGGCACGTACAGCAACGGCAACAACCTGTCCGGCCCCGGCACCGACGCCAACAACATGAACCGCCTGCTCAAGAGCCGCGGCTACAGCAAGGTCACGGTGAAGAGAAACGTCCCGACGAAGAAGGCCTTCACGACTGCGATCCGCAGCGCTTTCTCCGGAGCGAAGAGCACGGACGTGTCCCTGTTCTACTACACAGGACACGGCGTGGCCGATTACACGGACTCCTACGAAGGAGCCCTCTGCCCGACGAACGCGTACTACGCCGATGAAATGTTTACGATGAGAGAGCTCGCCAGCGCCCTCAGCAAGGTGCCCGGCAAGGTGATCGTCCTCCTCGACAGCTGCGGAAGCGGCGGCGGCATCTACGCCTCCTCGAAGAACGGCGGCCTGGACGCGGAGCAGTTCAACGCGGCGGCCGTCAACGCCTTCGCCAGCGCCAATGAGTACGTTCCGGAAGCCGATGACGAGGGCGTCAAGACCGGAGAACTTCGGAAGAACAAGTTCTACGTCCTCACGGCCTGCGGCTACAAGGAGACCTCCATCGACTTCGGCAAGACGAACGGCGGCGCCTTCACGTATTATCTGCTCTACGGCGGCGGCTTCCAGGCCGGCTCCGGCGCCCACTTCATGTCGGGCTCCATGCCGGCGGACTCCAACCGCGACAATAAGTACACGCTGAAGGAAGCGCACAGCTACGTCAGAACCAGGACGTCCCAGTACGGCCAGCACGCCAGATCGTATCCGGCGAATTCCTCGCAGGTCATCATGAAGAAATAACGATCCGGCGGGATCAAAATTGTTTACAAAGAACAAACCAGGGCAGCGGGTGGAGACACCCGCTGCTATTCCGACTCCGAAGGAGAAGCAGCTATGTCCGCCATTTACATCGTCCGGCACGGTCAGACCGCCGGCAACAGAAAAAAGGTACTGCAGGGACGGAGCAATCTGCCCCTCAACGAAGAGGGCGTCCGCCAGGCGGAGGAGGTCCGGGACTATTTCCGCAGGGAAGGGATCCGCTTCGCCCGGGTATACTCCAGTCCTCTGACGCGCGCGCTGGAGACCGCCCGGATCATCGCCGGGGAGGAAGCCCGGATCCTGACGGACGAGCGGCTCCTGGAGATGGACTACGGCCCCTACGAGGGCGTGAGCCTCGAGGCCCCGCCCCCCGAGATTATCCTGTTTTTCAGCGATTTCGTCCACAATCCGGCGCCGGCGGGGATGGAGAGCCTCGCCTCCGTGGTGAGACGCTCGGGGGAATTCATCCGGGATCTCTGCCGCACCGACGACGGAGACGTGCTGATCTCGGCCCACGCCATCTCGATGAAGGGCATTCTCGAGTACCTGACGCCGGAATCGAAAGGCAGCTACTGGACGAAGTACGTCGCCAACTGCGGCGTCTACAGGGCGGAGAGGACGGAGAACGGATACGGCGTGCCGGAGGAGGCCGACGGCGGGAACCACGAGGTGACGCCGGGACAATGAGGCAGGATACGAAAGTATGAGGATTACATACTTCGCATCCGGAAACGGTTCGTTACATTCGGAATTTGTATTCCGGGAGGAGGATGAGAGAATGAGGCTCTTTGCGGCAGTTCAGCTTTCGGATGAAATCAGGAAACCGGTCACAGGCGTGATGCACGACCTGAAGAAGCTGGGGGTGAAGGGAGAATACGTCCCGGCGCAGAACCTGCACCTGACCCTCGCCTTTATCGGGGAGACGGACAATCCCGGGGCCGTGAAGGCCGCGTTTCAGGGGATCTTCTTCAAGCCCTTCCGTCTGGCGCTGACCGAGATGAACACCTTCGGCGACCTGCTGTACGTCGGGGTCAGGGGCAGCCAGGGACTTTCGGGAGCCGCCAAAGCCGTCCGGGACGCCCTGGATGCCGCGGGCATCGCCTATGACAGAAAGAAATTCACGCCGCATATCACCATCATCCGGAAGGCAAACGGAAAATGGCAGGCGGCCCAGGCGCCGAAGGGCGAGATGATGGTGAAGAAGATCTCTCTGATGAAATCCTCCGTGAAGGACGGAAAAACCGTCTACACCGAGATTCTGTCGGTGTGAGGGCCGGAAGATAGCGCAGGAGAAGGCGCACCGGCGGCGCGAAAGGCCGGACGGGAGCGCAGGAGAAGGACTCCGGCGGCGTGAGGGCCGGAAGGAGGTGCAGGATGAGGACACTGGCGATACCGGACTGCTTCCGGGACGATTACGGGAAGAGAAAGCGGATTCTGGAAGAGGCGAAGCAAAGAACCGGCGCGGAGCGGGTGATCTGGCTTTCCTTCGGCTCTTTTGAGCCGGACGGGAATCCTTCGGCGAGATCCGTCCGCTCGGACGCGGAGGCGCTGACAGGCCTCGGAGCGGACCTCGTGCTGGCCCCGCCGGTGATTGTGTCCCTCGACCACGAGGGAACGGAGATTTTCGCGGAGGCCGCCCTGATCAGCCGGCTCCACTGCGTCGACTGCGTCGCGCTGCCGGTATCCGGCGCCGTCCCGGGCGAGGTGCTTCGGAAAATCGCGATGTTTCTCTTTCAGGAGCTGCGGGATTTTCAGAAAGAGGTGAAGAAGGAGCGGGCCGCCGGAAAGACCGCGGAGGAGGCAAAGATCCTCTGCGCCGGCCGGTTCATTCCCGGAGCGGACGCGGTCCTCGCCGATCCCGTCGATGGAAGGACGGTCGAGTTCCTGAAATGCATGTACCAGCTCTATCTGTGCGTCCCCGTGGAGTGGGTTCCGATGGGGGACGGGTCCGGAGCGGAGGAGACGGAGAACCGCGCGGCTCTGTCCGGACCGGCGGTAGACAAACCGGTGGAGAAGTCTGCCGTGAGCGGAACGGCGGAGGGCGGATCGGCGGAGCGGCTGACAGCGGACAAACCGGCGGAAGACGCCGGGAACGCGCTCCACGGGAGAGAGACGCTCTACGACCTGCCCGGCATGGACGAAGCCGTGTACGAAAGAATCCGGGCTCTGGCGGAGGAAGGCCGGACCTTGTTTGCCGCGCGGGTCGCGGGAACCGCGGGCGGCACGGAGAGAATCCGGAGGACGGCCCTGGAGGCGGCCTTTTACGCCGGATCCGGGGATGAAGCCGCGGATCATGCGCCGGAAGACGGCACGGGTACGGCCCTGCTGCGCGCCCTGCGCGGATCCCTGGCGGATCCGGAGGCGGCCTTCGGCAGGGACGGACTCGTGGAGCTCCGGAAGTTCCTGGTCCGGCTGATCTCCGGAATCCGGATGGAGGACAGTCAGATGTGCAGCTTCTACACCTGCTGCCCCTACGCGCTCGCCGAGGCGGCAGCGGATGAGGAGGACGGGTGGCTCGGGGAGGTCAGGACGAAGTCCTGGGTCCCGCTGCTTGCCCGGGAGAAGCAGGGGGAAGAGCCGGAGGAGGACGAAAGCAGAAAGGTCTTTCGAAGGATCGAGGACGCGGCCGGAGAGCTGCTCCTCGGACTGCAGAATACATGAACATCACCGCGGCCGCTGACAGCGGCTGCTTTTTTCTGCTTTTCAGGAGGGGAGAAAAGGTGTACTATGTTAAATGACATTAACCAAGTTATAAAATACTGAACAGAATAACAGGAACATCGGAGAGGACTGCCATGAGGAGCTCGGAGGAATACAAGAAGCTGTCGGTCAGCGAATTTACGAAAGCCGCGAAGAACTATGAATCAGACCACGCGGGGATCTATGAGATGTGCAAGAAGGACTATCCCCCCATTCTCGAGGAGATCAGAAAGCGCGATTTCGAGACCCTTCTGGACGCCGGCTGCGGCACGGCCCCGATGCTGTCGCTTCTGACGGAGGAGTACCCGGACAAGCACTTTACGGGAATCGACCTGACGCCCGAGATGATCCGGAAGGCGGAGGAGAAGCATCTCCCCAACACGGTATTTGTCGTCGGGGACTGCGAGAATCTTCCCTTTGAGCCGGAGAGCTTCGATATCGTGATCAACTCCCAGAGCTTCCATCACTATCCGGATCCCCAGGCCTTTTTTAACAGCGTCGCCCGGGTGCTCCGGAAGGACGGGACGCTGATCCTGAGGGACAACACGGCCTCGCCGGCCCTCCTGTGGATCATCAACCACATCGAGCTTCCCCTGGCCAATCTGGTCGGCCACGGCGACGTAAAGGCCCACACCATCGCCGAGGTGCGCTCCTACTGCGCGGCAGCCGGGCTGAAGGTCGAGAAGATCGAGGCGCAGAAGGGCTTCCGCCTGCATCTCGTGGCGAGAAAGAAAGCGTAAGACTCGACGCGCAGGCCTGAACCATGCCAACAGGCCCTGACCATGCAGAAGAATCCTGACCGTGCAAAAGGGCCCTGACTGTGCAACAGGACCATGACCGTGCAGAAGGGCCCTGACCATGCAAAAGGACCTTGACCGTGCAACAGGACCCTGATCATACAGAAAGATCCGGCGGGGCCGGGTCCTTCATAAAACGGCGCGGATCGCTCACAGAGAGGATCCGCGCCGTCAGAGGTTCATCTGAGGTTAATCGAAGAGAGGGGTGGAGAAGTAGCGCTCCGCGGTGTCCGGGAGGACCGTGACGACCGTCTTGCCGGGACCGAGCTTGCGGGCCAGGGCTCTGGCGGCGGCGACGTTCGTGCCGCTGGAGATGCCGCACATGATTCCCTCCAGCCGGGCGAGATCCTTCGCGGTCTCGAGCGCCTCCTCGTCGGTGACGATATAGATGCTGCTGTAGATCTCCTGATTGAGGATGTCCGGGATGATACCATCGCCGATTCCCATCTGCAGATGCGTCCCGATGTTGCCGCCCGCGAGAATCGCGGCGTGCTCCGGTTCCACGGCCCAGATCTCGATATCGGGATTCTGGGCCTTCAGCACCTCCCCGATTCCCGTGATGGTGCCGCCGGTGCCGATGCCGGAACAGAAGCCGTGGATCGGTCCCGCGACCTGTTCCAGAATTTCGACCGCGGTGTGATGCCTGTGCGCCATGAGGTTGTTGACGTTGGTAAACTGCTGGGGTACGAAGACGTTCGGGTCCTCCCGCTCCATCCGAAGCGCGGTCCGGAGACATTCGTCGATGCACGCTCCGATGTCGCCCGCGTCATGGATGAGGACGACTTCGGCTCCGTAATGACCGATCAGTTTCCTGCGCTC
>CACYDL010000163.1 GCA_902773195.1 uncultured Lachnospiraceae bacterium
ACGCCCGGAACCTGGTAGTTGACGAGGTCGGTGATCTCGAAGCGCTCCTGGTTGACCGAGGGCTCTCTCTCCCTGAACTGCCTCAGGGAATAGGAACTCCAGCCCTCTGTGTCCACGGCGAAGGTTCCCTCCTCCGTCGTGATCCCGTACTCAGTCCCCCGGTAGGTCACGTGGTCGATCAGGGAAATGGGATCGATCCTCTGCCCGGGCACCGTGTAGACGAGATAGTCGGTGAGGGCGATGGACGGGACGGACGACTCCTTGGTCTGGTCGTAGACGGTCAGGGTGACCGGCAGGGTGTGGGTGTCGCCGGCGCTGTTGGTCACCGCCACCGTCACCTTGTAGTCCCCGGGCACCGAGGTGTTGATGACGCTGTCCGAGGTGAAGGCCGCCTGGTCGGACATGTTGCCGTCCAGACAGTCCGTCACCGTGAGGTTGTTGAGATAGTCCTTCCGGGTGGAGGCGGCGGGGAACCGCAGCGGCCCGGAGAGGGAGAACACGGGTTCCGTGTAGTCGGTGTAGATCATCCGGCGCTCCGCCTTGCTGACGTGGTTGTCCCGGTCAAAGGCGGCGTAGCTGACGACCCTGGTGTTCTCGGCGACGAAGTCGGAGATATTCTCGATGAGCATGAGACTGGTGACGTCGCCGTCCTTCCCGTCCGTGGCCGTCATCCCCGCCAGGGGCTGCTGGTCGGGGTCGTAGACGCTCACGTAGATCTCGGCGCTGTCCATCTCGATGATAGGCCCCAGGCTGTCCTTGCCGCGGTAGTAGTTCCGGTTGTAGAGCACGAACGCCGCGGCGGCCAGGATCAGCACCAGGGTGCTGAATAGATTTTTCTTCATGATGTAAAGCGTTCCTTTTTCATCTTAAGAGGAAGTCCCGCTCCGCGTTTTCCAGGAGAAGCCGGCCGGCGGTCTCCCGGGAATACTCTTCCTCCAGAAACTCCCGGACGTCCCCCATGTAGGTGGTGCGGCGGTACGGGCTGTGGGCGTCGCTCCCGACGTATTCCGCCAGTCCCTCCTCAAGAAGGGCGAAGGCGGCCTTGCGGGAGGCCCTGCCGAACGAGCCGAAGAAGCTGCTCTTGTTGATCTGGAGCCGGCAGCCCTCCTGCACCCAGAGCCTCGCCTCGCCGGTGTCCCTCTGGACGCAGACGTACCGCTCCGGATGCGCGATCACGGGGCGTCTGCCGCATTCCTTCACGATATTGATATAGCTCCGGCACTCCGCGGCGGAGGCGCCGAACCGGAATTCGATCAGGCAGAAGTCCGTGCCGTTCATCGGCAGAAAGAGTCCCTCCTCCAGTCCCTGCCGGAGGTCCTCCGCGCAGAAGATCTCCATCCCGAGGAGGAGCCTTAAGGGAAGGCGTCTTTCGGCCGCCGCCTCCCGGAGGACGCGGAAGCCGTCCAGGATCTGTCTTCGGTGGCGCCGGGCGTCGATCCCCGGCACGTGGCTGTGGGGGGTCGCGATGACGGTGTCCGTGCCGCCCTCCAGGGCGAGCTCGCACATCAGGAGCGAATCCGTGAGGTCGGGCGACCCGTCGTCCACGCCGGGAATGATGTGGGTGTGGATGTCGATCATGCGCCCTCTTCTCCCGTCTCTTCCTGTCCCGTCTCCTCCTGCGGCAGCACCGTCACGGTCATGGGCCGCACGATGGATTTCACGCCGTTTTTGTCGGTGCAGTAGACGGTGACCTGGTAGTCCCCGGGGACGGTGCTGTCGACGGTCCCGTCTCTTTTGATATTGGACCTCAAGTCGTTTCCTTCCGCGTCGTAGCAGTCCTCGATGTAGTTCAGGGAATCGAAGGTCTCCCCGTACGCAATCGTCGGGTGGTCCGTCGTGAGGCGCAGCACGACGCCGGTGGCGTTCATGGGCGCCTGGATCTCCGTCTCGTAGGTGTCCGCGTAGACGTTGGTGACGGACAGGACGATGGTGGCCTCCTCGACCGCCGCGTCGTAGCGGCGGAGACGGCTGGTCACCGAGCCGGAGATGTCGTAGTTGAAGCCGTCGGAGGCGCTGATCAGGCCCGCCGCGCGGAGCTTGTCGGCGTATCCCTCCGCCTCGCCCTGGGCGCAGAAGAGCACGTTGCCCAGGATGTTGATGGAGGGGCCGGTGTAGCTCGACCCGAGGCTCATGTTCCGGCTGGCGGAAAGCTCCGTGCCGTCCGGGGCCGTGGCTGAGTAGGTGATGACCTTCTCTCTCCGCGAGCTGCCTGGGGAGATCACCGCGTCGATCGGGATATCGCCGGCGGAGGTGCCGTCGGGGTTGACGACGTGGACGTTGTTGAGGAGGTCCAGCGCTCCCCTGCCGTCGTAGCGGACCGGGGAGCTGGGCATCTCGATCCGGTAGGTCTGCGCCGCCGCGGTATCCGCGGGAGCCGCTTCCTCCGGGTTATCTGTCCCGTCCGCGCCGGTTCCGTCCGCGGGCGCCGGGGAAGCCGTCGATCCCGTCACGCCGG
>CACYDL010000164.1 GCA_902773195.1 uncultured Lachnospiraceae bacterium
CCAAGGAGGTCGTCGTTTCAGGCGGCCTGTCGGAATACCAGCCGGGAATGGACGCCAGCTTCCATGACGTGTTTGAGCGCGCGGACGAGCTGATGTATGAAGAAAAGAAGCTCCTGAAGGGCATGGGCGCGATCTCCCGCGAAGACGCGGAGACGGACAGCAAGCCGATGTTCCCGAAGGATGAGGATGCGGAAATACTGCACCTCAAGCGCCGCATCCTCATCGTGGAGGATGAGGAGATCAACCGCTCCATCCTGGGCCACATCCTCAACGAGGACTATGAGATCCTGTACGCCTCAAACGGCCTCGAAGCGCTGGAGCAGATCAAAACCCATAAGGACGAGCTCGCGATCGTGCTGTTGGATCTTCAGATGCCGCAGATGAGCGGTATGGAGGTTCTGAAGGTGATGAAGGAAGAGGATGAGCTGAAGGATATCCCGGTCATCGTCATGACGGCGGATCAGACCACGGAGGTCGATTGCCTGAAGATCGGCGCCATCGACTTTATTCCCAAGCCGTATCCCACCGCCGAGGTCATCCAGGCCCGCGTCACCCGCTGCATCGAGCTTTCCGAAAAGCGAAGCATCATCCACACCACCGAGCGCGACAGCCTGACGAGTCTCTTCAATACGGATTACTTCCTGCGTTATGTCAGGCTCTACGATCAGAATTACGCGGAAAAGGAAATGGACGCCATCGTCCTGGACATCAACAGCTTCCATGTCATCAACGAGCGCTACGGAAAGCAGTATGGCGACAGCGTCCTGGTTCGTGTCGGCGAGCGCGTCCGAAATATCTCCCGCGAGGTCGGCGGCGTCGGAACGCGGCGCGGGGCGGACACCTTCATGATTTATTGCCCCCACCGGAATGATTACGCCGACATACTGGCAAAAGTGTCTGGAGGCTTGACAGAGGACGACCCCGCCGCAGCAAACCGGGTCCGTCTGCGTATGGGCGTATATGCGAGGGTCGATAAAGCCATAGAGATCCATCGCTGCTTTGATTATGCAAGGATCGCGGCAAACTCGGTTAAGACCGGGCATATCACGGCCATCGGCATTTACGACGATGAAATGCGGGAGGCAGAGCTGTTCCGGGAACGGCTGCTGGAAGACTTCCGGCCCTCGCTGGAGCGGGGCGATTTCACGGTGTTCTTCCAGCCGAAGTTCGACATCCGCCCGGACAAGCCCTTGCTGTCCAGCGCGGAAGCGTTGGTACGCTGGAGACACCCCGAGCTCGGCATGATCAGCCCCGGAGTGTTTATTCCCCTGTTGGAGGACAACGGCCTCATTCTGGAGCTGGACAAGTTTGTTTGGCGCGAAACCGCCGCCAGAATTCGCGACTGGAAGGATCGTCTCGGCTACAGCGTGCCAGTGAGCGTGAATGTCTCTCGCATTGACATGCTCATGCCGGATCTGAAGGGCATCTTTAAGGTTATCCTTGAGCAGCATCGCCTGGACGCTGACAATTTGATCCTGGAGATCACGGAGTCGGCCTATACGGGCGATTCGGATCAGGTCATCTCCACAGCCAAGGACCTGCGCGGCATGGGTATGGGCTTCCGCATCGAGATGGACGACTTCGGCACAGGCTATTCCTCGCTGGGTATGCTGACGAACCTGCCCATCGACGCGCTGAAGCTGGACATGAGCTTCGTGCGCAGCGCGTTCGGCGAAAACCGGGACGTGCGGATGATCGAGCTGATCATCGACATCGCGGACTATCTCCATGTGCCCGTGGTGGCCGAAGGGGTGGAGACGGAGGAGCAGTATCTGACCCTCAAAGCCATGGGCTGTGATCTCGTGCAGGGCTATTACTTCTCCAAGCCGGTTCCCGCGGAGAGCTTCGACCGCTTCCTGATTGAGCGCTCGCAGATAAAAGCGGAGGTGACCCCAGAGATAAAGAGAACCTATGTGAGTATCTTGAAAGCGCTGACCAGCAATTATGAAAGCATCTTCTATGTGGATGTGGTCACGGATTCCTATCTGGAGTTCCATGTCGGCAGAGCAGGAGAGCTTGATATTCGCCCCGGCGGAGGCCGTTTCTTTGAAGATATCCGGGAAAAATTGCTGGAGGATGTCGACGAGGCGGATGCGGAAAAGGTCAGCGCGGCGGTCAGCAAGGTGAATCTGATGCGATGGGCCGGTCAGGAGAATACCTCTTCGCTGTCCTTCCGAAAGCTGAGAGCCGGCGTACAGACGCCATATATCCTGCAGACCATCAAGACCAGAGAGAGCGACGATCACCATGTCGTTCTCGGCATAAGGCCGGAATAAGCGAAAGCGTAAGAAAGGAAAATCCAACCATGACGATCAACGATTTGAAAGCCTATGGCGCCAACACGACGGAGGGTTTGACCCGCTGCATGAACAACGAGAGCTTCTATCTCCGGCTGGTGAAGATGATCCCCGGGGACGCCAATTTCCAAAAGCTATATGACGCCATCGGCAGCGGAGACTTGGATGCCGCCTTTGAGGCCGCCCACGCGCTCAAGGGCAGCACGACCAACCTGGCGCTGACGCCAGTCTCCGCACCGGTCGTGGAGATCACAGAGCTGCTTCGAGCGAGAACGCAGACGGATTACAAGACGCTGATTCATCAAATCCGCGAGGCCCGTGACGAGCTGGCGCGAATCTGCGAGGAATAATCCATCCTTTATTGGCTTCTGTGATCCTGCGGCAAAAGAAGTTTGTCCTCTGCAGGTTCCCGCAGAAAAGGGCCTGCAGAAGAGGGAGACGTTTGAAAAAGGGTGGGTTTCGATATGAAGAAAGCCTGGATCGCACTTGTCAACATTGCGATCATGGCGGGAATACTGGTCTTTGTCATACTGTATTCCGGCTATGAAGGCAAGGCTGTCTACCAGAAACAAGTGGAAAGCTTTGTGAGCACCACCGTCGCGATGGAGCATGTGACGGAAAACTATCTGCAGGGCGAACAGAACATCTGTGATTTACGGGCGTTCTATATCAGCGGCAAAAGGATGACCATGGAGAAAGCGGCGGAGTTTATCCGCGATTCCCATGTGGCCGGAAATACCTCCGCACATCTTCTCTATACGGATACCTTATGCGGCATTTCCACACAGTCAAGCGTCAGCTCACCCGATGACTATACTGTTTCCTATCAAAAAATCGATCTGTTCGGCGATATGGAGTGGATCTCCCCGGTCGGAACTTCGATCAACATCACCCGCGCCTATACCAATCCGATGAATGGCGAACAGTCCCTTGCCTTCTGCAACAAAATCACGCTCTGGGATGAAGACGCCGCTCAGGAGAGAAACGCGCTCCTGCTCCGGGTCATTCCGCTGTCTGATTTCGAGGACAAGTGGGTTTTCCCGCAGGAGGAATTCGAGGACGCGGAGTTTACCATGATCGACGGCGAGGGCGATTACATCATCAAGGGGCGCTCCTTCAAAAACAATAATTTCTTTGAATTCTATAAGTCCTACAACAGTGTCGATCCGTCC
>CACYDL010000165.1 GCA_902773195.1 uncultured Lachnospiraceae bacterium
CCGCGGAGCTCCGCGTAGACCGCGGAAAGCAGCGGGCCGAAGTCCTCTCCCAGCGTCTCCGCGGCGAAATCGGGATTGGCGAAGGAGCGGGCGTAATGCCCGGGAAGGATGTCCTCATAGAGACTCCTGTTGCCGGCGTCCTTTCTCACGGAGAGCAGGAAGGACGCGACGTCGGAGAAATAGCGCCGGAATGGCTCCGGTACGGTCGTCTCTCCGGGAATCTGGCGGATCCGTTCCAGCGCGCCGCTGATGCGTTCAGTCATCTTTTATGTTTCCTTTTTCCACGTTTTGGTCGATCAGCTCCAGTATGCGGGCGGCCAGGGTCTCCGATCCGAGCTCGTTGCCCTCGTTTCTCTTCCCGATCCAGGAGCGGCGCACGCCGTGCTCCTTCCAGGATTTGCCGTCCGCGCGGTCCGTCAGGAGGACCGGCTGCATGTGGTCGAGCACCGCGGCGAATCGGGCCTCCGGCGTCTCCCGCGCCTCGAATTCCTCCCACAGCCCGCGAAGCTCCGTCCCCTGATCCGGGGGCAGAAGGCCGAAGATTCTGTCGGCCGCCTTCTTCTCCCGGTCCGCCTTGGTCAGGTTGCCCTCCGGGTCGTAGGCGTAGGTGTCGCCCGCGTCGATCTCGACGAGGTCGTGCACCAGCACCATGATCATCACCTTCTCCCGGTTCAGCGGTTCGTTGGCGTACTCGGCGAGGAGATAGGCCATCACGGCCAGATGAAACGAGTGCTCCGCGTCGTTTTCCTTCCGGGATCCGTCCGCCAGGTAGGTCTGGCGCCCGATCTCCTTCATCCTGTCGATCTCCAGCAGGAACTCCGTCTGCTTCAGGAGGCGTTCTCTCTTCTTTTCATCCATCTGTCCCGCTCCTTTCTCTCCGCTCCGCCCTCTACCGAAGGCCGGTCATGAACAGGGTGATCCAGCCGACCATGATCACGCCGCTGGCGATGGAGCCGATGACGGAGAGAGCCGGGGAGACGTTCTGCTCCCCGAAGGATTTCATTCCCACATAGAATCCGTAGACCGACAGGAGCGTCGCCGCGAGGGCGATGCCGCCCACGAAGGGGCCTGCCTTTCCGCCGCTGGCGAAGGAAATGATCACGCACACAAGAAAAGCCGCGCCGGAGAGCACGGCAAGCCTGATGGAGAATTTTCCTCCCTTTGACGCATTCTGTTCCGCAAACACATATCGTCTCTTTGAAGCCATTGTTACGCAGTCCTCCCGCGGCCGTCCCCATGCGGTCCGCCGCTTGCCGTTGAAACGCCGGGCACGCCGCGTCCTAAGCGGCCGTTCCCGCCCGGCAGGTGATGTAGGCCTTCCTCATTGAGCGGTAGATCAGATATCCCACCGCCGCGCCGACCGTGTTGAGAATGATATCGTCCACGTCGAAGCAGCCGGTCCTCGTGACCAGCTGTACCGCCTCGACCACGGCGCTCACGAGAAGCGCGGACAGTATCACCGCCGCCGGGCGGCTCAGCTTTCCGGAGATCACCGGAAGGAAGAAGCCGAAGGGGACGAAGCCCGCCACATTTCCGAGGAGATTCAGAAACACGGCCCTCGGTGGCAGCAGATGCCTCGCCCGCCAGAACCGGCGTATCTCCCGGAACGGGATCAGGTTGACGTGATACTCCCAGTGGCTGCCGGGCGTATGGTCATACCAGTCCGCGAAAAACAGGAAATAGACCAGGACGGCCAGATAGAGAAGGAACAGGATCTGCCCCGTCCTCCTGATAAGCTTTTTCTGCGCCTCGTTCCTCACTGCTTCGGTCCGTACATCTTATAATAATCGTCGATCGCCTTCATGATGCCGTCGTCAATGACGACTCTGCCATTATATTCCCTGCCGTAGAGACATTCAACCACTTCGCGCATCGTCACGATGGCGGTGGTCTGAAGTCCGTACTTCTCGCCGATCTCAGCAAGGGCGCTCTTCTCTCCCTCGCCCCGCTCCATGCGGTCAACCGAAACCACCAGGCCGAGCACGCTGACGTCGCCCTGGGCGCGGATGATCGGAAGGGTCTCGCGGATCGAAGTGCCCGCCGTGGTCACGTCCTCGATGATGACGACCCTGTCGCCGTCGGTGATTTTGCTGCCGAGCAGGATCCCCGTGTCGCCGTGGTCCTTGATCTCCTTGCGGTTGGAGGAATAGCGGACGTCCTTTCCGTATTCCTCGCTGATGGCGCACGCCGTGGTGACGGAAAGGGGAATCCCCTTGTAGGCGGGGCCGAACAGCACCTCGAAGTCAAGGCCGAAGGCGTCGTGGATCGCCCGCGCGTAGCAGGCGCCGAGCTTCCGAAGCTGGGTTCCCGTCTGATAATTGCCCGTATTGATGAAAAACGGCGTGTTCCTTCCGCTCTTCGTCACGAAGCTCCCGAATCTGAGAACCCCCGCGTCCACCATGAAATGAATGAAATCTTCCTTATATGCTTCCATTGTCTCTCCTCCTGACGGTGTAGTTCCTGACGGTGTGTCTCCCGGCGGGAAACCGGCCGGCGGCGCGTCCTCCGGCGGGATGCCGGCTGACGCCGTATGGTCCGGCGGCGCGCCCTCCGGCGGGATGCCGGCTGACGCCGTATGGTCCGGCGGCGCGTCCCCCGGCGGTCATCTGACCGCCCCGGTCAGCTTCCTCACGTCGTCGATGCCGTGCCGTATCAGATAGTCCCGTATTCCTTCCACGATCTTTTCCGGCGCGCGGGGATCCGCGAAGGTCGCCATGCCGACCGCCACCGCGCTCGCCCCGGCGAGCATAAATTCCACCGCGTCCTCCGCGTTCATGATGCCGCCCATGCCCACGACCGGGATCGAAACCGCGTGGGCGGCCTCGTACACCATGCGGACGGCGACAGGCCGGATCGCGGGTCCCGAAAGTCCCCCCGTCCTGTTGGCCAGGGCGAAGGTCTGTCTCTCGATGTCAATCTTCATGCCCATCAGCGTGTTGATGAGGGAGACGGCGTCCGCCCCTCCCGCCTCGCAGGCCCTGGCGCAGACTCTGATGTCCGTGACGTTGGGCGACAGCTTGATCATGACGGGCTGGGTGGCCCTCGCCTTGCATCCGCGGGTCACCTCCTCGAGGACCTTCGGGTCCGTCCCCAGGGACAGTCCGCCGGCCTTCACGTTGGGACAGGAGACGTTGATCTCCAGAAGGTCGATGCCCTCCACGCCGGCCAGCCGCTCCACCACGCGGTAGTATTCGTCCGGCTCATGCCCGCAGACGTTGACCACGACGCCCGTGTCCTGCGTCCGGAGATAGGGAAGATCCCGCTCCAGAAACATCTCGATTCCGGGATTCTGAAGACCGATGGCGTTGAGCATGCCCGAGGGCGTCTCACAGATTCTGGGGGTGGGATTGCCCGGCCAGGGCACGTCCGCGACGCCCTTCACCGTGACGGCACCGAGCTTCGACAGGTCGATGATCTCCCCGTACTCCATGCCGGCTCCGAAAGTCCCGCTGGCCGTCATCACCGGGTTTTTGAATACCGCGCCGGCGATGCTGACCTCCATCCGGGGTTCGCTCATGAAAGATCCACCTCCCCTGCCTCAAATACCGGTCCGTCCTTGCAGACGCGCCGGTTCTTAACCAGCGAGTGGCTGTCCGTCTCCGTCACGGCCGTGACGCAGCCCAGGCACACGCCGACGCCGCAGGCCATCCTCTCCTCCATGGAGACGTAGCACGGGACGTCCCGCTCCGCCGCGTACTCCTTTACGGCCCGCAGCATGGGCTTCGGACCGCAGGCGAAAATGAGCTCCGGGTTCTCCTCAAGGCGTCGCACCGCGTCCACCACGTTCCCGTGAAAGCCCAGGGAACCGTCGTCCGAGGCGGTGATCACCGGCGCCAGGCTTCTCAGCTCCTCCAGCAGATAGGTGTCGTCCGAGCGGTAGCCGACGGCGAAGGTCACCCCGGAGGGACGCGCCTCCCCTTCCTTCCGGAGCATCTCCTCCGCGGCGGAGAGCATCGGCGGGATGCCGATGCCGCCCCCGATGAGGAGCACCTTCCTGCCCGCGGCCAGCTCCGTGGGGAAGCCGTTTCCCAGCGGCCCCATCACCTCGACGCTGCCGCCGGCCGTCAGCTTCGAGAACTCTCCGGTTCCGTAGCCCACGACCCTGTAAACAAGACGGATCGTCCCCGCCTCCGGATCCGCCTCGCAGATCGAGACAGGCCGCGGCAGCAGGTGCGCTCCGTCCGAGGAAAACAGTGATACGAACTGTCCCGCGCGGACGTCCCCCGCGAATGAGACAGCAAGCAAGAGACTGAAGATCCCCTCAGCCTCTTTTTTCTGTGACAGCACCGCTGCCTGTTCTTTTCTGATCATGCTCCGACCGCCTCGTGAATATCTCTCTTCATCTCAAGCACCGCGCGTCTGGCCGCCTCGGCGTAGCCCTCCTCTCCCAGGGAGGCGTACTCCTCCTTCTGCCAGGCGGCGATGATGCCCCGGGAGGAATTGACGATCGCGCCGAGCCCGTCCCCGTCGAAGAAGGGAACCAGGTCGCTCCCCTTTCCGCCCTGGGCGCCGTAGCCCGGGACCAGGATATAGCTCTTCGGCATGATCCGGCGGAGGACGCTGCCCATCTCGGGGTAGGTCGCGCCCACGACGGCGCCGACTTCGGACCAGCCGCACGCGTCCATGGCGGTCTCTCCCCACTCCCGCACCTTCTCGCCGACGAGCTCGTAGAGGGGTCTTCCCTCCACCAGACGGTCCTGGAACTCCCCGCTGGACGGGTTGGAGGTCTTGACCAGGACGAAAATCCCCCGGTCGTCCGACCGGCAGACGTCGATAAAGGGCTTCACGCCGTCCGTTCCCAGGTAGGGATTCACGGTGGCGAAATCCTCGTCGAAGGGCCGGATCACGGCATCCCCGACCTTTACCGACCCGAGGTGCGCCGCGGCGTAGGCGCCGGAGGTCGACCCGATATCGCCCCTCTTCACGTCTCCGATCACGAGAAGGCCCTTCCCGTGGCAGTAGTCCACGGTCTTCTTAAACGCGGTCAGGCCGGGGAGCCCGTACTGCTCGTACATCGCAATCTGGGGCTTGACCGCCGGGACCAGATCCGATACGGCGTCCACAATCCCCCGGTTGAATTCGAAAATCGCCTCGCCGGCCGCCTCCAGCGTCTCCCCGTGTTCGGAAAACGCCTTCTTCAGGATGAATCCGGGAAGGAACTTCATCTGGGGATCCAGTCCGACGACAATTGGGGCGCCGGTTCTTCTGATGCTCTCAATCAGTCTGCCTATCATGCTGTGTGTCCTCCGTGTTTGTTTTCCGCGAGGGCCGGCCGGCTGCCTGCCGCCGTCCCCGGGCGCCGGTTTTCCGGGTTTCCCGGAATATCATCCTCAGCGGCCGTCGGAATAGACCGCGCGGCCTCCCGCGATCGTGAGCACCGTCCTGCCGTAGACGTCCCGCCCGCCGAAGGGCGTGTTTCTTCCCTTGGAGCGGAAGTTCGCGGGATTGATCCTGTGGGAGGTCCGGAAGTCAAAGACCGACACGTCGGCCGGTGCGCCCGGCGTTAGCGTTCCCGCGGGAATTCCCAGGATGCGGGCGGGGTTCAGGCACATTTTCTCCGCCATCTGCATCAGGGTGATGACGCCTCCCTTCACCAGCTCCGTGTAGGTGAGGGCGACCGAGGTCTCCAGGCCCACGATGCCGAAGGGGGACCTGAGGAATCCCCTGCTCTTCTCCTCTTCGCCGTGGGGCGCGTGATCCGTGCTGATCACTTCAAAGGTCCCGTCGCTTAGGCCTTCCTTCAGGGCCTCGAGGTCCTCCCTCGTGCGAAGGGGCGGATTCATCTTGAAATTGGCGTCGTCTCCGGGGATATCCTCCGTGGTGAGGGTAAAGTGATGCGGGCACACCTCCGCGCTGACCCGGGCGCCGGCGCTCTTCGCCGCCCGCACGATCCTGGCGGACGCCGCCGTGGAGCAGTGGCAGAGATGAATCCTCGTGCCTGCCTCGGCGGCGAGGATCACGTCCCGCGCCGCGATCACGTCCTCGGCGGAGTTGGGGATGCCGGGAAGGCCCAGCCTCCGGGCGCAGGCGTCGTCGTTCATGACGCCCCCGCGTACCAGGCCGATCTCCTCGCAGTGATCCGCCACCAGCCCGTCCCGGGCTCCGATCCTGACCAGCGCCTGTCTCATAAGCTCCGGATCCATGACGGACTTGCCGTCCTCGGAGAACGCCCTGACGCCGCTGTCGCAGAGATATTCGATGTCCACCAGCGCCTCGCCGCGCATTCCCTGCGTAATGGCCGAGGACTGATAGACGTGGATGCCGGTCTCCGCCGCGGCCCGTCTCTCCACCTCCGCGGCGAGGGCGGCAGAATCCACCGGCGGAACCGTGTTGGGCATCGCGAGGAGAGAGGTGACCCCTCCGTGCGCCGCGGCTTCGCCGGCAGTACGTATTTCTTCTTTATATGTCTGTCCCGGATCGCGCAGATGCACATGAAGATCCACGATTCCGGGAAGCACGGTGAGTCCGGAGGCGTCGACGACGCTGCAGCCCGCGGGCACGGGGAGATTCTCTCCCACTTCCGCGATGACGCCGTCCCGGATCAGCAGATCGGCAGTTCCTTCGAATTTCGTCCCGGGATCCACAACCCGGCCGTTTTTGATCAGGATGACCGCTTCCATGCACGCTCCTCCCCGTTTTTCTTTTTATCATACACGAAACGAAAAGCGGAATAAAGTGTTTTTTCGTTTCGGGGGAGGCGCTCCCTTTGTTCGTGGAAATTCCCCAAATTTCCGCGAAATTCAAGACATTCTCCTTGACTATCCGCTCAATTCCGTCTATAATGAGAAAGTCGATTAAGGGAAACACATAAATTCACTGTTTATTAGAGATTATGTGCGTGCGAAGCCTGTAATCTGTAATATCCGGTGAATTTTTTATTTCCCGGCAATCAACACATTATTGTCTTTCAACAATTCTTATGGAGGTAACACGATGAACAAGGGTACAGTCAAGTGGTTCAATGCTGAAAAGGGCTACGGCTTTATTACCGGCGAGGACGGAAAGGACGTGTTCGTACACTTCTCCGCCATCCAGGGCGAAGGCTTCAAGTCTCTGGAAGAAGGCCAGTCCGTCACATTCGACGTCGTCATGGGCGAGCGTGGACCGCAGGCGGCCAATGTTGTAAAAATGTGATCAGTCGCTGATATATAACCATATATAGCAGTAAAAAAGGCACGGCCTGACGGCCGTGCCTTTTTGAATTCCTGCTGTTTAAGATCCTGTCAGAGAAGTCCCCTGCTCAGGCCGTGAAACCCGACTGGAGGCCGCTGACGTAGGTGTCGTACGCGTTCATGTCGATCTCCACCGCTTCCGCCGCCTGCGCGGTTTCCGTATCCTGCTTTGTCACGTTGTGATAGACGGACCAGCCGAACCACGCGACAAACAGCGCGGCCACCACCGCGGCGATTCCGATCTCCAGCTGACGCATCCGCTTCTCGTGCTTCAGAATCTTATCTTTGTTTTTCTTGTATTCCTTGTAGCGATCAACTTTTTCCTGGCTCATTACAGCTGCTCCTTCAAACCATTCCGTCCCGGACGCCGCCGGCGCGCAAGACCGGTGTAATTATGCCGGCTGCCTCTCCGCTCCTCCGCGCGGGTGCGGAGACGGAGGCCGTTTCCCGGCTCCGAGCATTCATTATACACCACAACATTTCAGATGGCAACAATGATGCCCCCATCATTTGCGTAGATGGTGGACAGGCCGCCCGTCGGCATCATGATCACGTCGCGCACCTTCATCCGCTTCATCAGCTCGTCGCGGACGATTTCCGCGCGGTCGGGACAGTTGCAGTAGGAGATGCCGAGGATCCTGTTCTCGGGGTCCGGCGTCCTCTCGACGATGCAGCCCACCATCTTCACGATGGCCTTGTTGATCCCCCTGGCCTGGGAGAGCTGTCCGATGGTTCCCTCCGGCGTGCCGTAGCAGATCGGCTTGATGCCGAGGACGGTCGCCGCCAGCGCCTTCATGCGGCTCAGGCGTCCGTTTTTGCGGAGCGTCTCGAGGTTGTCGAGCACAAAATACGTGCCCTTCGTCCGGGCGAAGGCCTCCACCCTCGCGACGATCTCCCCGAAGGGAACGCCCTGCTCCTCCAGTTCCCGGATCATGAGGAGCAGAAGGGTCTCGCCGACGGAGGCAGAAACCGAGTTGAACACGTGGATCTTCGCGTCCGGGTGATCCTCGAGATACATATTCTTCGCGACGACGGCGCTCTGGTAGGACCCGGAGAGCTCCGCCGAGAGAGTGATCGCGTAGATGTGTTCCGCCCCGCAGTCAAAGGCGTCGCAAAAGACCTGGGGCGAGGGACATGCCGTCTTCGCCACCCCGGGGTCGTCCGCGATCCGGCGGACCAGCTCCTTCTGGCTCATATGACCGTCGTCGACGATCTGCATGCCTCCGACCGTCAGGGTCAGGGGGGCGGAAACATATTCCTCCCGGTTTTTCAGTTCCTCGGGCAATTCCCCTCCGCTGTCCAGGACTATCCGGAATTTCATAGGCGCTTCTTTCCTTAAAAACCGTTTCACATAGTTTCAAAAACCAGATGCATCATACCACATCCGGCCCGCAAATACAAGTTCTCCTTGTCCGCCGG
>CACYDL010000166.1 GCA_902773195.1 uncultured Lachnospiraceae bacterium
ATCAAATCACTCCACAAGATTTCCCCCTTCAAAGGCAAATGGATACAAACACACGATTGTGCATACAGGCAGAAAAGAGCGCCTCTTCCAAAAAAGGAAGAGGCGCTTAAAGAACTCATAGCGATGTCAAAGGTCAAGTGCGGCGTCTTGCAGCGGGTCTTGTCTTTTATAGAGCCCGCCGCTCCGGTCAGGGAGTGACGGGCTGTGGGAAGAATTGTTTTGTCAGTCGGCAAAGAGCGGGGTGGAGAGGTAGCGGTCGCCGGTGTCCGGGAGGAGCGCCACGATGGTCTTGCCCTTGTTCTCGGGGCGTTTGGCCAGTTCGACAGCGGCCCAGAGCGCGGCGCCGGAGGAGATGCCGACCAAAACGCCCTCTGCTCTGCCGAACTGCTTGCCGGCGAGAAATGCGTCTTCGTTCTCCACGGGTATAATTTCATCATAGATTTTGGTGTTCAGTACTTCCGGGACAAAGCCGGCACCGATGCCCTGAATCTTGTGCGCGCCGGCTGTGCCCTTGCTCAGGACAGGGGAGGTGGCGGGCTCAACGGCAACGACCCTGACATCGGGCTTCTTCTCCTTCAGGTATTCGCCGACACCGGTCAGCGTTCCGCCTGTACCGACACCTGCAACAAAGATATCCACTTCACCGTCTGTGTCTTCCCAGATCTCCGGACCGGTGGTCGCCCTGTGGGCGGCGGGGTTTGCGGGATTGACAAACTGGCCGGGGATGAAAGCACCGGGAATTTCTGCTGCGAGCTCTTCGGCCCTGGCAATGGCGCCTTTCATACCCTTGGCGCCCTCGGTGAGCACCAGCTCGGCACCGTATGCCTTCATCAGCTGACGGCGCTCGACACTCATGGTTTCCGGCATGACGATGATAATACGGTATCCTCTTGCAGCGGCGACAGAGGCAAGACCGATACCGGTGTTGCCGGAGGTGGGCTCGATGATGACGGAGCCTTCCTTCAGCAGGCCGCGGGATTCAGCGTCGTCGATCATGGCCTTCGCAATGCGGTCCTTCACGGAACCGGCGGGATTGAGATACTCCAGCTTGACCAGCAGCCGGGCTTCCAGGGCTTCGTTTTTCTCAGTATTGGTGGCCTCCAGCAACGGGGTCTTCCCGATCAGCTGATCTGCGGATGTATAAATCTTAGACATAATGATATTCCTCCTGTAAAGTGATGTTTGATAGTATGAATTGATAAAAAACTGAAGCAGACAGGGATTCGAGACCTGCTGCAGATTCCGCGAATGTCAACATCGACCGGTCAGAAGGAACATAAAAACAACCTACCTCTCATATGGGTTTGTGGGAATTATAGCACAATTTTATGAATTGTCAACAGTTTTCTGAAATATTCTTGAATTCCCATCAACCTTACAGTATAATAGGTATAAAAGAACTGCAGAGAAAGATTAGGAGGAGTTCCGGCATGATGATTTCCACCAAGGGCAGATATGCGCTCAGAATCATGATCGACATTGCAGAACACCAGGCAGACGGGTATGTTCCGCTGAAGGACAGCGCAGACCGGCAGGAGATCTCCGAAAAGTACTTGGAGAGCATCGTGAATGTGCTTGTGAAGTCCGGGTTCGTAGAAGGACTGCGCGGTAAAGGCGGCGGGTATCGGCTGACCAGACTGCCGGAGCAGATTGTGGCCTATGACGTGCTCACTGCCATGGAAGGGACACTTGTCCCTGTGGCGTGCCTCGAAGAGGGAGCGAAGACCTGTGCCCGGATGTCCGAGTGCCAGACGCTGCCGCTATGGAAGGGCCTGAACGAAGTTGTGACCGACTATCTGAGCCGCTACACAATTCGTGACCTGATGCGCAGAGAAGACGACGGCTACGACTATGTCATCTGAACGGCAACTGGAGTATTATCAGATTCTTCTCCGGGGACTCGACGACAGCAGAACGGTTGAGAAGCTGGTTCACGGTGTCTCATGGACTGCCGCGGTTTTGAGTGACGGGAGCTGCGGCGTTGCCATGCATACGGCCGGGGAGACCATCCCGCGGATGTATGATACACTGATCGGCCTGACCGTGCGGAAAGCCGGGCAGGCGATGATGTCCTGGAATTTCGAGGAGGCCAGCGAGGCCTTTGCCGTTGTCAACGCCTTTTATAACCGGCCGGACTGCGGATTCCTGCATCCGGAAGCGAAAACACTGGATCATGTAGATCTCGCCGGGAAGAAAGTCGGGATGATCGGACTCATGGTCGGGCGCAGCAACATCACGGCAGAACGCCTCGCACCGGCGGAGAAGCTCTGGATTATAGACCGGGAGGAGAAGGCCGGAGCCTACCCCGACAGCGCGGCGGAGTTCTTTCTGCCGCAATGTGACCTGGTCATCATCACCGGCAGCGCCGCCATCAACAAGACGCTGCCGCGTCTGCTGGAGCTCAGCCGGGCCGCGGAAGTCATCCTGACGGGACCCAGCGTGAGCTGCTGCCCTGCCCTGCTGGAACTGGGCATCGACCGTCTGAACGGACGCGTGATCACAGACCCCGAGCCGATGCTGAAGGCGATTGTGGAAAAGCGGATGTCTGTCAATGCCTGGTCCGAGACCTTCCAGATGGAGAGAAACCATGGCACATGAACTGCTGATAAAACCGGTTGCCCATATCCGTACGGACTTCCCGACCAAGTTCGGAATCCCGCGGCAGGCGGGGCTGGCCGAAGACCTGAAAGGGAAGATCGTATTCGAACCGACATACCGGATCGACGAGGCCCTGCGCGGATTGGAGGGATTTTCGCATCTCTGGCTGATCTGGGGCTTCTCGGAGAATGCGGGACACGAATGGACCCCAACGGTTCGGCCGCCCCGGCTTGGAGGCAATGTGCGCATGGGCGTCTTCGCGACGCGTTCGCCCTTCCGGCCGAACGGGCTTGGACTCTCCTGCGTGCGCCTGCTCTCCCTGCAGAAGGAGGAAGGACTCGGCACGACGATCCTTGTCGCAGGCGCCGACATGGTGGACGGTACACCGATCTACGATATTAAGCCTTACATCCCCTATGCTGACAGCATCCCCGAAGCGGTGGGAGGCTTTGCACCCGACGCTGGAAGAGTTCTGGAGGTGGAGATCCCCTCGGAACTGGAGCAGAAGATCCCGCAGGAGAAACGGCCGGCACTCCGGGCCGTCCTGGCCCATGATCCGAGGCCGCGGTATCAGGAGGATCCGGAGCGGGTATACGGTATGGGCTTCGCCGGCCTGGAAGTCCGCTTCCGGGTGGAGGGAAGCGTCCTCCGTGTAATGGAGATCGAATAATTCCATACAAAAAAGACAGAAACGGCAGAGGAAAACAGGATTCCAATGCCGTTTCTGTCTCTGTCTGCCTGATGGGGCAGTCAGCTTACAGCAGGCGGTAACTCGCGATATAGACGGTATCAGAGGGAACAGGGATTCCGGGATCCTCAATGCAAAACTCCAGTTCCCGCCCCTGTGCTTCCATGCCTGCGGCAAAGTGACACATGGCGATCCCCAGATCGATCTTCTGCATATCCCATCCGCTCTTATCAACAAAGCCCTTGCTCTGCTTCTCGTAGAAATGAACCGTATGGCCGCAGAGAACAAGACGCCAGGGCTGCTTGTTCACGGCAGAGGGGGCCCATTGCACCATCTCCAGCACATCTCTGAGATCTCCCGCATCTCCTTCACGGATCGGAGAATCGAAGGACTCCCGGAAGAATAATTCTTCAAACGCCAGCCTGGTGTCTGCTTTGACACCTTTGCGCATCATGACCTCGCGCAGAGACATCTTTGCGGCGGGACGGCCGAG
>CACYDL010000167.1 GCA_902773195.1 uncultured Lachnospiraceae bacterium
ACCGATGGCAGTTTGCTCCGTTTGCGGAAAAGGCGCACACTTTGGAAATAATGTGAGCCATTCTCATAGAAGATCCAACAGAATGTGGAAAGCCAATATCAGAAGGGTCAAAGTGAAAGTCAACGGAACGCCGCAGCACGTCTACGTCTGCGCGCAGTGCCTGAAGTCGGGACGCGTCGAGCGCGCCTGACGACGGAAGCCGGCTCTGTCTTACCAGAGACTCAAGGAGCATTCCGGAAGCGATTCCGGGGTGCTTTTTTTGTGCTCTCCGCGGAATTTCTTTTATCTTTTCTTTTCTTCGCAAAAAGGTTATAATATTGTGAGTTTTGCGTTACAATGGTTGTACGCCGGCCGGCGGCAGGATCCGCGGGCGGCCGGTGACGGAGGGTAAATATGAAGGGTCATCTGAATTCCGAGTACGGCAGCATCCTCGTCGATGCGGATGTCATCGCTACCTATACGGGCAGCGTGGCGGTCGGGTGCTTCGGCATCGTCGGGATGGCGGCATACAGCATGAAGGACGGACTTGTCCATCTGCTGCGCAGAGACAGCCTGAAGTACGGAATTAACGTAAAAATGAACGACAATAAAATATCGCTGACAATTCACTGTATCGTTGCCTATGGTGTGAGCATTCTGGCGGTCACCGAAAACCTGATCGAGGCGGTCGAATACAAGGTTGAACAGTTCACTGGACTCAGCGTTGAAAAAATCGATGTGCTCGTAGAAGGCATACGGGTGATCGACTGACGGGAGGAATCGGAAATTGGCTGCAAAAGTAATCGATGCGGATATGCTGCGCAGGATGTTTCTTGCCGGCGCGAAGAATCTTGAACTGAAAAAGGAATGGATCAATCAGCTGAACGTGTTCCCCGTTCCGGACGGGGACACCGGCACGAACATGACGCTGACGATCATGGCGGCCGCGGGCGAGGTTAATTCCCTCGGGGACAGCGCGACGATCGAGGATCTCTCGAAGGCGATCTCCGGAGGCTCTCTCCGGGGCGCCCGCGGAAATTCCGGCGTCATTCTCTCCCAGCTCTTCCGCGGATTTACCAAGACCATCCGCGACGAGGAGGCGCTTGACGCCCCTCTGATCGCGAAGGCGATGGAAAAAGCCGTGGAGACGGCCTACAAGGCCGTCATGAAGCCGAAGGAAGGAACCATCCTGACGGTGGCCAAGGCCATGTCCGTCAAAGCCGCCGGGATCTGCGGCGAAACCGAAGAGCTCAGCGCGTTCTTCGCGGCGGTTCTGCAGGAAGGCAGGGAGACGCTGGACCGGACGCCCGAGATGCTCCCGGTGCTGAAGGAAGCCGGCGTCGTTGACTCCGGCGGAGAGGGACTGATCACGGTCCTCGAGGGGTGCATCGACGCCTTTGAGGGCAAGGAGCTGGATCTCTCCTTCGAGACGCCGGAGGTCAGGACCGCGGAGCCGGCCGCCGAGGGCCGCGGCACGATCAGCACGGACGACATCAAGTTCGGCTACTGCACGGAATTTATCGTGAACCTCGAAAAGCCCTTTACCGAGGAGGACGAAGAGAAGATGAAGGAATACCTTCTCTCTCTGGGCGACAGCCTCGTCCTCGTGGCGGACGACGAGATCGTGAAGATCCACGTACACACGAACCATCCCGGTCTCGCCTTCGAGAAGGGACTCGAATACGGAAATCTCTGCCGCATGAAGATCGACAACATGCGCATTGAACACCAGGAGAAGCTCTTCAAGGAGTCCGAGATGCGCGCGGCCAGAGAGAAGGAAGCCCGGGCCGCGGAGGAGGCGCCGAGAAAGAAGAACGCCTTTATCTCCGTGACGATCGGCGACGGAATGAGCGAGATCTTCCGGGGCCTCGGCGTGGACTCCCTGATCGAGGGCGGCCAGACCATGAATCCCAGCACGGACGACATCGTCCGGGCGGTGCGCGAGGCCCACGCGGAGAACGTGTACATCTTCCCCAACAACAAGAACATCATCCTGGCCGCGAACCAGGCCCGGGACCTTGTCGGCGACTGTCGTGTGATCGTCGTCCCGACAAAGACGGTTCCCCAGGGAATCACGGCGATGATCAATTTCTCCGAGGAGCGGACGCCGGAGGAGAACCTCGAGGCGATGACGGAGGAAATCTCCGGCGTCAGGACCATCGAGATCACCTACGCGGTGCGGGACACGAAGCTGGACGGCTTTGAGATCCACGTCGGCGACATCATGGCCATCGGGGACGACGGCATCGTCGCGGTGGGCAGCGAGATCAGAAAGGTCGCGGTGGAAGCGCTCACAAAGACCGTGACGGAAGACGCAGAGCTGATCAGTATCTACAACGGCTCCGATTTCTCAGAGGAAGACACGGAGGCGCTCTGCTCCGAAGTGGAAGAGCTTTTCCCGGACTGCGACGTGGAGCCGAACTACGGCGGCCAGCCGATCTACTACTGCATTCTCTCTGTTGAATGAAACACACGCGCATCGCTTCCGTGCCCCGGCACGGGCGGTGCGTCTCTTAATTTGAGCGGAAATGAAGCTGACGGAATTAAAAGGCATCGGTCCGAAGACCGCTGCCCTCTTTGAAAAAATCGGCATCACGGATACGGACGGACTCATCCGCGCGTATCCGGTGGGCTACGACGCCTACGAAAAGCCCTGCTCCGCCGGCGAAGTGCGGCCGGGCGCCAGGGCCGCCGTGCGGGGCGTGATCACGGGCCCCGTGGCGGTGCGGAGGGCCGGGCGCGTCCACATCACGACGACGGTGATCTCCGATCCCACGGGCAGCGTGCGGCTCACCTGGTTCAATGCCCCGTTTATCGCGCCTATGCTGAAAAAGGGCGCCTGCTATATCTTCCGGGGTACGGCCCGCGAAAGACGGGGCGGGACGGTCATCGACCATCCGGCCGTGTTCGCGGAAGACAAATACGGCCTTCTCGAAAATACGCTGGTCCCGGTGTACGGCCTGACGAAGGGGCTGACGGGAAAAACCTTCGCGAAAGCGGTCAGCGCAGCCCTGGAGTCGGACACGCGGGCGGGGGAGGAGTATCTGCCGGAAAGCCTGGTCAGGCTCTGCGGCCTGATGGATGAGAAATTCGCCGTCAGAGCCATTCATTTCCCCGCGGACGCGCGGCAGATGGAGGAGGCCAGGAGAAGGCTCGTGTTCGACGAGTTCTTCCTGTTTATCCTCTCGATCCGCCTGATGAAATCCAACAGCGAGGAACAGAAGAACGAGTTCCCCATGAAAGCCCTGTGGGAGACGGAGGAGGTCATCGAGAACCTGCCCTTCCGCCTTACGCCCGCCCAGTCCCGCGTCTGGAGGGAGATCGAGTCGGATCTGTGCGGCGACCGGCTCATGTCCAGGCTGATTCAGGGAGACGTCGGATCCGGCAAGACGGTCCTGGCGTTCCTGGCGATGATCCTGACGGCCGCCAACGGATACCAGAGCGTCCTGATGGCGCCGACCGAGGTCCTGGCCAGGCAGCACTTCGAGAAGCTGATGAAGCTGAAGGCGCAGCAGCGGATCGACAGCCTGCGTCCCGTGCTCCTCACGGGAGCCCTGAAGGCCGCGGAGCGGAAGAGCGTGCTCACCCTGATCGAGAGCGGCGAAGCGAACGCCGTCGTCGGGACCCATGCGCTGATCCAGGAGTCGGTCCGGTATCCGAACCTCGGACTGATGATCACGGACGAGCAGCACCGGTTCGGCGTCCGCCAGAGAAACACGCTGAGGGAGCGGGAGCGTCCGCCCCACATGCTGGTCATGAGCGCGACGCCGATTCCGAGAACGCTGGGGGTGGTCTTCTACGGGGACCTCGACATTTCGGTGATCGATGAGCTGCCCGCCAGCCGGCGGCCCGTCAGAAGCGCCGTGGTCGACGAGACCTACCGGGAGCAGACGATGCGCTTCCTGAGGAAGCAGGCCGCCGCCGGGAGGCAGATCTATGTGATCTGCCCCATGATCGAGCCGTCGGACAGCTTTGAGACGTACAACGTGACCGACGAGACCGCTTCCTTCAGAAAGGAATTCCCGGATCTTTCGGTCGGCATGCTGCACGGGCGCATGAGTCCCGACGAGAAGAACCGCGCCATGGAGGATTTTCTCTCCGGGAAGACGCAGATCCTCGTCTCGACGACGGTGATCGAGGTCGGGGTGGACGTGCCGAACGCCTCGGTGATGCTGATTCTTGGCGCGGAGAGGTTCGGACTGGCCCAGCTGCACCAGCTGAGGGGCCGCGTCGGAAGAGGAGAATACCAGTCCTACTGCATTTTTCTCGCGGGACAGAAATCGGAGGCCATCGACGAGCGGCTCGGGATCCTGAGGGATTCCACGGACGGCTTCCGGATCGCGGAGAAGGACCTGGCGCTGAGAGGTCCCGGAGATCTGCTCGGAATCCGACAGAGCGGCGACGCCCTGTTCCGGATCGCCGACGTGGCGCGGGACGCGGAAATCCTGACCCTCGCCGGCAGGACGGCGGCCGCGGTTCTCGAGGACGACCCCGCGCTGCTTGCCCCGGAGCATTCTCTTCTCAGGAGGGAGACCGACCGGCTGATGACAGCAAATGGGCGAAATATTGTCCTTTAATCGGCTTTTTTTTGTGTAAATTGTCTTTATTATGTGTTATACTTTTGTCTGTAGACAAATCTGATTTTACGAAACCGGCGTACAGGCCCCGGGCCTGTGAGGTAAAGAGCGGAGACAGAGAATGAATATCGGAATAATTGCGCACAACAGCAAGAGGACGTTGATCGAGGATTTCTGCATAGCTTATAAGGGTATTCTCTCGAAACATGACATCTACGCGACGGGAACGACGGGGCGGCGGATCGAGGAGGTGACGAGCCTCCACGTCCACAAATTTCTTCCCGCGTCCCTGGGCGGCGAGAAGCAGTTTACCGAGATGATCCAGCGCGGCGCGATGGATATGGTGATCTTCTTCTACAATCCGTCCATGATCGACCCGAAGGATCCGGACGTGATGACCGTCGTGTCCGCCTGCGACCAGAATCCGATTCCGGTCGCCACGAATATCGCCACCGCCGAGATGCTGATTCTCGGGCTCGGAAGAGGAGACCTCGACTGGAGGATCGGCGCGCGCACGGGAGACGACCTGCTATGAGAGTAATCGCCGGAACCGCCCGATCCATGCCGCTGCGGACCCTCAAGGGCACGGATATCCGTCCCACCACCGACAAGACAAAGGAGACGCTCTTCAACATCATGCAGTTCCGGATCCCCGGCTGCCGCTTTCTCGATCTCTTCTCCGGAACAGGGGCGATCGCGATCGAAGCGCTCAGCCGGGGCGCTTCTGCGGCCGTTCTCGTGGAAAAGGACCGGCGGGCGCAGGCCCTGATCGCGGAAAACCTCGCCTACACCAGGACGGACGAGAGAGCCCGTCTGCTCCGGGGCGACGTGATGCAGATCCTTCCCCGGCTCGAGCGGGAGGAACCCTTCGACATCATTTTTATGGACCCGCCCTTCGATCACGGACTCGAGAAGGAGGTTCTCACCTATCTTGCCGGCAGCAGGCTTCCCGCCGAAGGCGGGCTCATCATCGCCGAGGCCTCCCCGGGGACGGATTTCTCCTACCTTCCGGAGCTGGGCTATGAAGTCGTCAAGAGAAAGCTCTACACCCACAGCTCGCACATCTTTCTCCAAAGGAAGGAAAACCGCCCATGACAAAGAATTTTCGAAGAGCCGTCTACCCGGGAACCTTCGATCCCTGCACGCTGGGGCACCTCGATATCATCCGGAGGGCCGCCGAGCAGTTTGACGAGGTTGTTGTCGGAGTTTTGCGCAATTCGGCAAAAACTCCGTTGTTTTCTACAGAGGAACGTGTTAATATACTTAAAGTAGTGACGGCAGATATAGAAAATGTCGAGATCCGTTCGTTTGAAGGACTCACGGTCACTTTTGTCAGAGCATGCGGCTCGAACGTCATCATCAGGGGACTGAGGGCCGTCACGGACTTCGAATACGAACTTCAGATGGCGCAGACCAACAGGGTTCTCGCGCCGGATATCGATACGCTGTTCCTGACGACGAGCCTTGAATACGCGTATCTGAGTTCTACGACGGTCAGGGAAATCGCGGAATTCGGATACGACGTAAAGCAGTTCGTTCCTCCGCTGGTGGCGGATCTGATGCGCGAAAAAGGACGTCCCGGGAGAAAAGCTCTGGAGAAATAAGGTAAGGAGAGAAAGGAAGCATGGCCAGCAGAATCGAGCAGATTATCGAAGAAATCGAGGAATACATTGACAGCTGCAAGTTCCAGCCCCTGTCGACCACGAAGATCGTCGTGAACAAGGAAGAGCTGGAGGAGCTGCTGAGAGAGCTGAGACTCAAGACGCCCGACGAAATCAAGCGCTACCAGAAAATCATCTCCAACAAGGACGCGATTCTGGCAGACGCCCAGGCGAAGGCCGACGGCATCATCGCCAACGCGGAATCCCGGGCCAAGGAGCTGATCAGCCAGCACGAGGTCATGCAGCAGGCATACGCCCAGGCAAATGACACGATCAACAAGGCGAACCAGCAGGCGCAGGGAATCGTCGATTCCGCCACCCAGGACGCCAACAACATCCGCTACTCGGCGCTGACCTATACCGACGACATGCTTGCCAACCTGGGGAACATTCTCGGGACCACGATCGACGATGCCGGCAGCCGGTACAATTCGCTGATCCAGTCATTGCAGAGCGCATTCAATATCGTGAAGCAGAACCGCCAGGAGCTCGCTCCCCAGACACAGCAGACTGCATCCCAGCCGCTTGATCTTGACGACGACGAAGACGATGATCGGAACCTCAGGGACGAGGAGGATGATTACGATCTCGAGGATGTCGACGATTTCGACGATCTTGACGACGAAGAATGATCTAAAATATGTTTTTTCGGAAAGGGATGTTCGTACGAGCGTCCCTTTCATTGCTTTCGTGGGGCTTTTCGCTCCGCCACCACAACGAAACGGAGGTATCTGGCATGGACAGACTGAAGGGACTCGAACCCGAGAAGGTATTTGATTATTTTGACATTATCTGCGATATTCCGCACGGCTCAAACGATACCGCCGCGCTTCTCGCGTTCCTCGTCTCCTTTGCGGAGGAGCGGGGCCTGGAGTACAAAACCGACGAGGCCGGCAATATCGTGATCTACAAGAACGCGTCGCCGGGCTATGAGGGCGCCGCGCCGGTCATCCTCCAGGGACACATGGACATGGTCTGCGCGAAGACCGCGGACTCCACCCACGATTTTTCCAAAGATCCGCTGGATCTCAGCCTGGAAGGGGACGACCTCTACGCCGAGGGCACGTCCCTGGGCGGCGACGACGGCATCGCGGTGGCCTATATTCTGGCGATTCTCGACGACGACAGCCTGGCCCATCCTCCGATCGAGGCGCTGATCACGAACAACGAGGAGATCGGCCTTCTGGGCGCGATCGCGCTGGATCCTTCCGTTCTCCGCGGCAGGAGAATGATCAACATCGACTCCGAGAGCGAGGGCATCTTCACCTGCGGCTGCGCCGGAGGCGCCAGCGTGGACTTCATCCGGCCCGTCAAGCGGGTCCGCATGAAGGGACTCCCGGTGGTGGTCTCGGTGTCCGGCCTGCTCGGGGGCCATTCCGGAGAGAAGATCATCAAGGGCCGTCCCAACGCGGTGAAGCTGCTGGCCCGCCT
>CACYDL010000168.1 GCA_902773195.1 uncultured Lachnospiraceae bacterium
TAGCTTCTGTCTCGATAATCACCACAGCCGGCTCGGTCTCAGCAACTGTCTCCGGCTCGGTCTCAGCAACTGTCTCCGGTTCCGTTTCGAAAATAGCCGCAGGCTCTGTCTCAAAGATTGCCGGAGCCTCCGTCTCAACAACCGCCGCGGGCTCTGTCTCGATAACCGCCGCAGGTTCAACCGGTTCAACCGCCGTCGTCTCTGCCGTCTCCGTTGTCTCCGGAGCCTCCGTCGGAAGCGTATCCAGTATCTCAATCGTCCCGTCATCCGGAACGATCTCGTCGCCGCCTTCTTCAGGCTGCCCGCCGAAGATCTCCTCGATCAGCGAAGACGACTCTGTCCCCTGCTGCCCGTCAACGGTCTGCTCATCAACTGTCTGCCCATCATTCGGCTGCTGTTCAACAACCGGCGCGGCCACTCCGCCCTGGGTCGTGACAACATAGGATCCGAGTGCCTGGGTTTCGAATACAACGCCATTCCCTTCAACGGCCGCTTCTTCGACTGCAGGCGCCGCGGGGTCGGTCACGTTCCATACAGTAAGCTCTGCGCCGGAGGCGATGGCCTGCGCGAGCGCTTCGCTGGTGAGGAACACTCTGACAGGGAAATCAGGCTGGTAAGTCTCGGGCTGGTTGTCGTTATTGACATGGTTCAATGTGAGATTGACCGCGAAGAGGCCCTCCGCTCCGACGACCCCGGCATAGTCCGCGGGGTTCAGAGACGCCGCTGCGAGCGTGGTCTCATCCGACAGGTATCCTTTGACCGACGCGGTGACGCCGGCGTCGGACATGGTGCCGGCCTCGCGCTCAGGTCTCTGTGAGGAAATGACAAAGCGAAGCGGTGCCCCGCCTTCGAAGGTGAATTTGATCTTCTGCCTGGACTTGTTCTGGGAGAGCCCGTCCATGTCTTCTTCAAAGGTAATGCGCTCCGGCTGCCCGACATCATAGCGGAGCCGTTCGTCACGTTTGGTCCAGTACTCCTTCTGGGCTTCCTGATTGTCCTCCGGAAGCACGCGGAACACCACCACGTTGGAGGTCAGTTCCGAATCATCGACGAACAGACCCTCCGCCGCGTTATACTCATCATGCGCATAGGCAATGAGATAGGGATCGCTGGAGGACAGGATGCTTCCGATGGGACTTCCGCTGACAGTGACGGTCAGTTTGGACTCGGGAATGTATTCGCTCCCGTCGCCGCGCGCAAAGGAGACATCGATCGAGGCGACCGCTGTCTCGGAATAGATATCTTCTTCTTTGAACAGAATGAACCCGGCCTTTGCCGTCACGTCATCAGGCAGTACGCCCTTGATCTCTACGTTCAGGGGCGAGGAAGGCGGATTCTTCTCCGGCTCCGCGTCACGGCCAAGCATCCACTGCCACAGCTCATTAACGGTATCCAGCTCTTCCGTCGGAGCGCCGGAGTCCTTGTACAGTCTCTCCGGGCTCAGCTGCAGTTCAATGGTACGCTCGCCGGGGAGGTTTACCACCTCGGTCTCCGCCACAGCCGTTTCATCCGCGGTAATATCGTCCATGCCGGGAAGGGCGGCCGTATCGCCTTCCGAAGGAGCCGCCGGCGTTTCCACCGCCGCAGGCGTCTGTGCAGGCGTTTCCACAGGGGCGCTTGTCTCTGCGACCGCGGGAGCTTCCGCTGCCGCCGGAGTTTCTGCGACAGCGGGCGTCTCCACTGCCGCGGCAGTATCAGGGGTCTCGACCGGCGCTGTTGTTTCCGGGGTTTCCACTACAGCTGGCGTCTCTTCCACCGGCGCAGGCGTTTCGACCGCTTCTTCGACCGCGGGAGTCTCCGCAGGAGTCTCAACCGCGGGAGTTTCTTCCGCGGGAGTCTCAACCGCAGGAGCAGCCTCTTCCACCGCCGGGGCCGGCTCTTCCGCCGCGGCCGCTTCCACCGGGGCCGCTTCAGCCGGCGTCTCCGCCGCGGCTTCCACGTACGTCTCGTCCGCGGCCGCATTTACCACGGTTTCCGCGCCCTCGTCGTAGTACGTCACATCGCCCTCCGCGATCGCGTTCCCGGGCGATCCTGCCAGCATCGCGCAGGCAAGAATAACGCTGAAAATCTTATGTTTGACAGAATAAACTGATTCTTTTCTCATTTTTTCACCACTCATCCCAAATTGAATTCCGCTTGAATTCTGTTGAAATTGCATAGAAAGTCAACATGATTATACCACAAAGAAGCAAGCTTGTTAATCGTTCTTTGCCCTGTAATTAGAAGCAAATCCTATGAATTATTCATGAACTGTCTGTGAACTGCCCGATCTGCCGGATTTCCGGCAGATAAACTTCCTTTTCCTTGCTATGCGCATCATGCGTATCGCCATTTTCTCATTGTCACGGCTGCCTCTTCACGATAGAATTGATCTGAAACAGCCGCTGTATCATTTCCGAAAGGGTCTTAAAACAGATGGATTCAAATACAAATACGATCAAATGGGACTGGAGGCTGAATTTTTCTTCCAATCCCATTCTTCTCGATCAAGGTGCGCAGGATGTCGATAACAATAAGGTTCTGGACTTTGAAGAAGCCAAAGACAGGTCATCCGCGACCTGTAAAACCTTCGGCGGGTTCCATTGCGGTGTCTACGCGCCGACTTCCTATTCGGAATGCCGCGGATATGGGATCTGGCGTACCGGCGGCGTCTATTACGGGCGGGGACGACGCAGACGGGGATACTCCTTCTGGAATGACGACGATGCTGACAGCAGGTTCCAGTGTGACTGCAGCACTGGCTTAATGAACAAGCCGTGCCGTCATGTAGCCTCTCTTCTGCTCTACTGGGAGAAGAAGCACGGCCCGTTCATCTTTACCGAGACGGAGGAGGAAAAGAAGGCCCGGATCGAGGAGGAAGAACGTCAGGAGCGGGAGGAGCGCGACAGGAGGGAACGCGAGAAAAAGCAGAAAGTCATCCTGATGGTTCCCGACATCATAAAAGCCTGGGTTCCTCCTATTCCGCAGGATCTGTATTTCCGTATGGATAAGATGGTGAAGGATGTCATCACGGACCAGTATGAGTTGGAGTTCGTGGGAAAAATGCGCTCGAAAGTGCCCGTACGGTTTGAGAAATTCAACATCTCCTATGAGTATGACGGAACGCAGGTTCTGGAGGCGGACGGGCATTGCAATGGCGAATACATCTTTCTGAAAATGAACCGGACGGAGTTCCTCAATTTCCACTGTTCCTGCGGCCGTTCGCA
>CACYDL010000169.1 GCA_902773195.1 uncultured Lachnospiraceae bacterium
GGCCGTCGAAGCTGTATCCCGAACCGTTGACAAAGGCCATGCCGAACAGGCTTCCCCTGTAATTCAGGTTCCAGGACAGCTCCTGGTGTCCGGCGGCGGTGATGACGTAGAACTTGCTCTTCCGGAGCTCTCCGGTCTTGGCAGCGTCCTCGTCGTCCGCGGCGATGAACTCGTCCTCCGCGGCGAAGGCCTCCGTGGCCGCCTTGTTGAAGGTGTCGGGGTCAAACTCGCAGGCGGCGCCGCTCGCCTTGTAGATGCCGCCGCCGCTGCCGCAGCTGTTGAGCAGGATGATCACCTTGCCGGGAATTCTTCTAAGCGCCCGGGAGAGTTCCCCGAGGGTCAGCATCTCGTTGGACCAGTAGGCCTGCGTCGGGCAGAGAGCCCCGGCGTAGGTGTCGTCGTTCGAGGGGCAGATGCCGTGTCCGCTGTAGAAGAACAGCGAGACGTCCGAGCTCTTTGCCCCGGAGAAGGCGGTCCGGATCGCTCTCAGGAAGGACTGCTTCGTCGCGAGATTCTTCTTCACCGTGATCTTGCTGTAGCCGCGTCCGCGGAGCAGCTTCGACACCGCGTCGACGTCCTTGCCCGGAGCCTTCTTCAGGTCGCTCGCGTGCTTGTAGGTGCCGTTTCCGATGAGCAGGGCCCGGTAGGTGGTCTTTCCGGTGGAGCCGCCACCGCCTCCCGGAATCTTCGCCCTGACCGACGGCGACCAGGCGCCGTACATCCGGTAGCCTTTGTACTTATAGATCGCGCGGTACCTGTAATAATAGGTTTTGCCGCGGGAGGTGTGCGTATCGGTGTGGTTTCTCTTCGACGAGGTCGAGATCCCGCGGTAGCTGCCGGAGCCCGCCTTTCTCGCGATCTGATAGGACTTCGCGGTCGGGATCCATTTCAGCTTAAGCCTGACGTTCTTTCCGCTGATGGTCCTGGTGATCTTCCTGGCCCTTTCCCTGGGAATGCAGCGGACCGTTCTCGAGTACGCGCTGCTTCCGTAGGAGCTGAAGGCCCGGACCTTGTAGTAGTATTTCTTTCCGGCGCGGAAATTGTTGTACAGGTTGCAGCCGGTCGCGTAGATCTTGCCGACCTTGTAATACGAACTGCTTCCCGGCGACTTTTCATAGACGACGTAGTAGCTCGCGCCGCTTACGGAATTCCAGTCCATGTAGAGCTTGCCGAGACCCTTGCAGACGACTCTGACGCCTGTGGGCCTTGAGAGGGCATGGGCGGTCACCGCGCCCCTGAAGGGCTGCTCCGCCGGCGCAGTCTGTCCCGCGGCGGCCTCGATCCTCGTGCTCTGTTCCGGCGCGGCCTCGTCCGCGGAAATCCACAGACCGGAAAGAGACAGACACAGGAAAATGACGGTCAGCAGGGAAGCGGCTTTCGGGCAGATGCCGGAGCGTTTTCCGGCCTTCTCATAAGCTTCCATGACATTCCTCCTTGCGGGAATCCGCCCCCTGACGCATGTCCATCGGGCAGGAAAGATCTGCCTGACGGGACGGATCAACTAAAAAAGTCACATAAAAAACATATTATTTTCACATTTAGATAATATCAAATATCGATGCCCGTGACAAGACAAATCGCCTGTTCATAAGGGTTTGCGCACATTTTTCCTGATCCGGTCCACTCCTTTTTCATAAGGAGCTCACCGAGTCCGGCGGTGGCGGTGCACGGCCACACGCAGTGGTCCATTCCCTTTATAAGGAGCTCACTGCGGATTCCGGGCGTTTCTGACGGGAGCCGGCCGGTCCGTATGCTCTCCGATGGTCTTTTCCATCCAGATCATGTTGTACCAGCGTCCGAATTTATACGCGCACCGGCGAAAGGTGCCCGCCGTCTCGAAGCCGAGGTGTCTGTGATAATCCGCGCTGTTTGTCGTGAGATATTCATCTTCTTTTTCCGGATAGGCGATACAGCCGTAGACATTGAGAATCCCCATCTTCTTCAGCTCCGCTTCCAGCGCCTCGGACAGCATCCGGCCCAGGCCGCATTTCCGGGCGCCGCGGTCGAGATAAATGCTGATCTCGCAGGACCAGTCATAGGCCGCCCGGCCCTTGAACGGTCCGGCATAGGCGTAGCCCTCGATTCTTGAGTCCCTCACGATCACGAGATAGGGATATTTCTTCAGCGTCTTCTCCATCCGGCCCTCAAATTCCCCGAGGGAAGGGGTCTCGTATTCGAAGGATACCGCCGTATTCCTGACATAGTAGTCGTAGATCTCCAGCAGTCTCCCTGCGTCTTCTATTTTCGCGGTCCTGATCTCAATCATCGCGCTGCTCCAAACCCTTCACCGTTTTTCCATCCTGTGTCTATACACAAAACAGTTTCCGTCACAGGGACAAGTTCTTCCCGGTGACGGAAACCAGATAAAAACTCATGATCGGGGCGGGAAGCTTATCCCTCGAAGTTCTCCGGGAGATCCTCCGGGCTTCCGAAGGCCTCACTCAGGACCTCCCCGGCCGTTTCGGAAATCTGCTCCGCCGTTTCTTCCGCTGCCTTGACCGCTTCCTGTCCGGCATCCTCTGCCGCTTCCGCCAGGTCGGAGACGGTCTCTTCCGCGATATCAGAGACGGCTTCCTCCGCTGCGCCCGCGAGATCGGAGACGGTCTCCTCCGCCGCTTCCGCTATATCGGAGGCTGCTTCTTCCGCCGCTTCCTCCGGGAATCCCGGCTCTTCCGGAACGTCCCAGGGATTTGAC
>CACYDL010000170.1 GCA_902773195.1 uncultured Lachnospiraceae bacterium
CCGCCTGCCGCTGCCTGTTAATCCCATATATTATAATACCAAGAATGGGCTCTCATTTCCATGCCTAATCCGCTGTCTTCCGCTGTTCTTCCACCGAAAAATGCCGCCCTCCCCGGAAAGTTCCGTCGGAAAGCGGCATTCCCCTCATGCTGTTTTTAAAAGCGGATCACGGCTGTTCGATAAAGTCACCCTCCGCGGGGCATGGCGGATCACTGCAGCTCGATGATATCTCCCTCCACCAGGGGGATCGTGATCGTATCGCCTCTGACCGTCTCATAGCTGTAGACGCCCTGAGCGGTACCGTAGACCGTGATCATGTCGTCTTCGAGCAGCCGGTAAGAAAGCTTGTTCCCTTCAAAATAGACGTAGATCACCGTTTCGTAGTTGCTGTTGATGGCGACGCGGAGCGAGTTCGTCGTGCCCTCCATCACCTGGAGCACCTGCCCGCTGAATTTGACCTTGCTCCCCGTGTAGGTATCCGGATTTCTCGCCAGCTGCTCATAGGTGTAATCGGCGCTGTAGGACGCCTTTTCCGCCTCAATCCTCGCCTGCTCCTCGAGCTTCTCCGCCAGTCCGAGGGACTCCAGCAGCTGATCCGTGATGACGCCGTTTACGGTCAGGCCCTGCGCCGTCTCGTAGGCGTTGATCTGTTCCGTCGTCTTCGCGCCCGCCACTCCGTCCGGCGTCCCGCAGTTGTAGCCCGCAGCGTTCAGGGTCTCCTGGACGATCTTGACGGTGCCCCTGTCGGTGTACTGCACGGTCGTGTCGGCGTTCGCCACATTTTCGGGAAGCTCCGGTCCCTTCTCCTCCTGGCCGTCCCGGCCCTTCAGCTCCTCCAGCTCCTTCATCACGGCCTCGAGCTGCGCGCGCAGCTCCTCATTTTCCTTCTGCAGATCCCCCTCCGTCTGTCCGGAGACCGATTCCGTCTGAGATTCCGTCTGAGATTCCGTCTGAGATTCCGCCAGGGACTCCGCCGTCACCGGCGCGCACATGCCGAGTATCATTCCCGCCGTCAGAGCTCCTGCCAGCACCTGCCGCATTCTTACCATCCTGAAATCCTCCTTTGCGTAGTTCGCCGTTTCCTCCCGGCGCTGCGTAAAGGATACCCTATTCCGGGTTCTCAGAGGTCGCCGTAAATGCGACATTTTTTCTCCGCCTGCCGGACCAGGCCGACCGCCTCGTAGTACCGCTCCGCGGCGTGCTGCATCAGCCGGACGGCGGTCCGGTCGTCGAAGACGGAATCCCGCGAAAGCGGCAGCGCCAGGTCAAAGACCCGCTCCGCCAGAGCATGGACGGCGTCGTCCCACGCCCGGAGCTCCTCGTCCGGCACCGGCGCGTCGGACAGCCTCACGTAGAGTTCGCCGATCTCCCCGCGCCGCTCCTCCAGGGCGCGCCTTAAGCCGTCCGCCCCGGTCTCGCCGTTCTCCAGCTGATGCAGGCCGCCGATGATCCTCTCCGCGCCGGACACCAGATGGCTCAGGCAGTTCCGCATCTCCCGCACATAGGCGTCCCGGTCCGCCGGCGTCTCTCTCATTCTCCGCGCCGGCTCATAGCCGCGGTTCATCCGCACGCGGACGCCGCCGCAAGTGATCCCTCCGTCCGTGTCACGGACCAGCTGCCTCCGCGCCTCCTCGTCCGCCGTCCACAGACCGGACCCCGCGTAGCAGCCTTCCCGCATATCCCGCAGGTCCCGTCCGAAAAAGCACCACACGGCCCGGGCGGGCGTCCCCCGGAAGCGCGCCTCTTCCTTCGCGCTGCCCGCGGCGCCGCAGTACCGCAGAGTCCGGGCCGCCTCCCGCGTATATTCCGCGATGTTTTCCACGGTGAGTTCCTCCCCGCAGAGGAAGAAAGCCGCGAGCCGCCGCATCGAGACCGTGCTGACGGAACGGACGTCACAGAGGACGTAATGTTCCGTCTCCAGACGGACCTCTGTCTTCCGGTACGGCCGGAAATCCGCCGCGTCAAAAACCGCGGTCCCGATCAGATCCGCGCGGAAAACGGGCGTCTGGGCGTGCTCCGGATGTCCGTTGTTCCAGGCCCTCATGAGATCCCGCGCGTACTCCATGACGGAGAAGAGGGTTCGTTTTCCCTCCCGCAGCCCCGTCCGCGAAAGCATCGCCATACACACGGCCTCCGTGAACACGCTGCACAAGGCCCCCGTGTCCATCCACGCCCTCTCGCCCGCCGCCGCGGAGGCCAGCAGCGCCGTCCCGCGCTCGGCCAGCTCACTTAGCGCCTCGCCCGGCTTCATCTCCGCCTGTCCCGGAATCCGCAGGCCGCCGGATTCGCAGCAGTCGAGGATCAGGATCCGGTTCCTCGCCGGCAGCCTCCTGAGGAAGCCGGCGAGGCTCGCAAGACTCAGGGATTCATCCGTAAAAGCCAGCTTTTCGCCGTTTCCGTGTCCCGAGCAGTAGACCAGCAGCAGGTCGTCGGAGGTCAGCACCGACGAAAACTCCTGCAGCGCGCGGGCATACTCCCGCACGGTCAGTCTGCCGCCCTCCCCGAGGACGCGGATCTGCTCCGCGGGGAAGCGCAGCCCCTCCGTCAGAGCCCGCCGCATCATCCGCAGATCCCCCGCGCAGGCCGGGAGCGGCTCCTTGCCGGGCTCCTCATACATGCCGACTGCGGAAAGCAGCGCATAGCAATGCTGTCGTTCCATCAAGCGTTCCCCTCGCATCCTTTTGCGGCAGGGGCGTCCCGTCCGGTCCCGCCTCTGCCGTCTGTCGGTTCCCTATCGCGTTTTTTCGGGCTATGCTTCCGCGCCGCCCGGATCCTTCCGCTTTCCGTATTTCCGGCTCAGCCGCACCACCGCCTCCAGGGCCTCCGCTTCATGGTTCGGCTCCCGGGACTCGTCCACCGCATAGGTCCTCATATTTCTCAGCTGATCCTCGTTCATGTCAAAAAGCAGCCCGGTGATCTCCACGATCGCGGCGTTCCGCTCCGCCTGCTTTTCCGCTGTCGCGGC
>CACYDL010000171.1 GCA_902773195.1 uncultured Lachnospiraceae bacterium
AGCCTCAGGTCCGCCTTCTGCTGGGGGGTCAGTATCTCATGGACGGGCTCGCCGCGGTACCGGAGCCGGCCCAGATTTCCGTCGAACCACTCCCGGATCGTCTCCTCGCCGAAATGGCCGAAGGGCGGATTGCCGATGTCATGGATCAGGCCGGCGCACTGAAGAATGTCGCAGATGTCCCCCTTCATCTCGATGGTGAATTCCGGGTCGAGTCCCCCGCTGATGATCGAGGAGGCGACGTTCTGGGCCAGCGACCGCCCTATGGAAGACACCTCCAGGGAGTGGGTCAGCCGCGTCCTGATAAAGTCGCTCTTGTCCAGAGGAAATACCTGCGTCTTGTCCTGAAGCCGGCGGAAGGACGAGCTCACGATGATGCGGTGATAGTCTTTGCCGAAGGGACTGCGCTGATCGCGCTCTCCTCCCCCCGGGTCCTCATTTCCGGGTCTGCGCCCGGAGAGAAGCTGCTTCCATCTCATAAAGGTTCTCCGCTCCTTAGCAGGCTCATGAACTGATTCCGAGACACCTTCGGACGGCTTCCGGCATCTCGGAGACGTCCGCCACCATGCGGTGCCTCACCGGGGCGGTCCTGATGTCGGTGATCGCGGCGGGCTCCGGCGTCCCGGAGAGTCTCCCGAGGAGATCGATGAGTTCGAAATCGTCCTTTCCCGGGACCTCCTCCGGCGCGATGGCGCCTGCCACGCTGGCGGCAAATTTGAAGGGGCTGGCGGTGGACGCGATCACCGTGGGCGTATCGTCGCCCGTCTCCCGGACGTAGTTCCGGTAGACGGCGTTGGCGATGCCGGTGTGGGTGTCGATCACATAGCCCGTCTTCTCATAGAGCTCCCTGATGCCCGCGAAGTTTTCCTCCTCGGAGGAGAAGCCTCCGTAGAAATCCGACAGCTGCGCGCGCATCTCCTCCGTGATGCGGTATTCGCCCTCCCCCGAAAGACGGCTCATCAGTCCGGCGCATTTCTCCGGATCGTTTCCGCAGACGCGGAAGATCAGTCTCTCAAGGTTGCTGGAGATCAGGATATCCATGGACGGCGAGGAGGTGAGAATGAATTCCCTGCGCCGGTCGTAATCCCCCGACCGGAAGAAATCGTAGAGGACCTTGTTCTCGTTCGAGGCGCAGATCAGCTTCCCCACGGGGAGTCCCATCTGCTTCGCGTAATAGGCGGCGAGAATATTGCCGAAATTGCCGGTGGGAACGGTGATGTTGATCCGCTCCCCCGCCGCGATGTCCCCGGCCCTCAGCATCTGGGCGTAGGCGTACACATAGTAGACGATCTGGGGGACGAGACGGCCGATGTTGATGGAGTTGGCGGAGGAGAACCTCATGCCCGCCTCCCCGATCCTCCGGTTCATCTCCGGGTCGTTGAAGATCCTCTTGACCGCGCTCTGGGCGTCGTCAAAATTGCCCCGGATCGCGACCACGTGGGTATTTTCGCCCCTCTGGGTGACCATCTGCTTCTCCTGTATGCGGGAGACGCCGTCCTTCGGGTAGAACACGATGATCTCCGTCCCCGGGACGTCGGCGAAGCCGGCCATCGCAGCCTTGCCCGTATCCCCGGAGGTGGCCGTCAGGATCACGATCTTCTTGTCCTCACGGTTTTTCCGGGCCGCCGTGGTCATCAGATACGGAAGAATGGACAGCGCCATGTCCTTGAAGGCGATGGTGGAGCCGTGGAAAAGCTCCAGGTACCAGGCCCCGTCCTTCCTGACGAGAGGGGCGATCAGCGGGTCGTCGAATTTCTCGTCGTAAGCCCCTTCGATGCAGGCCCTGAGCTCCTCCTCCGTAAAATCCGTGAGGAACAGCCTCATCACCCTGTAGGCCAGCTCCCGGTAGTCCAGGGACGCCAGCTCCTCCGGGCTCAGGTCGAGAGCGGGAATCTCCGTCGGGACGAAGAGGCCTCCGTCATCGCAAAGTCCGCACAGGATGGCCTGGGAGGCGGTTACGGTCTTGTCGCTTCGTGTGCTTCTGTATTTTATCTCCATATGTTACTCCTGTCTCAGGGCGCGGCTCCGGCTCACCCGGGCCGGTCCGCCGCACATCTCCTCCGCCCTTCCGCTGTTTCGCGGGCGGGAATCGTTTACCATATTACCGCAACGGCGGGGAAAAAGCAATGAAGCAAAAAGAGCCTCCGCGCTGTGCAGAGGCTCTTCCGTAGCCGGTAAGGGAATCGAACCCTTGTTTCCGCCGTGAGAGGGCGGCGTCTTAACCGCTTGACCAACCGGCCATGCTCAGTATGATACCAAACCTCCGGCTGATTTGCAAGCATTATTTCAATTATTTGTAAAAATTCGTTCAGTTCCGGTTTATTCGCTTTCGATCGGCGTGATGCGGTACTGGTTGAAGAAGGATTCCACGTTCTTAATGCCGAGGATCTCGTAATCCCGGGCGTAGGTGCCGTGGGACGCCCCGTCCTCCGTCATGGCCTGGTACATGGTGAAGCCGTCGAGGGCCACGCGCCCGGTTCTCATATAGCTCGGCCCGAACTCCGTCCAGCCGATGTTGCCGTCCACGTTGCAGTAGATGCAGTACCCCTGGTCTTTGAAGTACTGGTATTTCTCGTTGTCCGCATTATACTGGTTCACCAGGCCGATGTCGCCGCCGAAGGCGAAGATGATGATGTCGGTGTCTCCCACGATGGGATGATTGACGGTCATCCATCTCTCGTTGTCCGCCTGAAGCTGCTCCACCGACTTGTTGGACGCGTTCCAGTGGGCGTAGGTGTGACTGGCGAACGTCCAGCCCTCGGCCTTCATCGCGTCGGCGATTTCCTTCGCCTTCGCCACGTCCTCGTCCCAGTCGAAGTCCGGATGGGCCTCCAGCCAGTCGATCTGGTCCTGGTCGAGCTTCGGGTTGTTGATGTCCTTGTAGTAGTCGTTCGTCCGGTAGCCGAACACCCCGTTGTATCCCGTGAGGGCGACGGTGCCCCGGGCGTTGTGATAGGCGAAATCGGGATGCTTGTAGATAAACGAGTTGAGCCTCGGCACGACGTCGTAATCGCCGATCAGGGTCTCCCCGTTCTCGTTGGTGTACTCGCACTTCACCTTGCCGTTCTCGTCCAGCACCATCCTGGTGGCGTAGCCCTGGGTGCCGATCCCGTAGGTGTGGTAGTAGCTCAGGTCGTCCTCCGAGATGACCAGGGCTTTTTTGCCGGGAGGCAGCATCAGATTCTCGTTCTTCGCGACGGAGATGGAGCCGTCCTCGTTCTTCGTCCGGATGCACATATCGTACAGGGAGACCAGCACGTACCCGGCCTCGTACATATCTTCCATCATGTGGTCGAATTCGTCGGCGCTGGTCATGGCCGCGTCGTTTCTCCACGCGCGGTCGGAGCCCACGATGTCGGTGCGGAACCCGCGGTCGTCGTTGAGCAGGGAGTGGAAGAAGACGTGGGGAACGGTCGTCACGTCCACCGGGACGCAGGCGTCCCTCTCCGCGGTGTAGCGGGCGATGGCGTCCGTCATCTCTGCGTCCGACTCATAGCCGCTGATGCTCTGGATCAGGGAAATCGCCTTGTCGTAGTTGTACTGTGTGGCGTAGGCGTCGGCAAAGGCGAGAGCCTCCTCCCGCGTCGAAACCGTCTCGGGAAGGCGGCTGTAATCGACGACGATGGATGAGACGTCGGTCGCCGCGGGCGTCGAAGCCGTGACGGTGCTCTCGACCGACGCGAGGCCCGCGGCCGTAGGATCGGCGTTTCCTCCGGAGGCGCTCTTGCCCGCGCGCCTTCTGGCGTTTCCGACGAACAGGAGCACCGCGATGAGAATGGCGGCCAGCACGCAGCCGGCGACGGTCCGGATGATCATCGCTCTCCTGCGCTCCGCCCTCCTTCTGGCTTCGCGTGCCCTGCGTCTTTTTTCTCTCTCCTTCTGATATTCGAGATCCCTTCGATCCTGCGCCATGGCTTATCTCCTGTCAATCTCCATCCTGATTCGGCCGGGCTGATGAGGCGGCGTCCTTTCCCGGCGCAGCCTCCGGCACACGGCGGACGGCAGGAAAGACCGGCTTTTCCGCCGTTCTCCCGCGCATCTGCCGCACGGCTATTTTATCATAACACGTTTCCCCCGAAGATGCACGAAAAAGGCACCCCGAGAGGTGCCTTTTTTGACATTTCGCGCAGGACGGATTCCGTTTCCCGGAAAGGACCGGAATTCCGCTCTCCGGCTGTTTTCGGGCGTCGTGTCCGGCTGATCACATCTTGCCGGCGCTGCCGAGAACGTCCTGGATCTTGTGTGTGACGATCGCCTTGACGTTGTTGCGGGCGACCTTGAGGTAGCCGCGGGGATCGAACAGCTCCGGAGAAGCCTCGAAGGTCTCACGGATTCCGGCGGTGAAGCCGAGGCGAAGGTCGGAGTCGATGTTGATCTTGCAGACCGCGGATCTCGCCGCCTGGCGAAGCTGGTCTTCCGGAACGCCGATGGCGTCGACAAGCTTTCCGCCGTGGGCGTTGATGATCTTGACGTATTCCTGCGGCACGGAAGAAGCGCCGTGAAGAACGATCGGGAAGCCCGGGATCTTCTTGACGATCTCGTCGAGAATGTCGAAGCGGAGCTGCGGCTTGGTGCCCGGCTTGAACTTGAAAGCGCCGTGGGACGTTCCGATCGCGATCGCGAGGGAATCGACGCCCGTGCGGCTCACGAATTCCTCGACCTCTTCGGGACGGGTGTAGGCGGAATCCTCGGCGGAGACGTTGACGTCATCCTCGATGCCCGCGAGAGCGCCGAGCTCGGCCTCGACGACGACGCCGTTCGCGTGGGCGTATTCGACGACCTTTCTCGTGATCTCGATGTTCTCCTCGAAGGGCTTGCTGGAAGCGTCGATCATGACGGAGGTGAATCCGTTGTCAATGCAGGACTTGCAGGTCTCGAAGTCCGGGCCGTGGTCCAGGTGCATGACGATGTCGATGTCCGGGCACTCGATGACGGCTGCTTCGACGAGCTTGCGGAGATAGGACGGATTCGCGTACTTGCGCGCGCCCGCGGACGCCTGGAGGATCACGGGTGATCTGAGCTCCTGAGCGGCCTCCGTGATACCCTGAACGATCTCCATATTGTTGACGTTGAATGCTCCGATCGCATAACCACCGTTATACGCCTTCTCGAACATTTCCTTTGATGTAACCAATGCCATGGGATATTCCTCCTTCCGGAATCTGAATTGAAATCCGCGTCAGCCGCGGACCGCTATACCTCACTTTACAGCAAAAACAAGGCCGCGTCAATAATGATCGCCTCATCCGGGGGCGATAAGTTCCTCTCAGGCGAGGCGGAGAAGCCCGTGCTCCGCGAGGAACGGATTCAGCCGCTCCAGCGCCTTCCGGCAGCCGCCTTCCTCGGCCGTTTCCACATTGAGAGGCATGACGGGATCGTGGAGCGACATCCTGATCAGGAGCCAGCCGCGGATCTCGTCGTCGTCAAAGGCGATCCGGATTCCCTCGTAATTGGGCTCGACGATCCGGAAGCGGGGATCCTTCTGCGCGAAGGCGCGGAAATCCTCCAGCGCCTGCTCGCCGTAGGCGCGGAAATCCTCCGCCTCGATCCGGAAGCGGTACTCGGCGGATTCCGCCGGCTGTCTCAGTTCGGCGAGATCGTCCTCGAGCCTCCGGCCTTTCTTCCGGAGCATCGCCAGCCTGCAGATGATCACCGCGGCGATATAGGCGCCGTCGTCGGAGAAATGGTTGCTTCGGAACGCCCCGTGTCCCGAGGTCTCGATGGCGAGCTCGCACGTCTCTCCGCTCCGGTTCAGCTCGATTCCCTTCCGGATCACATTCCTGTATCCGCGTCTGAAGCGGAGGTGGCGCAGCTTCAGCGTCTGCTCCAGGAACAGGGTCAGCTCGTCGGAGGTCACGGAATCCGTCACGATGGTCGATCCGGGGAACTCCTCCGAGACGATCACGGAGAGGAGGGCGATGAGGGAGTTGCGGTTCACCTCCGTCCCGTCGGCAAACACGACGGCCGCCCTGTCGCCGTCGCAGTCGAAGATCACGCCCAGGTCCGCCCCGGCGTCCAGCACCGCCTTCCCGACGGCCTTCATGGCCGTCTCGTTCTCCGGATTCGGGACGTGGTTCGGGAACATGCCGTCGGGCTCGAGAAATACGCTCCCGGAGATGTCCGCGCCCAGCGGCGCCAGGATATCCGTCGCGAAGAAGCCCGACGCGCCGTTTCCCGAGTCGACGACGATATGAAGTCCCTCCAGGGGAAGCTTTCCGGCGTCCGGGTTCACCTTGCCGCTGATCAGCTCCTTCATGGCGTCGGCATAGGTCTTTCTCATGTCAAAGGGCTGAATCTCCCCTCCTTCGGGGCGGAAGCCCTCCGCGCTGACAAATTCCTCCTCGTCCGGGGTCCCGTACTGCTCCGCCAGTTCCGCGGCACGGGCGAGGATCTCCTTCAGATCCGCCGCGTCGAGGCCGCCGTCCTTCGTGAAGAACTTCATTCCGTTCCTGTTGAAGGGAAGGTGGCTCGCGGTGATCATGACCGCGCCGTCGAAGCAGCTCCCGGGAAGAATGGTCGACTGGAACATCGCGGGCGTCGTGATCAGTCCGCAGTCGTACGCCCGGCTTCCGCCGATGCCCCGGAGCACCGCTCCCTTGATTTCCTCCGCCGTCACCCGGCTGTCATGGCCGACGCCGATTCTCAGATCGGCCGCCTCCTTCCCGGTCCTTCCGGCAAGCCACTGTCCGAAGGAGGCCGCGATAAAGACCGCGAGCCCCGGCGTCAGCGTTCTTGCCTCGTCTCCCGCGGCGATCGCCGCGCCGCGCACGTCGCTTCCGTTCTGAAGCCGTGAGAAAAAGCTGCTGTAACTCATAATCTTCCTCCCTGTCGCTGTTTGTCACTTCTTCGCAAACCGCGAGGAGTTGAATCCGGACACCAGCCGGCTCCAGCTCGCCGCGTTGTTGATCAGTCTCAGATATTTCGCGGTATGAGATTTCCAGGACGGCGTGTCCATGTACCGGAACACGTCCGCCGCGGGCTTCGGGTCGCTGAAGGAATACCGGAAGATTCCCAGGCTGAAGCCGCCGGCGACCTCGCCGCTGTCGTTCATCTCCCTGTGGATGCCGATCATGTCGATCCTCGGGTCAAACTCGGCGATGTAGTAGGAGTAGGCCACCGCCGCCGCCTGGTACGACTCCATGTCCGCGCCGTGGCAGACGGAGCTGTAGCCCGTCTCGGGCAGTATGATTCTCACGTTGTTCCCGTAGGTGGCCCGGATGTATTTCGCGATGTAGTTGATGTTCAGCATCGTGTACTGCTGAGATCCGCCGGAGAAGCTCACCAGCGAGCTCCGGTTCCAGAACCGGGCGTCCTGCTCGGGAGACGGATAGGGATGCAGCGCCAGATCCCAGTGGACCGCGCCGTGTTTCTTCAGGTGCAGGTTGACCGCGGACAGCATGCCCTTTCCCCTGTAGGATCCCGCCAGGTCAAAGGAGAGGTTCCAGTTGTGGTCGAAGCACATGTAGGTCCTGGCGTTCCTCCACCGGCTCTTTACCGCCGTATTGAAGAGACGGAACTGGTCGGCGTAGTCCTTGATGTACTGCGAATAGCTGATATTTCCGCAGAAATTGTAGACCTTGTACTGGTTTGACTCATTTCCGAAGATCCAGTTGGCGAGCAGCGCGCCGTCCCTCGTGAAGTAATCCGCCAGACAGGAGAACAGGGCCTCCAGCTCTTTTCTGGCCGAATTCTTGGTATTGATGCCGAAGATCAAGGAGCCCGACCTGTCGGCGGAGGCCGCGGCGGGCATCATATACCTGGTCATATTCCTTCCCGACAGATAGAAGACGCCGGTGACGACGATGCCCGCGTCCCTGAGCTTCTTCAGCTGCCGCTGATAGTCCCGGATCGCGGAGGAAAAATGGTAGACCTTCCCCTCGTAGGTGTAGCTGACGCCGCTCCCTCCGAGAAACGTCTCGATGGGGAAATCGGCGATCACGTGGCTGCAGCGAAGCTCGATGGCCTTGTTGATATAGGCGTCGGAGCCGATCACCATCTTGAGGCCCTTCTTCGTTCCCCTGGCCGGCTTCGGGAAGGCCGCGGTATTTGCGGCGCAGGCCCCCGGGTTCTGGATGTAGAAGTAATTGCTGCAGACCCGCCAGGTTCCGTCCCTCCTCTGCGCTCCGATGTAGAACTTGTCCTGCAGGACCGACTTCGAACTGTTTTTGTTGAGAGGGATCGTAAAGGTGATGGAGGACGAGGATCTGGCGGTGGCCGCCGGCTTGGCGCTGCCGATGCCGTTGGCGTAGGGGACCCGGGGGAACAGTCCGATCCGGATCCCGGAAGCGCCCGAGGTCTTCGCCTTCACCAGGACGTCGGAGGAGCCCGTAATCTTCACCGAGGTGATGGTCACGGAGATCTTTCCGTCGTCGTAGCCGCTGCCCGAGGTGCCCCCCGGCGCCCGGCCCTCCCGGCCCTCCTTCATTCCGCGCTCGACGAAATGGGTCAGAACCTTCAGGTCGTCGTCGCCGCAGGTCTGTACCACGTCGGGATAGTGCTTCACGTAGTAGAAGTAGTCGTAGACCTTCGCGTAGTCCTTGCCCTTGTAGACGGTCACCGGATTTTTCATCCGGGTGACGCCCACGGCGGTCGCCCGTCTCGCCTTGGATTTATAGCCGTAGTTCATGTAATGCAGATAGTACTTCCGGTAGTTGTAGACGTACTTCCTGCGAAGGTCCGGATTTCCGTTGCGGTAGGACTTCACGCTGAAGGTGCGGCTGCCCCTCATCTGCTTCTTCATGCCCGTGACGACAAAATAGCGCAGAATCCTCTTTTCGCTGTATCCCAGCTTCTTGCTGATGTCGGGGTACTTTTTCACAAAGTAGTCGTAGCTGTACACGCGGGCGTAGTCGACGCCCTCGTAGACGGTCGCTCTGGAAGCGGCAAAGACCGCGCCGGAGGACAGAACCAGCGACACGGCGAGAAGCAGCGCCGCGGCCAGCGTCCTGATCAGATGGTTTCCTGTTCCCGGTTGTTCTCTCATGACGGCTCCCTGGGTATTTTTCCGCAGTTACGGAATCATTATAACATAGTTGCAACAATATTGTAACATTTTTGAAATCCC
>CACYDL010000172.1 GCA_902773195.1 uncultured Lachnospiraceae bacterium
CACGGGCTGATCCGCCAGATGAGGCCTCACCGGGGGCTGGAGGACTTCTGCGGCTATTACGCCTCGGTGGAGCGCTTTCTGAGCCAGCCGGAGGAGGAATGGATGGAGGAGCTGATGAAGGGCTGCCGCTCCGTCGGGCGGAACCTGAACGACACGAGAGGGCTCCTTCATTCCTTCCGCGACTCCAGAGAGGTCATGCTGGGACTCTTCCGGGACCTGTCCGGACAGGACTTCGGGAGCTGGGAGATCTGCTTTGAGCTGAGAATCAACCGGTCGCGCTACGTCCGCATCTACGCGGACGTCCTGGTGATCACGGAGGACAAGGTCTTCTCCCTGGAATTCAAGATGAAGGACCGGATCGATCCCGAGGAGGAGAAGCAGGCGGCGAAATACGCCCGCTACCTCGACGTCATCTTCGGCGACGGCTTCGACGTGATCCCCGCCCTGGTGCTGACGAGGGCGGAGGATCTATACACCTGGGAGATACTGCCGGGCAGCACGGCGCAGATCCCGGTCTGCTCGGGAGATATGCTGTTCAATCTCTTTGACGAATATCTGGGATTTCTGGAGCGGTGACGGGGGATCTTCGGGGACCGCGCCGCCCCCTCAATAGGAATTGCGGCAGCCCCGCGGAAAGGCTATAATAGTACGAAAGAAACGAAGGAGACCAGGCCATGAAAAAGCTGGTGTTTTACGGTGCAGGCGGATTTGCCCGGGAGATGATCTTCATGCTCGAACGAATCAACCGGATACGTCCCACCTATGATTTTCTCGGCATGGTTGTGGACGAGCCGTATTACAGGCCGGGACAGACCGTCTTCGGCTTCCCGGTTCTCGGAACCGCCGACTGGCTCTTCGCCCACAGGGACGAAGTGTACTGCACCTGCGTCGTGGGCCGTCCGACATCGGCGAGGGAGCGGATCCAGGAGACCTGTGAGGCCCGGGGGGTCCGCTTCGAGACGCTCGTCTCCCCCGACGTGGAGCTCCACTCCTCCGTTCAGGTCGGCGCCGGAAGCATCCTCTGCAGAAACTCCACCTACACGGTCGACATACGGATCGGAAAAGGCACCGTCATCAACGAAAAGACCGGACTCGGCCACGACGCGGTCGTGGGCGATTACTGCACCGTCTTCGGAAACGTCTCCATCACCGGGGGCGTCGTCGTCGGAAACCGGGTGACGATCGGAACCAAGGCCTTCATCGCGCCCGGAATGAAGGTGGGCGACGACGCCGTGATCGCCGCGGGAAGCATGGTATTCACAAAAGTCAGGGCAGGAACGCATGTTTTGGGAAATCCTGCGAAGAGAATCAATCTATGACACCAAAAACGGCCGTGTTGTTTTCCGGTCAGGGACCCCAGCGCCCCGGCATGGGGAAGGAGCTCTTTGACCGGTTCGAATGTGTAAAGGACATTTTTCGCGAAGCGGGTGAAGTCCTCGGCATGGACCTCGCTTCGCTTTGTTTCAGCGGAACGCAGCAGCAGCTGGACGAGACACGTCACACGCAGGTCTGCATGCTGGCGGCGGATCTGGCCGCCGGGGCGGCCCTGCGGGAGACGGGCGTGCCCGTCGACTGCGCGGCGGGCTTCTCCCTGGGAGAATACGCCGCCCTCGTCTTTTCCGGATCGCTGGATCTGGGAACCGCGTTCCGGATCGTGCGGCTTCGCGCTGACGCCATGCAGGGGGCGGCGCCCCCCGGCTTCGGCGGAATGGCCGCCCTCGTCGGGGTAAACGAGGCGGAGGCGGAAGAGATCTGCCGGGCCGCCGCTCCGGGCGCCTCCGGTCTACCGGACGTGATGCCCTCCAACCTCAACTGTCCCGGGCAGACCGCTGTCTCCGGCACGGCGGCCGCCATCGACGCGGTTCTCCGGTACGCGGAGGAAAACGGAATCCGCGCCGTGCGTCTGTCCGTCAGCGCGCCCTTCCACTGCCGGTTCATGGAGCCGGCGGCTGGGAAGCTCAAAGAGGCGCTCCGGGACGTGACGTTCCGGAAGCCCCGCATCCCCGTCTACTCCAACGTGACCGGCAGCGTCTACGAAAGTCCCGGCGAGATCCCGGAGCTGCTGGTGCGCCAGGCCATGTCGCCGGTGCGGTGGACGGACACGATGCTGGCCATGCGGGCGGACGGCGTCCGGTGCATGGTGGAATGCGGCGTGGGGAAGGCGCTGTACGGGCTGGCCCGGAAGACGCTGAAAGACGTGAGCCTGTGCCGCGTGACGGATACGGCCACCCTTGAGAAGACACGGGAGACATACGGTCTTTTGAACCGGACGACACGGGGGGATCAAAATGGCATTCTTTGAAACCGGGGGGATCGAACCGGCGGGCATCGCCTGCGCGGTCCCCGATTGTTTTCTTCCGGTCAGCGCCTTCGGGGAGCGTTTCGGCCCCGAGGCGGTCCGACGGTTTTCCGCCGGCACGGGCATCCGGTCCGTCTGCCGCGCGCTGCCCGGCCAGACCGCGGGCGACCTGGCGTACGCCGCGGCGGAGGAGCTCTTTTCGCGGCTCGGAAATGACCGCCGGCGCGTCGGCGTCATGGTCTTCGTCACCCAGTCGCCGGATTACCGCCGCCCCTCCACGGCGTGCGTCCTCCAGCACCGGCTGAAGCTTCCCACGGACTGCGCCTGCCTGGAGCTGTCCCTCGGATGCTCCGGCTTCCTCTACGGGCTCCAGACCCTGCTCTCCCTCATGGCGTCCTCCGGGGAGGAAGACGGCCTTCTGCTGATCGGCGAGACCGCGTCGGTGCTGACCGCGCCCACGGACAAGTCGACCGCCATGATGTTCGGCGACGCGGGATCGGCGGTCCTTCTGAGAAAAACCGGGCGCGGCTCGGTCCGGACGCTCCTTCGAAGCGACGGAAGCCGCTATCGTTCCATCATCCTCCCCGCGGGAGGCTTCAGGGACATGAACCCGGACCGGGAAGAGTTCCTCTGCAGCGACGGGAACCGCCGGACGCTGTACGACCTCTTTATGGACGGGCCTGCCGTATTCTCCTTTACCATCACGGACGTCCCCGAGACGATCCGGGAATATCTGGAGGCGTCCTCCTCCTCCATGGAGGATTACGACGCCGTCGTGCTGCATCAGGCCAACGTCTTCATCCTGAAGCAGCTGGCGCGAAGACTGAACATTCCCCGGGAGAAGATGCCCGTCTCCCTGGACCGCTACGGGAACACCGGCGGCGTGTCCATCCCGCTCACGCTCTGCGACCGGTACGGGGCAGACGGCGGCGCGGACGTGCTCCGCGTCCTGATGAGCGGCTTCGGCGTCGGCCTGTCCTGGGGCGCCGCCGCGGCGGAAATCCGCACCGACGCCGTCTTTCCCGTCGTCCGCACGCGGGAAATCTACGCCGAAGGAAAGCTGAGGCCGGGAGAATACTGAAGGAACGAACCGTATCTGAGGGATGAACGCATCCAGGGAGCAAATCGTATGGAGCAGCCATTTCTGCTGACCGGAAAACGAATCATGATCGTCGGGGCTTCCTCGGGAATCGGCCGGGAGACGGCCCTTGTCTGCGCCTCTCTGGGGGCGGAGCTGATCCTGACCGCCCGGAGGGAGGACGCCCTCAGGGAGACTCTCGGCCTGCTGGAGGGCGAAAATCACGCCCTCTATCCGGCGGACGTGAGCCGGACGGAGACGCTGGACGCGCTGTTTCGCGCCGTCTGCGGCGAGCGCGGCGCGCTGGACGGCCTGGTCTACTGCGCCGGCACGGGAAGGGCCGTGCCCCTCTCCGCCTGTAAGCCCGCCGTGCTTGAGGAGACGTTCCGGGTCAACTGTTTCGGCTTCGTGGAATGCGTGCGCCAGGCCTGCCGCCGGGGACGCTTCCGCGAAGGCATGAGGATCGTGGGCGTCTCGTCCGCCGCCGCGGTGCGCGGGGACAAGGCAAGACTCGCGTACGCCGGATCAAAAGCAGCCATGGACGCCTCCGTCCGCTGCATGGCCAAGGAGCTGGCCGGCCGGGGCATCTGCGTCAACACCGTCTGCCCCGGCGTGACCGACACGGACTTTTACCGGCGCTTCACGGATCCGTACGGCGAGGACAGCCCGGGAAACCGACAGCTTCTCGAGCGGCAGTATCTGGGCGTCGCCCGGCCGTCGGACGTGGCGTCGGTGATCGCGTTTCTGCTGAGTCCCGCCTCCGGTTTTATCACCGGCGCCTCCATCCCGGTGGACGGAGGACTGACCACATCGTGAGGTATCTGCCATGGACAGTGTCATATCGGGAATTGAAATCCGCGGCGTCGCCGCCTGCGTGCCCGAAAAATGGGAGGATCTGGCCTCCGTCTCCGGGGAGGACGCCGCCGCGCTCAGGCGCTTCACGCAGCAGACGGGAATCCGCGGCCGCTTCGTGGCGGGCGTCCGGCAGACCGCCTCGGACCTTTGCTTCTGCGCGGCGGAGAGACTTCTCCGGGAAAACGGGACCGGCCGGAACGACGTCGGCGTGCTGGTCTTCGTGTCCCAGACGACGGATTACCGGGTGCCCTCCACCGCCTTCGTGCTTCAGAAGCGGCTGGCGCTCGGCCCGGACTGCCTCGTGTTCGACGTCAATCTAGGGTGTTCGGGGTACGTAAACGGCCTCAGCATCGTCTCCTCTCTCATGCATTCCTCCGGCGCGCGCTTCGGGCTTCTGCTCACGGGCGACACGCCGGCGAGGGGATTTGGCCGGAAAGAAAAGGTCAGACCCGGCAGCGGTTCCGCCCTCCTCTTCGGAGATGCCGGCGCGGCGACGCTCCTGGAGCGGACGGGAGACGGCGCGCTCCGCTTCTCCTCCCGTTCCGACGGGACGAGGTACAAGGCCATCGCCGCCCCCTACGGGTTCTGGCGGCACCCCGCCATGCCGGAGGAGACGGGAAACCGCTCGCAGATGGATGATCTCGAGGTCTTCCGCTTCGCCACCGGCGAAGTCCCGGAACAGATCCTCGCCTATATGGCGGAGACGGGCACCTCGCCCGCGGACTACGACGTCCTGGCGCTTCACCAGGCCAACGGGATGATTCTTCGGAGAATCGCCCGGAAGACGGGGTTCCCCGAGGAAAAGGTTCCGGTCTCCCTCGGCCGCTTCGCCAACACCTCCTCCGCCAGCATCCCCCTGACCCTCGTCAGCGGGTACGGGGACCTGGACGAGGAGCGCCGCCTGCGGATCCTGTGCTGCGGCTTCGGCGTGGGGCTCAGCCTGGCGACCGCCGCCTTTGAAATCGACGTCCGCCGCGTCCTGCCCCTCATTGAGACGGAGGAAGCCTATGACGACGGATACCCGGACGCGGTCCCGTCACCGGAGGATCCGCCGGGATGCAGTGATTCTGAAATGCCTGAAAAAGGAGGTTTCGCATGACTGAAAAGAAAAAGCTCGGGATGCTCGAGGAAATGATGGAGCTCGAACCGGACACGCTCTCTGCGGACGTCGTCCTGGAGGAGCTGGGGGAATATGACTCCCTGGCCAGACTCAGCCTGATGGTGCTGATGGAGGACGAGTTCGGCCTGAAGCTCACGGGAGACGAGATCCGCGCCTTCCGGACCGTCGGCGACATCCTTGCCCGCATGGAGGCGGAATGAGCCGCGCCGCGCGGGGTTTTGCGCCTGCACAGACATACGGAAACGGAGCAAGCATGAATAATTACGAAAAGTACAGAGACGTATTCGTCAGGGTCTTCTCCGTGACGCCCGAAGAGCTGGAGAAGGGCTTCGCCTTCCGGACCCAGGAGGATTGGGATTCCATCCTGCACATGAGCCTGATCTCCGAGCTGGAGGACGTCTTCGGGGTCCTGTTTGAAACGGACGACATCCTGAATTTCGGTTCCTACGAAAACGGCATGAAGATTCTGGAGCGCTGCGGCGTCTCATTTGAAAATGGATAACAATACATTTGAAACAAATCCGATGCTGAAGGACAAGGTCTGCCTCGTGACCGGCGGATCGAGGGGAATCGGCAGGGCGGTCTCGGAGCTGTTCGCCGCCAGCGGCGCGCTGGTCTTTGTCAACGGCCTGCACGCGGGAGGAGCGGATGCGTGGATCGCCGAAAACCCGTACCACGAACGGCTGATTCCCTCCTATTTTGACGTCTCGGACGAGGCCGCCGCGACCCGGGCCGTCCGGGAGCTCCTGGACCGCTGCCGGCGGCTGGACGTGCTCGTAAACAGCGCCGGCGTGGAGTACAACGCTCCCATCGGCATGATTTCGGGCGCCCGGACGGAGGAAATGTTCCGGGTCAACGTCTTCGGCACGATCCATATGCTCCAGCTCGCCGCCCGCGTGATGAGAAAGCAGGAGGAGGGAGGCAGTATCGTCAATATCGCCTCCATGACCGCCGTATACGGAAATCCCGGCCAGCTCGCCTACACCGCCACCAAAGGGGCGGTGCTCGCGCTCACAAGGACCGCGGCCAAGGAGCTCATGCCCCATAAGATCCGGGTCAACGCGGTCGCCCCGGGTCTCACCGACACGGACATGCTCCGGGGGACGGACCCGGCGAAGCTCGAAGAACGAATCCGGAATATCCCCGCCGGCAGGATCGCCGGGCCGGAGGATATCGCCCGCGCCTGCCTCTATTTCGCGTCCGGCCTGTCCGGTTACGTCTCCGGCCAGATCCTGGGCGTCGACGGCTGCGCGGTTCTTTGAGAGGGTGAGACGGATGATCCTGGATATAGACAAGAAAAA
>CACYDL010000173.1 GCA_902773195.1 uncultured Lachnospiraceae bacterium
GACGCCTCGGATCTCTGGCGGGCAGGCGGCCTTACGCATATGCTCGCCATATCCGGTCTTCATCTCTCCCTTCTCGGGATGGGGCTCTACAGGCTGCTCAGAAGGGCGGGAAGCGGCATTCCCGCCGGCGTATGCGTATCCTCCGCGGCGATGCTGGCGTACACGGTCTTTACGGGGGCGTCCGTGTCCACCCTGCGGGCCTGTGTGATGTTTCTCCTGGCCGTGTCCGCCGATCTGGCGGGCAGAACCTATGATACCCTGACCGCGATGTCGCTGGCGGGCACCATGATCCTCCTCGGAAATCCCTCCTTCCTTTTCTACAGCGGATTTCAGATGTCGTTCGCGGCGGTTCTGATCTGCGCTCTTTTCGGTGCCAGGGGGAACCGGACCGCCGCCGTGATGCTCTATCTGGGCATGGCGCCCCTGGTTCTCCGGAGCTTCTCGGAGCTCCCGCTTTTCAGCGTTCCCCTGAACCTTGCCTTTGTGCCGGCGCTTCCGGTGATCCTTCTGACGGGAATCATCGGCACGGTCCTCGGCGGCGTCTTTTCTTATCCTTCGTTCTTTCTCCTGAGAGGTCTGGAATGGGTGATGCAGGCCGTGAAATCCCTGCCGGGGTCGGTGGCCGTGCTGGGCTGTCCCCCGGTCACGAAATGCCTTGTCTACTACGCGGCGCTGGCGGCCTGGGCGTGGCTGATGAAAAAGATGAGGCTGTACAAGAGAAGACTGGTGCTCTACCTCCTGGTGCCGCCGCTTCTCCTGCTTCTTGGCCCCGGACCGAGGAGAGAACTGAAGATCACGTTTCTTTCGGTGGGGCAGGGGGACGGGATCGTACTGGAGCTGCCCGGCGGGAAGAACGTCATGATCGACGCGGGCTCTTCCTCGGTGCGGGAGGTGGGGAAAAACAGAGTGGAGCCGTTCCTGCGGAGCGAAGGCATCACGAGGCTTGATTACGTGTTTGCGACCCACATGGACGAGGATCACGTCAACGGGATCCGCGAGCTGATCGCCCGGCGCCAGGTGAGGATCAGGAATCTGGTCATGCCGGATCTGGGCTCTCCGGGAGGCGGAGCGGAGAGAAACCAGGGCGAATCCGCCCGCGAAAGGATGGCGGCTGAGGCGGAAAAGGCGGGAATCCGGGTTCTTTACCTGGCGGAGGGCGACTTTGTCGTGATGAACGAGGTGAGAATCGACGTGTTCGGGCCCGGCCGGGGGCAGGCGGCGGGAGCGGAGGACGACAACGCCCTGTGTCTGGTGCTCTCCCTCAGGTACCGGGATTTCGACGCGCTCTTTACGGGAGACGTCGAGGGGGAGGGCGAGGAGAACGTCGAGAGAATTCTGTCGGAGAGGAAACAGGGCTGCGAGGTGCTGAAGGTGGCGCATCACGGATCCAGAAATTCCACGGGAGAGCGGTTTCTCGAACTGGCAGAGCCGTCCGTGGGCGTCATTTCCTGCGGGAAGAATTCGGTCTACGGGCATCCGCACAGAGAACTGCTGGAGAGACTGGAGGGAGCCGGCTGCGCGATCTACAGAACGGATCTAGACGGAGCCGTGACGGTGAAAACAGACGGGAAGAAGTATGCCGTCTCCGGGTATCTTGCGTGAGCGGAGGACAGGCCGGAACCGGGAGCTTCAGGAAAAGGCGGGGCGGACCGGGTCAGATCGTGACGCCTTTGAAGAATTCAGCGTAGTCGGCGTGCAGAATCTCGGACAGGGCAGCCAGCTCCGAAACTCTGACATTATAAGTGCCGCATTCCATCTGGGACAGAATGCTTCTGGAGATGCTGATTCCGTAGAGCTGAAGCCTTGCGGCAAGCTGCTCCTGCGTCAGCCTCTGTTCTTTTCGCAGTCTCCGGATGTTTGAACCCAGAGTCGGACTGCTCCGGATTTTCTGCTCTTTTGCCATAGCTCATTTCCGGGAATGATAGTTCACCGCTCCTTCGGGCTATGGTACATGAAATTATATCCTTAGATGCAATTTATAGATTGCAATACAAATTTTCGCGGATGAAATTTATCCGGCGCAGTCTCGTGCCGGATGGGCGGTCCGGGTTCCGGTTCTCAGAAGGAAAGGCTTTTCCGGAGGCTGCCTTTGTCAGGACA
>CACYDL010000174.1 GCA_902773195.1 uncultured Lachnospiraceae bacterium
CAGGAGAAGGGACTTGAACCCTCACTGCCTTGCGACAACAGGCACCTGAAGCCTGCGCGTCTGCCGATTCCGCCACTCCTGCGAACCGCTGACTGATCCGTCAACGAAACATAGTTTACACTTTTTCGTCCCGTTCGTCAACCTATTATTTTTTTCCCGGAACCTGTTATTTCGTTCTGCCGGAGAAGACGGTTGTTTTCGGACGGAAAAGGGGGCCGGAAAAAACGCCGGGACCGGTTTCGCCCCATAAAATGTCAAACCCCATGAAAATCTGTCAGCCTCCTGATGGGTTGAAAAGCCGCAAAAATAGAGATATAATGCTTTAGGCCTGCGCTCAGGTACAGCAGCGCTCCGGCTGAAAGCGTACCGCATCCACCGAGATTGAAAGAAAGGGCAAACTGATTGAAAGCATTTCTTATTCTGGAAGACGGCAGCGTGTTTACCGGTACATCCATCGGGTCCGCCGGGACCTGTGTGAGCGAGATCGTCTTCAACACCTCCATGACCGGATATCTCGAAGTTCTCACCGATCCCTCCTATGCCGGGCAGGCGGTCACGATGACGTGGCCTCTGATCGGCAATTACGGCGTTTCCCTGGAGGACATGCAGTCCGGGGGCCCCTGGGCCGACGGCTTTATCGTCCGCGAGCTTTCGAGACTTCCCAGCAACTTCCGTTCGGAAGAAACCATTCAGCAGTTCCTGGAAGAACATCATATTCCCGGCATCGCCGGCATAGATACCCGCGCCCTGACGAGGCTTCTCCGCGAAAAGGGCACGATGAACGGGATGATCACCACCGAGGAGAGGGATCCTTCCTCGGTTCTCGCAGAGATCCGGGCCTACAGGACCGGCCGGGTGGTGGACCGCGTCACGTCGAAGGAAATCCGCCGGATTCCCGGCAGGGGGCCGCGGGTCGCGCTCTATGATTTCGGCGCCAAGAAGGATATCGCCGATAACCTCGTGAAGAGGGGCTGCGCCGTGACGATCTATCCCTCCCGGACGACGGCGGAGGAAATTCTCGCGTCGGAGCCGGACGGCATCATGCTCACCAACGGGCCGGGAGATCCCAAGGACAACCCCGAGCTGATACAGGAGATCCGGAAGCTCTATGAATCGGAGGTTCCCATTTTCGCGATCTGTCTCGGCCATCAGCTGATGGCCCTGGCGACAGGCGCCGACACCTACAAGCTGAAGTACGGCCACAGGGGAGGCAACCACCCGGTGCGGGATCTGACCGACGGGGGGAGGGTTCTCATCACGTCCCAGAACCACGGCTACGCCGTCGACGTGAAGACGGTGGATCCGGCCGTCGCCCGCCCCGCCTTCGAGAACGTCAACGACGGCACCAACGAGGGTCTCGTCTATAACGGCCGGGACATCTTCACGGTCCAGTTCCATCCGGAGGCCTGTCCGGGACCGCAGGACGCGAATTACCTGTTCGACCGGTTCATGAAAATGATGAAAAGGAGACCGTGACATGCCGAGAAATGAGAATATCAGGAAGGTTCTTGTGATCGGCTCCGGCCCGATCATCATCGGCCAGGCGGCCGAGTTTGACTACGCGGGTACCCAGGCGTGCCGCGCGCTGAGGGAGGAGGGGATCGAGGTCGTCCTCCTGAACAGCAACCCCGCCACCATCATGACGGACAAGGACATCGCCGACGAGGTCTACATCGAGCCGCTCACGACAGCCGTCGTCCGCCGCATCATCGAAAAAGAGAAGCCGGACTCCATTCTGCCGACGCTCGGCGGACAGGCCGGCCTCAATCTGGCGATGGAGCTCTCCGACGAAGGCTTCTTTGAAGCCCATCCCGAGGTCAGGCTGATCGGGACCACCGCCCTCACGATCAGGAAGGCGGAGGACCGTCAGTCCTTCAAGGACACGATGGAGAAGATCGGCGAGCCGATCGCGGCCAGCCTGGTCGTCCATTCCGTGGAGGAGGGCGCCGTGTTCGCCTCGAAGATCGGCTACCCGGTGGTGCTGAGGCCTGCCTATACGCTGGGCGGATCCGGCGGAGGCATCGCCCACAACGAGTCCGAGCTCAGGGAGATTCTCGCGAACGGACTGCGTCTCTCCCGGGTCAGCGAGGTCCTCGTGGAGCGCTGCATCGCCGGCTGGAAGGAAATCGAGTACGAGGTCATGCGGGACGCCAGAGGCAACCGCATCACCGTCTGCAATATGGAAAATGTGGATCCGGTCGGCGTCCATACCGGGGATTCCGTGGTCGTGGCGCCGTCCCAGACCCTGGGCGACAGGGAGTACCAGATGCTCCGGACCTCCGCCCTCAACATCATCGAGGAGCTGAGGATCACGGGGGGCTGCAACGTGCAGTTCGCCCTCGATCCGGTGTCGTTTGAGTACTGCGTCATCGAGGTCAATCCCCGCGTGAGCCGGAGCTCGGCCCTCGCGTCCAAGGCGACCGGCTATCCGATCGCCAGGGTCTCCGCCAAAATCGCGCTGGGCTATACCCTGGATGAGATTCCCAACGCCATCACGAAGAAGACGTACGCGTCCTTTGAGCCGATGCTGGACTACTGCGTCGTCAAGATCCCGCGTCTTCCCTTCGACAAATTCCTCACGGCCCGCCACACGCTGACGACCCAGATGAAGGCGACCGGAGAGGTCATGGCGATCTGCACGAATTTCGAGGGAGCGCTGATGAAGGCGATCCGCTCCCTGGAGCAGCACGTCGACTCCCTGCTCTCCTATGACTACAGCCAGCTTTCGGACAGCGAGTTTGAGGACGAACTGAGAATCGTGGACGACAGACGTCTCTGGAAGATCGCGGAGGCCGTCCGGCGCCAGATGACCTACGACGAGATCCACCGGATTACGGGGATCGATCTCTGGTTCATCGACAAGATCGCGATCCTGGTCGGCATGGAGTACTCCCTCAGGACGAGGAAACTCACGCCCGCGCTTCTCGCCAACGCGAAGCGCCTGGAGTTCCCGGACACCCTGATCGCCTCCCTGACCGGAAAGACGGCCGGCGAGGTGAAGGCCCTGCGGGAGGAGAACGGCATCACCGCCTCCTTCAAGATGGTCGATACCTGCGCCGCGGAATTCGCGGCGGCGACGCCCTACTATTATTCCGTCTATGACGGGGAGAACGAGTCGGTCCCCTCCCATGACAGAAAGAAGGTCCTGGTCCTCGGCTCGGGACCGATCCGGATCGGCCAGGGAATCGAGTTCGATTTCTGCTCCGTCCACTGCACCTGGGCCTTCTCGAAGGCCGGGTGGGAGACCGTGATCGTCAACAACAATCCGGAGACGGTCAGTACCGACTTCGACATCGCCGACCGGCTCTACTTCGAGCCGCTGACGCCCGAGGACGTGGAGAACGTCGTCCGGACCGAGAAGCCCGACGGGGCGGTGGTCCAGTTCGGCGGGCAGACGGCCATCGGTCTCACGGAGGCCCTGATGAAGATGGGGGTCCCGATCCTGGGGACCTCGGCGGACGACGTGGACGCGGCCGAGGACCGGGAGAGATTCGACGAGATCCTCGCCTCCTGCGGGATCTCGAGGCCGAAGGGCGAGACCGTCTTCACCGCGGAGGAGGCCCGGGCCGCGGCGGGCAGGCTGGGGTATCCGGTGCTCGTGCGGCCGTCCTACGTCCTCGGCGGACAGGGGATGCGGATCGCCATCAGCGACGCCGACATCGACGAGTACATCGGGGTGATCAACCGGATCGCCCAGGACCATCCCATCCTTGTGGACAAATACGTGCCGGGCAAGGAGATCGAGGTGGACGCGGTCTGCGACGGGACGGACATCCTGATCCCGGGCATCATGGAGCATGTGGAGCGGGCGGGCATCCACTCCGGCGATTCGATCTCGGTCTATCCCGCCAGGACGGTATCGGAGACGGCCGTGAACCGGATCGTCGACTACACGGGCAGGCTCGCGGCGGCGCTGCACGTCCGGGGGATGATCAACATTCAGTTCATCGCCTCCGGAGACGACGTGTACTGCATCGAGGTGAATCCCAGATCCTCGAGGACCGTGCCCTATATCAGCAAGGTGACGGGGATTCCGATCGTCCCGCTGGCGGCCCGGGTGATTCTCGGGGAGACGATCCGCGGGATGGGGTACGAGCCGGGGCTCCAGAAGGAGGCGAGGTATACCGCGGTGAAGATGCCGGTGTTCTCGTTTGAGAAGATCCGCGGCGCGGACATCTCCCTCGGACCGGAGATGAAGTCCACGGGCGAGGCGCTCGGCGTCGCGGAGACGACGGGGGCGGCGCTCTACAAGGCGTTCCTCGGGGCGGGAATCAACCTTCCGAAGTACCGCAACATGATCATCACCGTGAGGGACGAGGACAAGGAAGCCATCGTCCCGATCGCTGCCAGGTTTGAGAAGCTCGGCTACAGGATCTATTCCACCTTCGGGACGGCCGCCTATCTCAACGGCAGGGGCGTGAAGGCCGTGCGCACCAACAAGCTGGAGCAGCCCCACCCGAACCTGCTCGATCTCATTCTGGGACACCGGATCGATCTGATCATCGACCTGCCGCCTCAGGGCATCGAGCATCAGCGGGACGGATTTCTCATCAGAAGATACGCGATCGAGACCGGCGTCACGGTCTTTACCGCGATCGATACCGCCGAGGCCCTTGTGACCTCCCTTGAGCAGGCGGAGACGGAACCGGTAACCGATATTGTGAATATTGCGGAGATCTGATTATGAGTGTAATAGTGGCGGTTCTCGTACTCGGAATCGTGGAGGGGATCACGGAGTGGCTCCCGGTCAGCTCGACCGGTCACATGCTCCTCCTCTACGAGCTCTTCCACATCAGCGAACAGGATCCCTTCTGGTCGATGTTCCTTGTGGTCATCCAGCTGGGGGCGATCCTCGCCGTGATCGTGATGTACTTCCGGAGGCTGTGGCCCTTCCGGAGGCCGGACATGGAGCTGGGAGGCGCGGCCCGCGTCCTGAGCGTATTCGACAGGGAGAAGGTCCTGATGTGGGTCAAAATCGTCGTCTCCTGTCTGCCGGCCGCGGTGATCGGACTGACCATCGACGACTGGATCGAGGCCCATCTCTACAACTACGTCACGGTGGCAATCATGCTGATCGTGTACGGCGTACTCTTCCTTCTCGTCGAAAAGTACAACAAGGGGCGGAAGGCCTCCGTCAGGAAGATCGGGGATATCGGTTTCCTGCTGGCCCTGCTGATCGGCGTCTTCCAGGCGCTGGCGATCATTCCCGGGACGTCGCGCTCCGGCGCCACCATCCTGGGCGGAATCCTGCTGGGCATGTCGAGAAAGTGCGCTTCCGAGTACACCTTCTTCCTTGCCGTTCCGACGATGCTGGGGGCCAGCCTTCTCAAGCTCGTCAAATTCGGCGGCGCCTTCACGGGACCCCAGATCGGCTATCTGATCCTGGGCATGGCCGTCGCGTTCGTGGTCTCCCTGGCGGCGATCCGGTTCCTCATCGGATACATCCGGAAACATGATTTCACGATTTTCGGAAAATACAGGATCGTGCTGGGCGTCGTTGTGCTTGTTGTGTTTTCCGTGCTTAATGCGGTGAGATAAACGGAGGAATGAGATGGAAAAGAGAAAGACGGTCGTGATCGCCCTCGGGCACAGGGCGCTGGGCAGCACGCTCCCCGAACAGAAAAACGCAACCAAGGAGGCGGCGAAGGCGGTGGCGGATATCGCCGAGACCGGCGCCAACGTCGTCATCACGCACAGCAATTCGCCCCAGATCGGGATGATCCATATGGCGATGAGCGAGTTCGCCCAGGAGCATCCGGAGTACACGGCCTGCCCGATGTCGGTCTGCTCCGCCATGAGCCAGGGATACATCGGCTATGACCTCCAGAACGCGATCCGCGCCGAGCTGATCACGAGGGGCATCTACAGGCCGGTCTCCACGGTTCTCACCCAGGTGCTGGTCGATCCCTATGACGAGGCCTTCTACGAGCCGTCCAAGATCATCGGCCGGGTCCTCACCAGGGAGGAGGCGGACGCAGAGGAGAAGAAGGGCAATTTCGTCACGGCCTGCGAGGGCGGCTTCCGGAGGATCGTGGCCTCACCCAGGCCGAAGGAGATCATCGAGCTGGACACGGTGAAGGCGCTTCTTCGGGACAACCAGATCGTGATCTGCTGCGGCGGAGGCGGAATCCCCGTGATGGAGCAGGGCGTGGACCTGCGCGGCGCCTCGGCCGTCATCGAGAAGGACCTGATCGCCGGTCTTCTGGCGGTGGAGCTGTCGGCCGACGTGCTGATGATTCTCACCTCGGTGGATCAGGTGGCCCTGGGCTTCCGCTCCGACAACGAGAAGATGATCGGCAGGATCGACGCCCGCCAGGCGAGGAGCTACATGGAGGAGGACCAGTTTGAGAGAGGGTCCATGAGGCCGAAATTCGAGGCGGCGATTGAATTCGTCGAATTCGGAGGAGGAAGAAGAGCGCTGATCACTTCGATCCCACGCGCCAGGGCGGCCTACTTCGGCAAGGCCGGCACGGAGATCGTGGCGGAGATCTGAGCCCGGTTCACGGGAATACCCTGAAGCGGAGCGCGAATGACCGCTCTGCCCGGGAATAAAATGAAAGAAGAGGCCTTTCGGCCTCTTCTTTCATTCATTCATGAGGGGGGGAGATAGTTATCCGAGATCAACTATCTGACTGTCATTCTAAGGGGAAAATGTGGAGGGGCTGTGTTGATGAAAGAAACAAAAGATAAAAAATCTAAAAAAACTATGAAAAGAGCCGGCATGCCTTCTGTCCCGTCCCGGACAGAAGTTTGACTTGAAGTGCCGTTAGGTATACAATAATAACTTAAATGTTCAGCTGTCCCCACCGGCGGAAAAAACCGTGTAAGTGAGGGCCGCGGCGGGGCATCCCCGCGCGGAGGGCTGCAGGGAGAAGGAGGCTTTCACACATATGCTTCTGAGTAAATTGCTGGAACGTCTGGCGTGCCGCGTGACCGGTTCAGACACGGAGATCACCGATATTGTTTACGATTCCAGAAAGGCCGGCCCCGGGGCGCTCTTCGTCTGTATCTCCGGCGCCAATTTCGACGGACATTCCTTCCTGCCGGAAGTCTTTGAGAAGGGCGTGTCCGCGGTCATGACTGCCAGGGGCGGAATGCCCTCCGGGACCGTGGTGCCGGAGGGGACGGCCGTGGTCGAGACGGACGACACGAGGGCCGGTCTCGCCGCCGTGTCCGCCGCCTTCTTCGGATATCCGTCGGAACAGATTCCCGTGATAGGCATCACCGGAACCAAGGGAAAGACGACGTCGACCTACATGATCCGCTCGATTCTGGAGCACGCCGGCTACCGCGTGGGCCTGATCGGGACCATCGAGGCGATCGTCGGAGACCGCCATATTCCGGCCGCCAACACGACCCCGGAATCCTATGTGATCCAGAAATATCTCCGGGAGATGATCGACTGCGGCATGAACTGCGCCGTGATGGAGGTCTCCTCCCAGGCCCTGATGATGCACCGGACGGACGGGATCGAATTTGAGACAGGCGTGTTCACCAATCTTTCGCCGGATCACATCGGGCCCAACGAGCATTCCTCCTTCGAGGAGTATCTGAGGTGCAAGGGGCTTCTGTTCCGCCAGTGCAGGGTCGGCATCGTCAACGCCGACGACCCCCACACGGAGGAGGTCATCAAGGGACATACCTGCAGGATCGAGACCTTCTCGATCAGAAAAGAGGGCACGGATTACCGGGCGGAGAACATCGAGCACGTGCAGAGGCCCGGCTATCTCGGGATGAAGTTCACCCTCACCGGCAGGAAGCGGTTTGAGGTGGAGCTGGACGTGCCGGGGATCTTCTCCGTGTATAACGCGCTGACGGCCGCCGCCGTGTGCGAGCATTTCCGCATCCGTGACGAGGATGTGCGCGCCGCGCTCAAGGCGGCCAGGGTGAAGGGGAGAATTGAGCCGGTAAAGGTCTCGGACGAGTTCACCCTGATGATCGACTACGCCCACAACGCGATGGCCCTCGAGAGCCTTCTTTCGACGCTCCGCGACTATCACCCGGAGCGGATCGTATGTGTCTTCGGCTGCGGCGGAAACCGCGCGAAATCCAGACGCTACGAGATGGGCGAGGTCTCCGGGAGGCTTGCGGATTTCACGATTATCACCTCCGACAACCCGAGATTCGAGGAGCCCTCGGCGATCATCGACGATATCATCTCCGGGATGAAGAAGACGGACGGGAAGTACATCTCGATTCCCGACAGAAAAGAGGCGATCGCCTACGCCATCCGGAACGGAAGGAAGGGCGACGTGATCGTCCTCGCGGGCAAGGGACACGAAGATTATCAGGAGATCAGGGGCGTGAAGCATCCGATGGACGAGCGCGTCCTCATAAAGGAAATTCTGGATGAAGAAGCTTTATGCTGACGTGATCGTCGACATCGCGCATGAGAAGCTGGACAGGCCCTTCACCTACCGCGTCCCGGAATCCATGCGCCCGGAGATAGAGCCGGGCAGCGCCGTCAGGGTTCCCTTCGGGGGCGGCGGCCGGGTCATAGGGGGCTACGTCGTCGCCTGCAGGGATTCCTGCGGGCTCGAGGATTCCAGAATCCGGGACATCGCGGAGGTGACGGCCGGCGGCGAGACCTCCGAGGCGCGGATGGTCGCCCTCGCCGCCTGGATGAGCCGCAATTACGGCTCGACGATGATTCAGGCGCTGAAGACGGTCGTTCCCGTGAGAAAAAGGGTCTCCGCAGTGACGACGATGACGGTCAGCGCCACGCCCCGCTCGGAGGAGTATCTGGCGCTTTGCCGGAAGAAACAGTGGAAAGCGCGGCAGAGAGCCCTGGAGGCTCTGACGTCCGCCGGCAGCCTGACGGCGGACGAGCTGAAGCAGGAAGCGGGCGTGACGATAGCCCAGATCCGGGAGCTGGAAAAGGCGGGCGCGGCGGAAATCAGCAGCGCGTCGGAGCTCCGGCGCCTCGTGAAGGACGCCAAGGTGTTTCCCGCGGACGTCCTGACCGGGGAACAGTCGCGCGCCGCCGGGAAAATCCGGGAGGAGTGGCGGACCTCGAACAGGCCCGTCCTGCTCGAAGGAGTCACGGGAAGCGGCAAGACCCTGGTCTATCTCGAGCTGGTGGCGGACGTCCTCAGGGAGGGCCGGCAGGCGATCGTGCTGATCCCGGAGATCGCGCTTACGCGTCAGACCGTGATCCGGTTTGTCCGACGGTTCGGGGAGAAGGTATCCTTCCTTCATTCGAGACTGACCGGAGGAGAGCGCCACGACCAGATGAAAGCCGCGAAAAACGGGGAGATCTCCGTGATGGTCGGACCAAGATCCGCCCTGTTTACCCCGTTCCCGGAGCTGGGCCTCATCATCATCGATGAGGAACACGAGGAGACCTATCACTCGGAAAACGTCCCCCGCTACCATGCGAGGGAGACGGCGGTGCGGAGGGCGGAGATGGAAGGCGCCCACGTCCTTCTGGGCTCCGCGACGCCGTCCCTGATCTCCGCGTACCGGGCGAGGACGGGGGAGTATTTCGGCGTCCGCCTCGCCTCAAGATACGGCGGGGCGAAGCTCCCGTCCGCCGAAATCGTGGACATGAGGCAGGAGCTGCAAAGCGGCAACCGGTCCGTCCTGAGCGGCCGGCTGAGGGAGCTCATCGGAGAGACCCTGGAAAAGGGGTCCCAGGCGATGCTGTTCCTGAACCGCCGGGGCTACGCCGGCTGCGTCACCTGCCGCGCCTGCGGCCACGTCATCCGGTGCCCGCACTGCGACGTCTCCATGACAAGGCATATGAACGGAAGGCTGATCTGCCACTACTGCGGCCACGAGTCGCCGGACGCGGCCGTCTGCCCCTCCTGCGGCTCGCCCTATATCGGCGGCCTGACCGTCGGCACGGAGCAGGTGGAAGAGATCCTGAACCGGGAATTCCCCGGGGCGAAGGTAGTCCGCATGGACGCGGACACGACCCGAGGGAGAGGCGGCCACGAGGCGGTGCTGAGGGAATTCTCCGACGGGGGCGCCGACATTCTTCTCGGCACCCAGATGATCGTCAAGGGCCATGATTTCCCCGACGTCACGCTGGTGGGCATCCTCCTGGCGGATCTCTCCCTCTCGGAGAACGACTACCGGGCGGGAGAGCGGACCTACTCGATCATCGCCCAGGCGGTGGGCAGGGCCGGCAGGGGGAAGGCCCCCGGCACCGCGGTCATTCAGACCTACCAGCCGGACAATTACGCGGTCCGCGCCGGAGCGCGCCAGGATTACGAGACGTTCTACCGGGAGGAGACGGCTTTCCGCGAAATGATGTCCTACCCTCCGGCGGGCTCCATGGCGGCCATCCTCGGGTCCTCCCGCGACGAGAAGCTTCTTTCCGCGGGCATGGGCTTCATCCGCCGGTATATAGACCGGATCGATCCCCGGGGGAAGCTCCGCGCGATCGGTCCCGCGCCCCAGACCGTGGGGAAGGTGCGGGACAGCTACCGGCAGGTGATCTACATCCGGAACGAGGACCGGGAGGCGCTGGTCCTCGCCAAGGACCGGATCGAGGAGTATATCGCCATCAACAGCGGATTTGACGGAATCAGGATACAGTTTGACTTCAACGTGTGATACCCGCGGCCGCCGCGCCGCCGGACAGCATCAGACAGCAGGAGAGGAAAGAATATGGCACTGAGAACGATACGCATAGCGGGAGATCCCGTGCTCACCAAAAAATGCCGCGAAGTGAAGGAGATGACGCCGAGGCTCATGGAGCTCATCGACGACATGCTCGAGACCATGTATCACGAGAACGGCGTCGGTCTCGCGGCGCCCCAGGTCGGCATACTGAAGAGGATCGCGGTGGTGGACACCACCGGCGAGGATCCCATCGTCCTGATCAATCCGGTGATTGTCGAAAAAGAGGGGGAGCAGACCGGGGACGAAGGCTGCCTCTCGCTTCCCGGAAAGGCCGGCGTCGTGACGCGGCCGAACCACGTCGTCGTGGAGGCGATGGACCGCGACATGAAGGTGAGGACCGTCGTCGGGGACGAGCTGCTCGCCCGGGCGCTCTGCCATGAGATCGACCATCTCGACGGCCATATGTACACCGAGTTCGTCGAGGGCGGCATCCACGACGTGCAGTACGAGGAGGAAGAGGCATGAACATCGTATTCATGGGAACGCCCGATTTCGCCGTCGGAATCCTGAAGAGGCTGGCCGACGATTATCCAGGGGAGATCGCCGGCGTCGTGACCCAGCCGGACCGCCCGAAGGGGAGAAAGAAGGAGATCCTCCCGGGTCCCGTCAAGTCGGAGGCCATGGCGCGAGGGATTCCCGTCTTTCAGCCGGTGAAGGTCAGGGACGAAGAGGCGGTCCGCCGGATCCGGGAGATGGAGCCGGATCTCATCGTCGTCGCCGCCTTCGGACAGATCATTCCCCGGGAGATTCTGGATCTCCCGAAATACGGCTGCGTCAACGTCCACGCCTCGCTGCTTCCCGCCTACCGCGGGGCGGCGCCGATCCAGAGGGCGATCCTCGACGGGTGCGAGGAGACCGGCGTGACGATCATGCTGATGAACGAAGGCCTGGACACGGGGGATATTCTCTCCCGCAGAGCGGTCCCGATCACCCCGGAGACGACGGGCGGCAGCCTCTTTGAGACCCTTGCCGCGGAAGGGGCCGCACTTCTTTCGGAGACGATTCCCGGCATTCTGGACGGCAGCGTGAAGCCCGTCCCGCAGCCGGAAAAGAGCACGACGCCCTACGCGGCCATGATTTCCAGAAAGGACGGCCGGATCGACTGGAGCCGGGACGCGGCCTTCATCGAGCGGCAGATCCGCGCCATGGATCCCTGGCCCAGCGCCTGGACGTATCTCGATGGAAAGATGCTGAAGATCTGGAAGGCCCATGTGGAGAAGGCGGACCTCGAGGGAACGCCGGACCGCTGCGGGCGCATCGTCCGCCAGGACGCGGGAGGCTTCTACGTTCAGACCGGGCGCGGCATTCTCGTGCCCGACGAAATCCAGGCGGAAGGGAAGCGCCGCATGACCTCGGCGGAATTCCTCAGAGGATTTATCATAAGGGACAACGATCTTACGAAGACTCCGGGGTGATTCCGTACGGACAGAAACTCCGATGGGAGGAAACATGACTGAAAGCACGAGAGAGATCATTCTGAAGATTCTTACTGAAATCAGCGAGAACGGGATCTACAGCCACCTGGCGATCCGCGGCGCGCTGGACCGCTACCAGTTCCTCACGAAGCGGGACAGGGCGTTCATCAACCGGGTCTGCGAGGGGACGGTCGAGCGCATGATCGAGCTGGACTACATCATCGACTCCTGCTCGACGGTGCCCGCCGCCAGGATGAAGCCCGTCATCCGGGACATTCTGCGCAGCGCCGTGTATCAGATCCTTTTCATGGACGGGGTCCCCGCGGCGGCCGCGGTGAACGAGGCGGTCAAGCTCACACAGAAGAGGGGCTTCTACAATCTCAAGGGCTTTGTAAACGGGGTGCTCCGCACCGTGATCCGCGAGGGAGACAACGTCCCCTGCCCGGACGAGGAGAAGGAGCCCGTCAGGTACCTGTCGGTGCGCTACTCGATGCCGGAGTGGATCGTGGAGGACTGGACCCGGGAGTTCGGCCCCTTCGTCACGCGCAGAATGCTCGAGGCCAGCCTGTCCGAAAGACCCACCGTCGTCCGCTTCAAGACGGACCGGATCTCCCGGACGACGATTCTGAATTCCCTGACATCCCAGGGCGTGACGGTGAAGCGCGCCCCGTACCTTCCCTACGCCTATATCCTGAGCGATTACAACTATCTGCCGGCCCTGACCGCCTTTAAGAGCGGCTGGATCTTCCCCCAGGACGTCAGCTCCATGCTCGTGGCGGAGGCCGCCTCGCCCATGCGGGGGGACTACGTCATCGATCTGTGCGCCGCGCCGGGAGGCAAGAGCCTTCACATCGCGGACCGGATGGGCGGCTTCGGCATGGTCGAGGCCCGCGATCTCACCGAGGACAAGGTGGCGATGATCCGGGAGAACGTGCACCGGGCGGATGTCATCAACGTGCGCCCCGTCGTGATGGACGCCCTGGTCTACGACATGAGCTCCGAGGGCAAGGCCGATATCGTCATCTGCGACGTCCCGTGCTCGGGACTCGGCGTCATCAGCAGAAAATCCGACATCAAGTACCGGGTGACTCCCGAGAGAATCGACAGCCTCGTCGAGCTTCAGCGGCAGATCCTGACCAACGCGGCCCGCTACGTGCTCCCGGGCGGCCATCTCATCTACAGCACCTGCACGGTGGGAAGGCGGGAGAACCTGGACAACGTCCGCTGGTTCGTAAACAATTTCCCCTACGAGACCGAGAGCCTGGATCCGTACATCCCGAAGCCGCTCCGCCGGCTGACCACGTCGGAGGGATACCTGCAGCTGATTCCCGGGATCCATGACACGGACGGATTCTTTATCGCGAGACTCAGAAGGAAGAAGGCATGACGGAAGCATTGGAACAGGAAAAGTACCTGCCTGATCTCCGCTCGATGACGAAGAGCGAGGTAAAGGCGCTGGTATCGGATCTCGGAGAGCCGGCTTACCGGGCGGACCAGATCTACGAATGGGTCCACGGGAAGACGGCCTCGTCGTTTTCCGGGATGACCAGCCTTCCCCTCGCGCTGCGGGAGCGGCTTTCCCGCGTCTGCTCTCTCTTTGAGCCGGAGATCCGCGCCCTCCAGGTGTCGAAGATCGACGGGACGAGGAAATATCTGTTCCGGCTGAGGGACGGCAATTACGTCGAGAGCGTCTGGATGTCCTATCATCACGGCAATTCCGTCTGCATTTCCTCCCAGGTCGGCTGCCGCATGGGCTGCCGGTTCTGCGCGTCGACCCTGCTGGGGCTGACGCGGAATCTCGAGGCCGGCGAGATGCTGGCCCAGATTTACGCGATCCGGCGCGACACGGGCAGCCGCGTGTCCAACATCGTCGTGATGGGGACCGGAGAGCCTCTGGACAACTACGACAACGTCGTCCGTTTTATCCGGATGATCTCGGACCCCGAGGGGCAGGGGATCAGCGAGCGCAGCATCACGCTGTCGACCTGCGGCCTCGTCCCGCAGATCCGCCGGCTCAAGGGCGAGCACCTGATGATCAACCTGGCTCTGTCCCTTCACGCCCCGGAGGATGAGCTGCGCAGGACGCTCATGCCGGTGGCCCGCCGCTATACGCTCGACGAGACGATGGCGGCCCTGAAGGACTACTACAGCGAGGGGCGGCGCCGGCTGACCTTCGAGTACAGCCTGATCCGCGGCGTCAACGACACCGACGAATGCGTACGCCGTCTCGCCTCTCTTCTCAGGGGCGTCAACTGCCTGGTGAACCTGATTCCCGTCAATCCCGTCGCCGAGACGGGATTCCGTGAGACCGAGGCCGGGCGCGTCGCGGCCTTTAAGAAAAAACTTGAAAATCATGGAATTCATGTTACTATAAGAAGAGAAATGGGCAGAGATATCGAAGGTGCCTGCGGGCAGCTTCGAAAACGCTGTACAGAAATGGAATTTTGCCAATGAGATCTTACTCGGCTACGGATGTAGGGAGAAAGCGAAAAATTAATCAGGACAGTATATTTGCTTCGGACAGGCCTGTCGGGAATCTGCCGAATCTGTACATCGTCGCCGACGGCATGGGAGGTCATAACGCCGGTGATTTCGCGTCCAGGTATGCTGTCAACACCGTCAAGGAATTTATCGCGGAAAGCAGAGAAAAAAATCCCGTAAAGCTGATCGACGAGGCGATCAGGCTCGCCAACAGCGGCATCCTCAGGGAGGCCGGCGAGCACGAGGAAATGTACGGGATGGGAACCACGATAGTCGTCACGACTGTCATTGATCAATACGCGTATACGGCAAATGTAGGGGACAGCCGGCTGTATCTCTTCGATGGGGAGCTGAGACAGATCACAAAGGATCATTCTCTGGTCGAGGAGATGGTGAGGCTCGGCGAAATAACGGAAGAGGATGCGCGCACGCATCCGGACAGGCACATTATCACAAGGGCTGTCGGAGCCGCCGAGGAAATCGACATCGACTTTTTTGATTTTCAGCTGCCGCCGGATTCCATCATTCTCATGTGCTCGGACGGGCTCACGAATATGGTCGACGACGAAGAAATCCGAAAGATCCTGTCGAAGACGGACGGGCTGGAATCGAAAGCTGCCTCACTCATCGGGACGGCAAATGATAACGGCGGCAAGGACAATATCGCGGTGATAATGGTCAGACCCGATGCGGATGAGGTGTGAGAATGTTAAAAGCGGGAGTAATGTTAGCAAATC
>CACYDL010000175.1 GCA_902773195.1 uncultured Lachnospiraceae bacterium
CGGGAGGTGCTGCATTTTGCGGGATATGATGATATCGAGGCCGGAATTGTGGAGTGGCCGATGTCCGTCATCCGTCTCGACGGGGCGGATCCGGACCGCCTGATCGAGCTGGCGGATCTCATTCTGGGGAGATGGCGCTCCTGGTCGGATCCCTCCGCGGACATCCTGGCGGAGACGGACGGGACGCCGCACAACACGATCACGCCCATCGCGCGGAAGAGGGACGGTCTCTTCGAGCTGGACCTGGTGCTGAGGAACAACCGGACGACGGAGGAGTATCCCCTCGGCATCTTCCATCCCCACGATGAGCTGCATCACATCAAAAAAGAGAATATCGGCCTCATCGAGGTGATGGGGCTCGCGGTTCTGCCCGCGAGGCTTCTCGGCGAGATGGACCGCCTGGAGAAGGCCCTCGTGCGGGGAGAAGACGTCCGCGTGATCCCGGAGATCGAGGCCCACGCCGACTGGGCGGAGGAGATCGCCGCGAAGTATCCGTCGATCACGGAAGAGAACGCCGGCGGCATCATCCGGGATGAGATCGGGATCGTTTTCTCGAAGGTGCTGGAGCACTGCGGCGTCTTCAAGGACGACGAGGCGGGAAGGGCCGCCTTCATGAGATTCCTCGGGGAATCCATTCTGAAATGAGACGGGCGGAAGCCTCGGTTGAAACGGCGGAGGCCCGGGATGAGACGGGCGGAAGCCTCGGTTGAAACGGCGGAGATCCGGAATGAGACAGGCGGAAGCCTTGGGTGAAACGAACGAAAGCTGGGAAGCGCGGAGGAACTCCGCGCTTCCGGCGACGGTGGGGGAAAATCCCCCGGGACCGGAGAAGAGAAGGATCGGGAGGACACGATGGAGCTGCTTGACGGACTGAATCAGGCCCAGACGGAAGCCGTCACCACGACGGAGGGATACGTGCGCGTCGTCGCGGGAGCGGGCTCGGGAAAGACCCGCGCCCTCACGAGGCGCTTCGCCTATCTGGTCAACGATCTGGGCATTCTTCCCGGCAATATACTCTGCGTCACCTTCACCAACAAGGCGGCGGGAGAGATGCGCCGGCGCATTCACAATCTCACGGGGGACCGCGACACCGGGTACATCAACACCTTCCACGGCTTCTGCGTCTCCGTGCTGCAGGAGGACAGCCACGCGGTGCAGTATCCGAAGAGCTTCCTCGTGCTGGACAACTCGGACATCAACGAGATGCTGAAGATCATCTACGAGGAGCGGGGTCTTTCGCTCCGGGACATGACCTTCGGCGCGGCCCGCGACATGATCGAGATGGAGAAGTGCGTCCGCAGGCCCGATTATTACCTGGACATGATCGGCATGTCCGCCGGGGTCCTGCGGGAGAAATACCTGCAGGCGCAGACGCCGCGGGACATCATTTTCTACGGCTATCTCTACCAGGAGAAAAAGTGCTTCGGACTCGACTACAACGATCTGATCAAATTTACGCTGTATATCTTCAGCGAAAATGAGGACATCCGGCGCAAGTGGCAGGACCGTCTGGAGTACATCATGATCGACGAGTTCCAGGACATCGACCCCCTTCAGTACGAGCTGATGAGGGTCCTGTGCGCGATGCACCGGAACCTTTTCATCGTGGGCGACCCCGACCAGACCATCTACACCTGGAGGGGAGCCAGCGTGAAGTTCCTGCTGGATTTTGACAGGAACTTCCGCCCCGCCGCCACCGTCTTGATGACGGAGAACTACCGGTCCACCCCGGAGATCATCGCGGCCGTCAACTCCCTCATCGGAAAGAACAAGGTCCGGATCGAGAAGAATCTGGAGGCGAAGCTTCCCGGCGGAAGGAAACCGGTCTGCCATCTGGCGGATACCCAGGAGGCGGAGGCAGCCTGGATCGCGGACGAGGTGAAGCGCCTTGGCGGGGAGGGTGTCCCCCTCGGGGACATCACCGTGCTCTACCGGGCTCATCACGTCACCCGTTCCGTGGAGGACGCCTTCAGAAAGGCGGAGATCCCTTATGTGATCTACAGCGGGGTCCAGTTCTATGACAGGGCCGAGGTGAAGGACGCCCTGGCCTATCTGAGAATGATCGCGGCGAAGGACGATCTCTCCTTCCGGAGAATCGCGAACACCCCGAAGAGAAACCTGGGGGAGCGCCGGATGAAGTTTCTCGAGCAGTACGCCGCGGAGCACGCCTGTTCCCTCTACGAAGCCCTGAGGTCGACGTCGGACAACGAGATCTTCAAGGGAACCAGGGCGGACGCCTTCATCCGGCTCATCGAGCGGTTTTCCGCGGAGAGCGAGGGGCGGGAGGTCTCCGGCCTTCTGTCGGAGCTCCTGGACAAGAGCGGCTACGAGACGATGCTCCGGACGGAGGGGAGCCAGGAGAGGCTTGACAATCTGGCCGAGCTGAAGCAGAGCATTTTTGAGTACGAGACCACCTGCGGCGAGGAGACCTTCCTCGGGGACTATCTGGCCCACGCGGCCCTCTTCACCAATATGGACACGGCCGATCCGGGGAACCGGGTGAAGCTGATGACGGTGCACGCCGCCAAGGGACTGGAGTTCCCCTACGTCTTTCTGTGCGGGATGTCCGAGGGCATCTTCCCGTCCCGGAAGATCGACACCGAGGCGGGCATGGAGGAGGAGCGAAGGCTCGCCTTCGTCGCGATGACAAGGGCGGAGAAGGGACTTTACCTGACCGAATCCCAGGGCAGGAACTTCGACGGGTCCCCCCGCTATCCGTCCCGCTTCCTCTTTGACATCGACGAGGAGCTGCTGGAATTTACCCGGAAGCCGGACGACGGCCTGGTCCGGGCCGTGAAGGAGTACACCGAGCTGCAGAGCCGGTTCTACAGGGACAGGAGCGACCTCTTCCGGGAGGGACAGAGAGTGCGTCACAGCGTGTTCGGCCCCGGGACGGTGGTCAGCACGGATACGGACAGGAGCGCCTACCGGATCCGCTTCGACGGGATGGAGACGGAGCGGTCGATCTCCTTCAGGGTGAAGCTTGAGCCCCTGGACGACGGCGGAGGAGAAGATCTTGAAGGATAGAAAACCCGCAAACTGCACCTACATTCTCAGGTGCGCGGACGGCTCTCTCTACACGGGCTGGACCAACGACATCGAGGCGCGGCTCCGCGCGCACAACGAGGGCCGCGGCGCGAAATACACGAAATCGAGACGGCCGGTCGCCCTGGCGTATCTCCGGATCTGGGAGACGAAGCAGGAGGCTATGTCGGAGGAATTCCGGATCAAGCATCTCTCCCGGCAGGAGAAGCTGCGTCTGATCCGGGAGGCGGAAAACGGGGAGAGGAAGACGCCGGCGGAAGAGACGTCGGCGGCGTCTTTGGAGGCCGCCTGTGAAAAACTGTGAAAAGAACACATTTTCTACTGGTTATTGATCCGTTTCTGGTTTACAATAATATCATACAGATCCGGAACGGTTCCGGGCGTGTCCGGCCTGTCCGGCCGCGGCGCATCACCGCACGGGAGGTGGCGGGTCCATGCTGAAGTCACTGATGGTTTTTCTGCTTGTCGTAAGTATCGCCGGAGTCGTCGGCTCAGAGCTGATCCTGGTCTACGCGATGGTCAAAAAGGATGCCCGCATTTCGACCCGGACCGCCGGAAAATATATCCTGATTTTTCTGATCATGCTGATTCTGACCGTGATGGCTTTTATCGCGCTCGGCAGGAAGGGCATGAGCTTCTGAGCGCGGCAGGGTGCGCCGCGGGCAGGGGCGCCGGGTCCGACCGCCGGAAAACCGCGGCCGGAATACTTTGTTTTGGTTGTTTTTCTGCATGCCGCACAGGAGGCGCAGCCACGGCTGTCCTTCCGCGTGATTCATAGCGGCAGCGCCGCGCACTGAAGAATCCTGCCGGGGAGGGGAGACCCCGGGAGCGATGGCGGCGCCGCCTGGTTTTTATACAGGGGAGCGGGGATGAAGACGCTTGTGGTCTATTACTCATTTGAAGGGAACTGTGAGTATGCCGCGCACAGAATCGCTGAACGCCTCAAGGCGGATGAGCTGAGGCTTCGCGCGGGAAACGAGCCGCCGTCGGGCTTCGGCAAATATTTTATCGGCGGAAGATCGGCTCTGAGAGGGGAGAAGGCGATTTTATACCGGATCGACAAGGATCCCGAAAAATATGACGTGGTGATTATAGGAGGTCCCGTGTGGGCCGGGACTTTGCCCCCGGCTCTCAGGGAATTTATGATACAGCATCCCTTCGAGAGGAAGAGGACCGCGATTTTCGCGTGCTCGGCCAGCGGCAGCGCGGGCGGTATGCTCTCCCGTCTTAAGACGATGCTGGCGGGCAACGAGATTCTCGCGGAGCTGAGCCTCAGAAAGCCTCTGAAGAACAAGGAGAAGGCGGACCGGGAGATCGATGATTTCTGCGGAATCCTTCTCGGTGCCTTCAGCGTTTCCGAGGAAGCGGCCCAGGAGAGGGCCGGGGCAGCGGCCGACGAGATGGTGAAAGCGGTGGAGAATGAACTGGCCTCCGCCGTGAGAGCCGAGCTGAAAAACAGAAAGTGATCAGGACAGCTTCATGTCCCCGTCCCGGACCCAGCCCATCTTCCGGCAGAAGAGGTTGACCAGGGGAGCGATTACGGCAGGCAGCACGAAGGAGATCAGGATCAGGCCGATCCAGTCCGACGCTGTCACCGCTGTTTTCGCTCCTTTTTCGATGTCGGAGATCCAGCCGGAGTAGACGCCCAGCTGCCCGACAAAACCGCAGGTGCCCATGCCGGAGGAGACGGCGGAGCCGTCCATGCGCAGGCGGAACACGCAGGTCGCGATCGGACCTGCGACCGCGGAGGCGGCGATGGGGCCGATCCAGATGCGCGGGTTTTTCACGATGTTGCCCATCTGCAGCATCGAGGTTCCGATCCCCTGGGAGATGAGGCCGCCCCAGCCGTTCTCGGGAAACGACATCACGGCGAAGCCGATCATCTGGGCGCAGCAGCCCGCCACGGCGGCGCCGCCCGCCAGGCCGGTGAGTCCCAGGGCGGCGCAGATCGCCGCCGAGGAGATGGGAAGGGTGAGGGCGACGCCCACGATGACGGAGACGAAGATCCCCATCAGGAAGGGACGGAGATCCGTGGCCCACATGATCAGGCTTCCCACCTTCATCGCCGCCCGGCCCAGGGCAGGGGCCCACCAGGCGGAGAGGGCGGCGCCGGTCCCGATGGTGACAAGGGGCGTCACGAGAATGTCAACCCTGGTCTCTTTTGAGACGGCCTTGCCGATCTCGGCGGAGAGGATGGCCGTGAAGAGGACTGCCAGCGGGCCCCCGGCGCCGCCGAGGCTGTTGGAGGCGAAGCCGACCGTGACCAGGGAGAAGAGAACCAGAGGCGGGCAGTGCAGGGCGTACCCGATGGCGACGGCCATGGCCGGACCGCTCATGGCGGACGCAAGTCCTCCGACCGTATATTCGACGGATCCGATGGTGGCGACGGTTTCCGTCAGCGCGCGGATGTGAAACTGCGTTCCCACGGTATTGATGATCGTTCCGATGAGCAGGGAGCAGAAGAGCCCCTGGGCCATCGCCCCGAGGGCGTCGATCCCGTAGCGCCGGAGAGAGATCTCGATATCCTTTCTCTTAAGAAATGACCTGAATCCGTTCATGATGTGTGGGTTCCTTTCTTTGCCGCCCCGGCCGCTTCGGCGGCGGGCTTTCCCTGCGCAGGATGGTGAAATAGCAGCGGGCGTCTGCCCGAAAGCAGGAATAAGGGACACAGCGCAGGCTGTGCCCCTTATTCTATCTTATGGGGTAACGGTTGGCAAATGGCTTTTCGGGGAACGCGTACCGCGAGGACGCCCGTCCGGCGTTTCAGGCGGGAAGACGTCTGTCCGGCCCGGCGCTTCCGGGGACCGGAAGGTCCTCCGCCCTAGCTCAGTGCCTCCAGGATCATCGCGGCGACCTCCGCCATGGGGGAGGAGGTCTCCATGCTTCTCTTCTGAAGGAAGCGGTAGGCCTGATCCTCCGTCATGCCGTTCGCTTCCATGAGCAGCTCCTTGGCCTTTGAGATGACGCTGTTTTCCTCCTCCGTCCGCTTCGGCGCCCGGCCGGCGGCCTGACGCTCATCCAGCTGGATGAGGATCCTGACGCAGCCGATCAGTTCACCGGAACGGATCGGGAGCGGGACGCGGAACAGATCCCCGTTTTCACAGTAATCCAGCTCCGAGGGGCGCGCCAGCACCAGCACCAGCGCGTCGCTGCCCAGCAGCTCCGCCAGATCGTCGGCGGTCATATCGGGCAGCTTCGCGGAGCAGATGACGATACCTCCGTCCATCCGTCTGAGAGACCGGAGGGCTTCCCGGCCGGACCGGCATACGACGCGGACATCGATGCCGCTTTTGCGGAGAAGCCGCAGAACGGATTCCCGGAGAGAATCATCGGCGATCGCGATGACAGTCCGTATCATAGCCTGACCTCCTTTCCCGGGATACTTTCAGAAGACAGGAATCAGTAATTCTTCATGTAGCGGGCGAGCTCCCAGTCGCTGACCGCGCTGCGGTATTCATTCCATTCTTTCTTCTTTCCGGTCATATACTGCTCGTACACATGGCTGCCGAGCGTGTCCCGGATCAGACGGTCCTTTCGGAGCTCGCGGAGAGCTTCGGAGAGAGTCCCGGGCAGGGCTTCGATGCCGTTCTGCTGTCTCACCTCGTCCGACATGGCGAAGATGTTGTCCGTGATCTCCTCGGGGGGCACCAGACCCCGCTCGATTCCGTCCAGGCCCGCAGCGAGACACGCCGCCAGCGTGAGATAGGGATTGCAGGAGGGGTCGGGGCTTCTCAGCTCGATCCGCGTCTCCTGCCCGCGGGAGACCGGGATGCGGATGAGGGCGGAGCGGTTCGAGGCGGACCACGCGAGATAGCAGGGGGCCTCGTAGCCGGGTACCAGGCGCTTGTAGGAGTTGACCAGCGGATTGGCCAGGGCCGTGATCGCCCGGATGTGCTCCAGGATGCCCGCGACGAAGCTGTAGGCCTCGCGGCTCAGACCGTTTTTGCCATCCGGGTCGCAGAAGAGGTTGGCGCCGTCCCGGAAGAGGGACATGTTGATGTGCATGCCGGAGCCGTTGACGCCGCAGAGCGGCTTCGGCATAAAGGTCGCGTGGAGGCCGCTTCGCTGGGCGATCACCTTGACAGCCAGGCGGAACGTCATGATCTTGTCCGCGGTTTCCAGCGCTTCGCCGTACCGGAAATCGATCTCGTGCTGGCCCTGCGCCACCTCGTGGTGGCTGGCCTCGATCTCGTAGCCCATCTTTTCCAGGTTCAGGGTGATGTCCCTGCGGGTCTCCGAGCCGTGATCCACCGGTGCGAGATCGAAGTATCCCGCCTCGTCGGAGGTCCTGGTGGTGGGGCGGCCGCTGTCGTCCGTCTCAAAAAGGAAGAACTCGCATTCCGGTCCCACGTTGAACTCGAAGCCCAGATCCTTCGCCTTCTGGAGCTCCTTCTTCAGGACGATGCGGGGGTCCCCCTCGAAGGGCGTTCCGTCCGGGTTGTGGACGTCGCAGATCAGACGCGCCACCTTGCTGTGCTGGGGCTTCCAGGGAATGATCGTCCAGGTGTTGAGGTCGGGATAGAGATACTGGTCCGACTCGTGGATCCTGGCGAAGCCCTCGATGGAGCTGCCGTCGAACATGATGCGGTTGTCGAGGGCCTTGGCGAGCTGGGAACGCGTGATGGCGACATTTTTCAGCTGCCCGAAAATGTCGGTGAACTGCATGCGGATGAACTCGATGTCATCTTCTTCGGCCATCCTCAGGATTTCTTTCTTTGTGTAACCCATACTGACTCCTTTGTCTGTCTGAAACGGTATCGGATTCCGGCGCAGCCGGAAAGACGGGCGCGGCTGCGCGGGACTGCCTGCGGGCAGGTCCGTTCGATATAGAAAAAGGACGAGGATCCTCCCGGAAAGGGGAGCGTCTTCGCCCGGCCGGAAAAATTATATCCTGACGGAAACGGGGATGTCAAGCGGTTTGCCCGCGGGCGCGGACGCGCCTTCCTCCGGAAGAACGATGTGCGGAACGGCGGACAATGCGGCCGTGATTGTACGGATATCGATACAATAATATTTCCCGGGCCGCCCGTCCGGGCAGGGCATTTTCAATTCGGGCCGATTCGTTTATAATGTTCGTCGTGACAGCTTCCGCGCGGTCCGGGAGAGCATCCCGGCAGCCGGCGGAAACCGGGACGGAGGCATCGCGGTTCCGTCCCGGTTCAGACAGGAACCGTTTTTTTCAGAGGGTTATCATTATGTGCGGTATTGTGGGATACAACGGAAACAGGCAGGCGGCGCCGATTCTGCTCGACGGCCTGGCAAAGCTGGAATACAGGGGCTACGATTCCTCCGGACTGGCGGTGCGGGACGGCGACGCCGAAGTCAGCCTCGTCAAGGCGAAGGGACGGCTCAGGGTGCTCATGGAGAAGACGGACAACGGCAGCGCTCTCATCGGCACCTGCGGCATCGGCCACACCAGGTGGGCCACCCACGGCGAGCCGTCCGAGATCAACGCCCATCCCCACAGAAGCGACGACGGCAACGTGGTGGGCGTCCACAACGGCATCATCGAGAACTACCAGGAGCTGAAGGACAAGCTTCTCCGGAAGGGCTATCAGTTCTACTCCGGGACCGACACCGAGGTGGCGGTGAAGCTGGTCGATTACTACTATAAAAAATACAGGATCGGTCCCATCGACGCGATCGCCAAGGCGATGGTCCGTATCCGGGGCTCCTACGCCCTTGCCCTGATGTTCCGGGACTGCCCGGAGGAGCTGTGGGTGGCGCGGAAGGACAGCCCCATGATCATCGGGACCGGCGAAGGGGAGACCTACGTCGCCTCGGACGTCCCCGCGATCCTGAAATATACGAGGAACGTCTATTACATCGGCAATCACGAGATGGCCTGCCTGAAGAAGGGGGAGGCCCATTTCTACAACCTCGACGGCGACGAGATCGAAAAGCCGCTGACGGAGATCAAGTGGGACGCCGAGGCCGCGGAGAAGGACGGCTTCGAGCATTTCATGATGAAGGAGATCCATGAACAGCCCAAGGCGGTGCGGGATACGATGAACGCCTGCATCCGGGACGGGAGGATCGATCTCAGCGAGACGGGCCTGGAGGAGGACTTCCTCCGTCAGCTGACGCAGATCGTGATCGTGGCCTGCGGCTCCGCCTATCACGCGGGGATCGCCGCCCAGTACGTCTTTGAGGATCTCTGCCGGATCCCGGTGAGGGTGGAGCTCGCCTCGGAGTTCCGCTACCGGAATCCGATCCTTGCGGAGAACGCCCTTGTGATCGTGATCAGCCAGAGCGGCGAGACCGCCGATTCCCTGGCGGCGCTCCGGGAGGCGAAGCGCCTGGGGGCGCGGACCCTGGGAATCGTAAACGTCGTCGGCAGCTCCATCGCGCGGGAAGCGGACCACGTCTTCTACACGATGGCCGGGCCCGAAATCGCGGTGGCCACGACAAAGGCCTACAGCAGCCAGCTGATCGTCTGCGATCTTCTTGCCATGGAGACGGCCCGCGTCCGCGGCGCGATCGGCGAGGAGGAGTACCGGTCTCTTCTGGAGGAGATCCGGACGCTGCCCGACAAGATCGTCCGGGTGCTGGAGGACAAGGAACGAATCCAGTGGTTCGCCGCGAAGTACGCCAACGCCAGGGACATCTTTTTCATCGGCAGAGGCCTCGACTATGCCATCTGTCTCGAGGGAAGCCTCAAGCTGAAGGAGATCAGCTACATTCACAGCGAGGCCTACGCCGCCGGTGAGATGAAGCATGGCACCATCAG
>CACYDL010000176.1 GCA_902773195.1 uncultured Lachnospiraceae bacterium
ACCCCCTCCTGATCAACACCGGGAGGGGTTTTTTGTGTCCATTTTGTTAATTTGCGAACTCATCACTTGACACGATGGCAAAGAATTTGACAATGCTTATGAGAGTGAACAGCTTCACATTTTGAATCAATTTCTGACTATAGATTGCGGACAGCCCCTTTCCGGTTGGTTTTGTATGTCTGACTCTATTCATCAGATCGTACAAACAATATGAACCCTACAGCATGTACGCTCGGTCGTCTCACTAAAATCCGCATTTGCCTGCAAAACAGCCTGACCAATGAAACAATTGCATTTGGAGTGTGTTATGAAAAGAATCGCAGCGATCCTGTGCCTGCTCTCTCTGTTCTTTACGTGCTTTTCTTCTTGCCGGAGGACAGAGAACAAGCCTGCGCAGGCATTAGAACCGGAGATCACCGATCCCAACATCCTCACGCACATTTATCAGGAGACGGCGAGGAGCGCGGTGCTGACTGACTCCCTAACCTCCGGCTTCGTTCCTTTTTACGACCGCGAAACGAAGACGCTGACTTACCTGACCGAGGAGTACGAAGCCGGAGCGGGCGGCTACACGGAGAAGATCCTGTACTCCGTCCGAACCTTGTCGGAGGAGGGCGGGGAGAACGTTGTCATGACGCTTGCGTTCCCGATGAATGACGGCATGATCCGGGGCGGCTTCGCGGACCGGGACGGCATGACCTGCGCCGTCATCCGGTACGATGAAAACAGGAACCGGCGGATGGTGATCGAACGGTACGACTTCAAAAGCGGACAGCGGACGGCAACGGACGACATCCTGTCCCTGTTCGCGGGCCGGACGATCGCTTTCAAAGGGCCCGTGAGAGACGGTTCGGGGAATCTCTGCGTAGTCTCCGAAGCGGATGCGGAAACGCTCGTCCTCACGCCGGAAGGAAATCGGATCCGCTCCTTTTTCCCGGATGTGCAGGGAAGACAAATCAGCTGGCTCGTCGCCTCGGAGGACGGCAGGATCTTTGCCTCCTTCAGCGGGAACAGGGGAGAAACCGTCGTCGCGGAGATCCTCACCGAGGAGGGAAAATGGGGAGAGACGCAGACGGTGGAGAGCCGGATCTGGGGCGGGACGGACGGGATCCCGTATTATTACGAAACAAGCGAGGGACTCTATGCGCGTCTGCCGGACAGCGACGCCGATCGGATGCTCCTCGATTACGAAAACTCCGGCCTGACGCCCATCAAAACCCAGCCGCTGTATCTCTCAAAAGATGTCGTGTTCTTCTGCGAGTACGCAAACGTGGACCGCTCCGGCGGCAGCGCCATCCTCTGCTGTGTCCCGAGCGAGGATATCGACCTGCGGGAACAGACGATCCTGACCCTCGCGCATTTCGGTTCCGTGCCCACCTCCCTGACGGACGCGATCCGTTCCTTTCATCTCGCCCATCCCGGCGTCCGCATCGTCACGGAGGATTGGTCCGAATTCAACACCAAAGAGAACCCCGAGGGCGGTTACCAGAAGCTCCTCACGGACATGGTGACGGGCAAGGGCTCGCCGGATATCCTCTTCGGGCGTCTGACCGCGGAGCACATCGCCGGCGCGTACGAGCACGGTCTGTATACCGATCTCACCCCGTATCTGAGGATCGACGACACGGTGAACGAAAGCAATCTGTTCGGCTGCGTGAAGCGTCTTTTTGACGACGGACGGGGCGGCATGTGGGGGATCACGCCGGATTTCTCGATCGACGCCACGCTCATTTCCACGCCGGCGCTCCTGGGCGGATTCGCGGAGCAGGGGTACTGGACGATCACGGAGGTGCTTGACTATATCGATTCGCTCCCGGACGATACGGTGTTCAACGAGGACCTCTGCCGCGGCGACCTCCCTCTTCTCGACGCCGGGGACGGGTACATGATCTTCATCGATCGGGAGCGGGGCACCTGTTCCTTCGACAGCCCGGAATTCATCCGGTATCTGGAGTTTGTGAAAACCCTCCCGACGTCGGATGAGCGGAACGTCCGGTCTCCATTCGCCGATATGGATGCGGAGGCGCTCGCCCTCCCCCGGATGGAAGGGAAGATCCGGACGACGGAAGCGAGGTTTCTTACAAGCGCGGACAAGATCCGGCGGCTGATGATGCCATACAGCACGAAGGACTGGACGATGATCGGCTATCCTGCCCCCGTGAAGAGAGCCGGGGCGGGAACTCCCGTCACGACGCAGTATACGCTGGTGATCTCCTCCTCCTGTCCCGATCCCGATCTGGCGTGGGATCTCGTCCGTCGGTGCTTCTCCTCGGAAGGAGGTCAGGGCGGCATCCCCGCGCTGAAATCCACGTTCGACGGCATGATCGACGCGTGGTATCAATGGCAGTTCGACGACTATTACGTCCTGCACGACTTTGTTTACTCATACCGCGACCGGGAATACGCCATCACGGAGGAGGATCTCGAATATCCCGGCATCCTCTCGACCTTTGAGCGGGAGGACCGCGACAAGTACGTCGCGCTCTTCGACGAGATTGGCACTGCCGCCGCGGAGCGCGGGATCAAAGATATCCACGAAATCCTGATAGAAGAAATGAGCGCGTTCCTTGCGGGCAGAGGCTCCGCCAAAGACTGCGCCGCAAAGATCCAGTCCCGCGTCTCCATTTGGCTCGCGGAGCACAAATAATCCACAGCACGCGGTCCCCCGGTCAATTTCCATTTTCGCAAATTTGGAGCACCGCTCTCCCGTTTTCAGACAGATAAGAACCACCCGCCACCCCCGAACTCCTTCCCCCGCAAGTCCCCGCAAGACAAACAGCCACAACGGTTCTGCCACCTTCTGCCAAAACCCCCGGAGCGTTTTCGATGCTCTGACAGCAAAAAACGGGCGAAAAACGCCCGAAAACAGCCGAAACCATCCCACTTAAGCCCAAAATCTGCGCACAAGGAAAAACCCCCGGAAGCCAA
>CACYDL010000177.1 GCA_902773195.1 uncultured Lachnospiraceae bacterium
GAGATCACGACGCCGAGCGAGGAGACTACGACGACAACAGCGGAGAAAACGTCAAAAGACACGTCGGAAGACGAAGACACCTCGGAAGACGAGGATGCTTCCGATGACGCGGATAAGGAAGACTCGAAGGACGCGAAAGACGAGAAGGATTCCACGGACAAAGACATAGCTTCAGGATCTCAATACGCTAAGATCTACAAAGACAGCAACGCGGAGATGAAGGCGGCGACCGAGAAATACGTCGCTGAGCTGGAGAGCAAGTCTAAGTCTCTCTCCAAGAGTAAGCTGTATGACGAGACGCAGGACAGAATCGACAAACTCAAGGAAATCTACGACGACACGAAGAAACAGATGGTCGACGCCATGCTCGCCAGCACGGAGGATGACGTGAAGGAATACGAGAAGTATTTCAAGAAACTGTCGGAGCAGTACACGGAGTACTCCCGCACGATCACATCTGTATATACGGACGCATTTTAGATTCGCAGCGCGGACGCAGTTAGAAACATAAAGAAAGGAGCCAATTCGAAAGGCTCCTTTTTATTATCTGAATCCGTGAGTTTCGCGGGTTTAATACTCGATTTCTCCTCCCAGCGCGGCGAAATCCTTGTAGAAGTCCGGATAGGATTTGGTCACAGCGATCGGGTTCGACAGATACACCGGTTCACGGCAAAGGCAGGAAGCCACCGCGGCGGACATGGCGATGCGGTGATCGCCGTAGCTGTCGACATGGCCGCCCTCCAGGAAGGCTTTGCCCGTGAAGGAAAGCCAGTCGCCGCCGTAGGAAATGTCTGCGTCGAGATTATAGAGCACCGAATAAATCGCCTTTAGACGATTTGACTCCTTGAACTGCAGCCGCTCCGCGTGGGTGATCATGGAGGTGCCCTCTGCGAAGGACATCAGCACGGCGAGAATCGGCGTGACGTCAGGGGTCTGGGCGACATCGATCTCCGCGCCCTTCAGGATGGAGGCCCGGGAACGGATGCTGACCGTTCCGTCGACTTGCGGCTGTATGTCGAGGTCCGCGCCCATGTCGGCGAGAATGCTCAGGATCTCCTTGTCCCACTGGCTGGACTCCAGACGCAGTCCGGTGATTGTGATGTCTCCGCTCAGGGAACCGGCCGCCAGCCAGAAGGCCGCGTTGGACCAGTCGCCGTCCAGGGTGATCCCCGGCTTTTCCCGGTAGATCTGTCCGCCCGGAATCGAATACTTCAGGAATCCGCTGTCGGTTTCGGAAATCTCCACCTCGATATTGAAGGATCTCAGAACATCGAGGGTCATCTCCACATAACCGGCGGATTCCAGCTCCGTTGTAAGGGATATCGTGCTGTCCCCATCGAGCAAAGGCAGGGCGAACAGCAGTCCGGTGATGAACTGGGAGCTCACGTTGCCGGCCAGAACATAATCGCCGGCCTTGAGCCTTCCGGAAACAGCGCAGATCTCCTTGAAGTGGTCCGTGTTCTTATTGGAGCCCATGCGGAAGTGGCATCCATGCCGCTCCATCTCCTCCTTCAGCGGGGAGAGGGGCCGGTCAGGAAGCCGTCCGGTGCCGAGGAACGTAGCGCTGTCCTTCAGCGCCATTACGACCGGAAGCATGAAGCGGAGGGTGGAGCCGCTTTCTCTGCATTCCAGATACGGCGTATGCTTGTCCAGCTGGCTGATGCACGCCATGGTCGCCTCAATATCATCTGAAAACGCCGGAATTTCAATGCCGTCCTCCAGCGCGCCGCCCTGCATCTCCGAAAGCTTTCGGGCGATCAGCAGTCTGTGGGCGTGGGATTTCGACGGCATGGCCTCGATGGTTCCCGTAAGTTTGCGAGGTGTGATTTTAATCTCCATTTTCTGCTCCTTTGAGTCCCCGGGCGATGAAGTCTTCCAGTTCGTCCACCGGAAGCTCCCGCGTCACGCAGCAGCCGGGCCGGTCGGGATAAACGATTACGATGTTATCTGAAACGCGCTTTTTATCGCCCGCCGCGGCTTCGGCGAGCTGCGCCGCTGAGTAATCTGTGTAGATAGGATAATCAAAAGCATCAATGACGGTCCGGATCATTCCGGAAACCGGCGCGCTGCTCCAGCCGAGA
>CACYDL010000178.1 GCA_902773195.1 uncultured Lachnospiraceae bacterium
ATCTGCGTGGTTATAATAGGTCACGTCGACTGGTATCCGCTCTCCGAAGTCGGATTTAATGCAGTCGATGCCTTGCAAGAGCAATGTACGGATCCTGCCGGCATACCAGTCCCTGGCTGCCGGATTCGTGAAGTCCACAATTGCCATCCCCGGCTGCCAGTTATCCACCTGCTTGATGCCTCTCCCATCTGAACGCATCAGGAAATATCCGCCCTGCCTGCCTTCCTCAAACATCCCGCTGTCTTGGGCGACATAAGGGTTGACCCATGCACACAGTTTCAGTCCCCTCTCATGGTAGCGTTTGAGCATGCCTTCCACGTCCGGAAACTGTTCCTGATCCCATACAAAATCGCACCAGTGAAGAGGACGCATCCAGTAGCAATCGAAATGAAATACGCTGAGCGGAATGTCCCGCTCTTCCATCCCCCGGATCATGGACGTAACGGCTGCCTCATCATAGCTGGGTTTAAAACAGGTGGACAGCCATAACCCAAAGCTCCAGGCCGGAAGCTTTGCCGGGCGTCCTGTCAGAGCTGTGTAGGCCTCGATGATATCTGCAGGTTTTTTCCCGTAGAAGAAATGCCAGCGAAGCTGTTCCCCCGGCACCGTAAAGCTGACAAACTCAACCTTCTCACTGGCACACTCAAAGGAGACCCGGTCGGAAGAATCCACAAATATCCCGTAATGCTCCGACGTCATGTAGAAGGGAATGTTCTTGTATGCAATCGTGGAGGCGGTGCCGCCGTCTTCGTTCCACATGTCCACTGTCTGTCCATTTTTGACAAATGGTGTAAACCGTTCTCCGAAACCATAGACGCATTCTGTCGGCTTCAGTGACAGTTCTGTCAGCATATAGGGTTCCCAGGCACGCTTAAAATAATCATCTCCGGGTGCAAAGGTTGAGGGTTTCTTGTTGACCCTGAGATAGCCTGTGTTGCGGGAACCGGATGATGTCAGCAGCTTCCCGTCTGCCTCGAAATGGTACGCACAGGTTCTGCGGTCTACTCTCACGGTTATATCGCCTGCCGTCATGACAGCCTCTTCATCGCTTATGGACAGCTGAACAGGATCAGGATGCATATTCAGTGCGAAGCGGGGTTCATGCGACTCATAGCCCATGTCATGAGTGAGCGTCACTGCAATGTCATTGTGTCCCGCACTGACAAAATCGATCGTCAGCACCGTTTGGTCAAGGGCGTCTGCTCTTCCCAGAATGGGTCTTTCGGGAGCGGTCACCCTCATGCCATGCTCTATCGGCCTGACTTTATAGGCCTGAGACGCAAATGAGGCCTGAACACTTTCCTTGCGCAGCCAGTAACCTTCCGTATATTTCATATCGGCCCCTTTCTCCCGTCACTCCCGGTGCGTGGCACCGATTCACATAAGGGTTTGTTCGATCAGTGATTATCTGCCGCTGATCTCAACTTTGTCAATCTCCCGGACAGTATCCTTATCCCGGTCATAATCATAATTCAGAATCTGAATATAGGTTCTGTCGTCGCAGTCATAGCGATGAACACCAATCCGACTGTCCCGGCAGCTCAGGACACTGACCTCATCATACATAGTTTTCACAGAAAAAATCAATCATCTCTCCTGCCTTCCCGTAGCAGAACGCAATCCTCGCATTATATGTATTCTATAGGAAGTGCATATACTTTTTCGTTAATCGGCATGCAGGTTTCTGCCAGACATACTACAGCACCCCACCCCACCTGCTTTCCGGGAATCTTATCCAGCACATTAAAATTCTTGATCCAGTCTTTGCTGACTGATCCCGATTTCCTGATCTCAACAGGATGAATAGTGTTTCCGTTTTCTATCAGTAAATCAATCTCTTTCTTGTCCTTATCGCGATAATAATAGATGCCGTCCGTTCCTTTTCCTGAATTACTATAGCTTTTTAGAATCTCAGAAACCACAAATGTTTCAAATATGCTGCCGGCCATTGCACCATTCTTAAGCACCTCCGGGCTGCTCCAGCCTGTCAGATAACATAACAGCCCCGTATCCATAAAGAACAGCTTTGGTGTCTTTATGGTCCGCTTAATTATGTTATTTTGATAAGTGTGAATGACTCGAATCAATCCGGATGCAGCTATAACAGATACCCAGCTCTGAGCTGTTTTTATGTCTATTCCAACTTCATTCGCCAATTCCTGGTAAACCAACAGCTCTCCGGAGCGGGCAGCCAGACATGTAAGAAAATTTCTGAATTTTATCTCATCTTTAATGTTTTTTATTCTTCGGATATCCCGTTCCAGATAAGTGCGTACATAATCCCTGTAGAACCATTCCCAGTCGCGGTCAGAATCCAATAATTCGGGCATCGAGCCTCTATGAATAATGGACCATATCTCGGTATACGGCACAATGCATTGACTGCGTTCCCGGATATAGGAATCATCGGGCACAAATGGCCTGTTAAAGTCGATGTGGAACAGTTCTCTGAGAGATAACCCGCCCATTTCCACTATACTGATCCTTCCTGCGAGCGATTCTGAAGCGTTGCTCATGAGCTCGTATGACTGAGAACCTGTAAGAAAGAACTTCCCTTTTGCGCTATCGGCATCGGCGATCTTTTTGATCGCACGGAACAATTCAGGTGCATATTGTGCTTCGTCAATAATAACCGGATATTTGATATCACGGAAAAACAGCATGCTGTCGTTCCTTGCAAGTGCAGCATAGTTTTCATCGTCAAGAGTGATATAGGTATAATCAGGATAAAGTACTTTAATGGTTGTTGACTTACCAACTTGTCTTGCGCCGGTAATCAAAACAGCTTTGGTCTGGTGCTCCGCCTTGTGGATAGTCTGTTCGATTGCCCTATGAAGATACATATGCGTGCCCCTCCGTCAATTTTGGATTCCAATTCCATTTTAGACGAATATATATATCTGTCAACATCCTTGTTTTTCACTCACCGGTTCAGCGCCTGAAGGCAAATCCACTGGATAACCCCCAGAAGAAATGACAGGCCTCCGCAGAAGGAGAGGAACCGTCCCGTTTTGTATATCTTCGGGAAATCCATCATCCCTGACCTGAAGTCCTTTCCCGTAAGCACCAGGATAAGGCCCATAAACAAATATACCGCGCCCATCACAGACGCTAAAACAATCCACCCCATAACTGACTATACCCCGCACGCGAAGCACAGCAGCCGCATTCCAACGCCTGCCGCAAATCCATAGACAGCCCGGCGAAGATTCGTGCTGTCGTAACCGGTGAATCGCTGCCGCATTCCATCAATGAAACAAGGAACCATGGAGAGGATCGAGGGCAGCAGGATGACGTTCCTTTTGCAATCTATAAATTGCATTATGAGATAGCCGAGAATCACGCCCGCTGCCAGCGCGGTGCATCGCCAGCAGAACGGGAAGCAAAACGGCCCTATATGCGGGGCCGTTTCCGGGCGTCCGTTGCATAAGGGCCTTGATCCGATGGACATCATGGTTTCATGATCAGCTTGCACAGAAACACTATCAGCAAAATGAGAAGAATGGTAATCAGCATAGCTTTTCCTCCTTTAATAACGATGATCCGGCGCTGTCGCCCTTTCAGACAGCGCCGGCAGTCTCTGTTTTCCCGCCTTCCCCTCGGACAGGCCGCGGTCTCCGGTCAGTCGAACTCCAGTTTTTTTCCGCCTAATCCCTTTTTCATGACCACGTCGCTTTCGACGAGCAGGACATTTCCCTCCTCCAGTATGACCATCTCCGAGACAGGGTTCTTTTCCACTTTCAGGGTGTAGTGCTTGTCGGCGCCCCAGTGCCACGAACCGTCCTCCTCGAAGGCTTCCTGCGTGTTATAGACCTTCACTTCTCCTCCGTTGATGGTTCCCGCATATGCCATGAAGGTTCCGGGCGGTATATCCTTGTCGTCTCCCTCGCCGACCAGATAGATTCCCGCCGGAACATAGGTACCCTCCGGCAGCTCGTATTCATAGTAATCGGACACGTTGAAGGCGTTGGGGCTTACCAGGATCGTCCCCTCCAGATACATGTAGTTCCCTTCTTCCAGCGTGAAGCTCTTCGGTTCTTCACCGAGCTTGAAATAGTCGTCGGAAACGTAGTCGCCGTAGTATCCCGCCGGCCTTGAATCGAACTGCTCCTTGTCCGCGTATACGTGCAGACGGACCCCGTAGCCGTCACCGGGCTCTGTCATGGCCAGGTAGTAGCGTCCCGGATTGACGTCCTGACCTACCAGGTAGTATCACTCGGTGAGGGTAAATGGTTCCGCCTCCGGCCGGGAACGATACTCCGCCTCTACCTTCTGCCGAAGTTCCGAAAGCTCTGAAAAGCTCAAACCGGTCAGATCGGTCTCAGAGGCGCAGACCGGCGTACAGAGAGCCAGGCATCCCGCCAGTGAAAGTGCAGCCGCTTTTTTCATCAGTTCGTCCTCCTTCTCTTTTTGAAAATCCGTATCCGTTCGGAGCTGTCCGTCAGGACAGGCACCCTAATAGTAACTTCTGCGACGGATGATTCCCAGAAACCTGCGCGTTCATTTCCGCTACCTGAGGTAGCGGCACCGGTGTCCTTCCTCCGGCGCTTCGCCGCACAGCCCGTCCCCGTCGAAGGCCTCTTCCTCCGAAACCTCCGGGAACTCCGCCTCCTCCAGCACCTCCCGTATCCTGTCAATGAGTCGGCATCTCGCCGCCGTCTTCCGTGTCCGGATATCATGCGCCGGCAGATCCGCCGGATCCCGTGCCACCGCCGATTCCCGGTCCGCTGCCGGCTTTTGCTCTGCTTCCGTCTCCGTGTCCCTGAGCGCCTCCCGTCTCTCGTCCAGAAGGAGCCAGTCCAGATCCCTGTCCAGCCGGACGGAAAGCTGTATCAGCTTCTTCAGCTCCGGATAAGCGGTCCCGGTCTCCCATTTTGTGATGCTCTGCCTGCTGACCTCCAGAGACTCCGCCAGCTGTTCCTGCGAGTAACCTTTTTCCTTCCGTGAAATCCTCAGTCTATCCGCGAAACTCATTTCGTCTTCCCCTTTCCTGAAGCGTCTTCGGATCCGTTCCTTCGGGAACTGTCCGCCAGTCTCATGAAAGGGCTTGTATTTTTCGCGTGTCCGGCCGCGGCCGGATCTGCGCCGTTAAAAGAAAGAAATGGGCCGGAAAATGTGTGCCGAAAAAGAGGCGCCGGGAAAACGCACGCCAGGAAGACGCACGTCAAAAAGACTCACGTCAAAAAGACACACGACAGAAAACGCACGACAGGAAGACACTCGACAAGAAGATGCGCGCCGAAAAAACGCACGTCAAAAAGACGGCCGGTGCTTTTCATCGGCACCGGCCGTCTTTCGTATCACTGAATATTCCATTGTATTTCCGTCTTTGGCTGACCCGGGCCAGCCACGCCCGTTCGCGCCGAGAAACGTCCCGCGGCCCATGCCTGCCGGGTCTCACCGTCCTCAGCTGTGCCGGCGCATGTACTCCACCGTTTTGTGGAGCGTGTCCGCCTGGCAGATCTGATCCAGGTGTCCCGCGAAATCAAGCCCGTAGCGCCGCTGCAGGCCGTCCAGGAGCTCCCGGATCTCCGCCTCCTTCCGAAGAGAAGAATCCTTAAAAACGTCGTCGAAGCTCAGCTGGCGGCCGGCCTCACCGGCAAGATTGTAGAGGGCCGTGCCCACCAGCCGCACGGGGCGGTGGTCCACCTGTTCCAGCATCTGCGCCGCCGTCCGGTAGATATCGGCGGCGGAATCCGTGGAAAACACGGTCTGCGACCGGGAGATCGCCTTCATATCCGCGTAGGTCAGCTTCAGCATCACGCCGGTCCCGTGCAGGCCGACGCGCTTCGCCCGCCGTTCCACGCAGATGGCCAGCAGCAGAAGGATGTCCTTCAGAAGCTCGAAGCTGGTGACGTCCTTCTGAAACGTGACCTCGCGGCCGATGGATTTCGCGTCCTCCGGGCGGAAGGGCGTGACCTTGCGGTCGTCGATTCCGTATGCCAGACGGGTGATCCATCTTCCCTGCTTTCCCAGAAGCTTGATCACTTCCTCCTGCTTCTCCCGGATGTCCCTGACGGTGCGGATGCCGTTGATCTGGAGCTTTTCGGCGGTCTTCGGCCCCACCGTGTAGAGGGACCGGACGTCCCGGTCGATGATAAGGCGGACAAAGGCCTCCGGTGTGAAAATCTCAAAATAGCCGTCGGGCTTCTTCTCCTCGCTGGCGGTCTTTGCCGCCGTCTTGGAATACGCCACGCCGACGGAGCAGCTCAGGCCGAGCTCGTCCCGGATGCGCCGTTTGATCTCGTGCCCGATCCGTCCGGCTCCCGCAAAATCGCCGGCCTGCTCCTTTACGTCCAGGTAGGCCTCGTCGAAGGCGATCGCCTCCAGGGCGGTGGAATAGCCGCGCCAGATTTCATGCAGCTGCGCGGACACCGCCTTGTATTTTTCCATATGGGGATGCATGTAGATCCCGTTCGGACACAGACGCCACGCATTCTTGATATTCATGGCGGAATGGACGCCGTATTTCCGGGCTTCGTAGCTGGCGGTGGCGACAACGCCGCGCTCATCCGGCAGTGAGCCGATGATCAGCGGCTTCCCCCTGAGGGAAGGGTCGTCCCGTATCTCGACAGCCGCAAAAAAGGCGTCCATATCCACATGAACGATGATCTGGTCCGCGGCCGGCCGCATCGTTTCTTTTAATTCCGTTGTTCCGGTCCGTACCGTCATTATCCGTTGACGACCTGAATCTGGCAGGAACGCATCGTTTCCAGCGCCGCCAGATGCTTTTCCGGCGTGACACCGGCGCAGCAGGACGCGTCCACGGAAATCTTTACCTCCGGCATCGCCGCCTTCAGCAGCAGCGCGTTGGAGACCACGCAGATATCGGTGCAGAGGCCGATCAGCTCCAGCTCGATTTCCTCCGTCTCCGACACGGCTTTCAGATCCGCTGCCAGCGCGGTGCTCCCGAAGGTCGGCTTCTCATAGATCTTCGCCCCCTCCAGAAGCTCCGCGATATCCGGACGGATGTTCCAGCCGTCGGAGCCCCGGATGCAGTGGGGCACGGGGAGGTATTTCCCCTCCTGCGTCTCCATGTAGTTTTCGCCGTGGGTATCCATCGTCGCGATCACGTCCGCCGAAGGATAGGAGCGGATCTTCTCCTTCACCGCTTCCACGATCCCGACGGCTTCCTTTGTGCCGAGCGCCGCATCGATAAAATCATTCTGCATGTCGATGACAATTAATATGTTTCTCACGGTTCCGCCTTCTTTATTCTTCTTTAGTCTTCTTTATTCTTCTTGAATTACGCCTTGAAGCTCTCCCAGTCGGCCGACAGCTTCGCCTTCTTCATCCTTTGACCGCTGTTCCTGCTGCGCCATGCTTCTCCGATGTATCACCGGTTTCCCGTCCTTCGATGTCTGCTTTCCTGATTCTACACGATGGAAAACAACAGCGCAACAGCCTTGCTTCTCCTTCGTCAGGTAATGATGCAGGGGAGCCCGTGCTCCTCCAGCTGTATGTCGAGATCGATCATGTCGTAGATCCCGTTTTCGATGAAATAGGAAAAGATGATGTCGGTCTTGTCGCAGGGGGACAGGGCGTATCCCGCCCTGGCGAGGAGATCCCTGGTCTCGTCGATCGTGAGCTTTGCCCCGACGCAGAGGCACAGCGCCGTCAGCTTCTGCGGATGATAGTCCGGGTTGTTCTTGATCTTCGAGAAGACCTTCTTGTCGACGATGGCCCGCTTGTATACGTCGGAGTTCTGCATGCCCTTTTTGTCGATCAGGTAGAACAGATACTCCGGGAACGTGTCGGACATGTGGGCGATCCGCTCGCCGAGCTTCCGCTCCATCTCCTCGAAGGCGTCTTCGTCGAATACCGCGAGCTCATCCTCGCTATCCATGAGAAACTCCCCGGATGGCAGGAGCTCGTCCTTACGTTCCGGGTACGCCTCCTCGGAATCCGGGTACGCCTCCTTATGGAAAGTCAGGGGACGCACATTCTCATGAAGCGGGAGAGGCTTCTCCGTTTTTTCGGCAGGGCGGTACCCCACGGCGCCGGGCGGTTCAACGTCGGAAGGGGACTGCCAGAGGGCGGCGGGACGGTACGGACGCTCCGCGTCAGGCCGGCTGCCGGAGGATGTGAAAAATTCGTCCCTGTACTCCTCCGCCCGCTTCTTTTCGACGTAATTCCGGTCGATATAGGCCTCCAGCTCCGGGTCGATGTTTCTCCCCATCCGGACCGCCTTGTCGTCAAACACCACCAGATAGATCAGCATCTCCGACTTCAGAAGGAATGCATGGATCTCGTCCACCGCGATCCTCATGCCCTCCTCCTTCGGATAGCCGAATCCGCCCGTGGAAATCAGGGGAAACGCGACGGACCGAATCCCGTTTTCCGCCGCCAGCGACAGGCTCCTGCGGTAGCAGGACCGCAGCAGCGCCTCCTCGCCGTGGTTCCCGTCGACGTAAAGCGGGCTGACCGCGTGGATGATGTACTTCGCCGGAAGGTGGAAGCCGGGCGTCAGAAAGGCTTCGCCCTCCCGGACAATGCCGACGTGCTCTCTCCGGTAGGCAAGCAGCGCCTCCCGGCCCGCCGCCTCGTAGACCGCGCGGTCGCAGCCGGGGCCGACCTCCACATACTCGTTGGCCGTATTGACGATAGCTTCGGTATTCATTTTTGTGATGTCGTTGCGGACGATCTTAAACGGCATAGGTATTCTCTCCCGAAAGATATTTCCGGAGGACCGCCCTTACGGCTCCCTCGCCGGCGAGCTCCTCCCGCACCATTTCTTCTATCTTCTCCCCGAGGCCGGCTTCGTAAAGATCCGATCCGAAGAGCGCCGGATTGGAGAGAAGGGGCTTCAGCTGATCCGTAAGGCTCTCCGGCTTTCCGTATTCGACGCCGGCTTTCTCAAGGGGCGGCCTGCCGTTGGGGAAGGAGTCCTCGACCACCAGGTACTGGGGACCTTCCTTTCCGGGCCTTATCCGCCGGGTTTTATTCTTCGGACGGATCCACGTCGATCAGCACCTTCATCGTCTGCTCGCGGTTGCTGTCGATGTACTCGTAGGCTTTCTGATAATCCTCAAACGCGAAGTGCCTGCTCATGAGGGGCTTCAGCTGTATCTTCCCCTCCTTTACGAAGCGGATGGCGTCCACATAGTCCTCGTGCCGGTACATCATGGACGTGTTGAGATCCAGCTCGGAGTCGTTGAGCTTCGCCAGATCCACGTGCGCGGTCTTTCCGAAGACGGCGACAAGGATAATGGTGCTGCCCTTCCTTCCGTTCTGAATCGCCTGGTCCATCGTTACGTCGCTTCCCGCGCAGTCGTAGACGACGTCGGCCTTGTCCGGCCCGAAGGCCTCGAGCAGCGCTTCGGCGTAATCCCGCTTCATGGTATTGACGGTGTAATCGGCGCCGAGACTTCCGGCCAGCGCGAGGCGTGTATCGGAAATGTCGGTCGCCAGGACTTCAGCGGCACCCAGCGCCTTCAGGGACTGCACCAGCAGGATGCCGATGGGGCCGCAGCCCAGGACCACCGCCTTTGCACCCTTTACATCCGGAAATCTCTTCGCGGCGTGTACCGTGACGGCCAGCGGCTCGATCATGGCGCCTTCCGCGTAAGTCATCTCCTCCGGAAGCCGCGTGACCTTGGAGGCGTCGACCGCGAAATATTCCCCGGCCGTCCCCGTGGTCTGGAAGCCCATCACCTTGAGCTTCTCACAGAGATTGTATTTGCCGTGGAGACAGGGCCAGCATCTCCCGCAGAACACCTGGGGCTCGATGGTGACCTTCTTTCCGATCTCCAGATCCTTCACATACTCCCCCAGAGAGACGATCTCGCCGGAGACCTCGTGCCCCTGGGTCACGGGATAGGAGGTGTAGGGATGCGTGCCGTGATATACATGGATATCGCTCCCGCAAATGCCTATTTTCTTAATCTTTACCAGCACCTGGTCCGGTCCCGGCACCGGCACGGGCACCTCCCGGAACGTGATTTTTCCGGGCTCCGTCATCACCTGCTGCATCATGGTCTTCTTCATCTTCTCCATTGTCTCCTCCTTTCCCGGTCCGGCGCTCTCACTGCCGCCGCCTGTTGCCTGCCTGTCGCTCTGTTATCTGCCTGTCGCTCCGGCCGGCGCTTTTCCGGTTCTTTTTCTGCCTGTCACTCCAAAAAGAATCAGCAGCGGTTGTCCGAGCCGAACAGCCGGATTTTGTCGGAGACGACTTCCTTCATAGCGGAGATCTCATAGGGGATGAGGTCCATCAGGGAGCCCGCGCCCTCCCGGAGTCCCTGCTCGACGCCCTGTTTCCCCGCCTTGTTCAGGTCGGTAAAAATGTTCACCTTGCAGATGCCCCGGCGGGCGGCCTCGCGGAAATCGTCGTCGGAAAGGCCGCTGCCCCCGTGAAGCACCAGGGGCGTCCCCGTCAGCCCGGCGATCCGGGAAATGCGCTCAAAATCCAGTTTGGGCGGGAACTTGTAATCTCCGTGGGCGTTCCCGACGGCCACCGCCAGGGCGTCTATGCCGGTCGCCCGGACGAATTCCAGCGCCTGATCGGGATCGGTGAAATAATCCGACGGCTTCTCCAGCTTTCCCGCGCCCTCGTTATCGCCCACATGGCCCAGCTCGCCCTCCACGGTGACGCCCATGGCGTGACAGATCCTGACCATTTCCGCCACGCCGGCGAGATTCCTGTCGTAGGGAAGGGAGGAGCAGTCGTACATGACGGACGTGAAGCCCAGCTGCAGGGCTTCCATGCATTTCTCAAAGGTCAGGCCGTGGTCGTAGTGCACGGCCACGGGCACCCCGGCCTTTTTCGCCATGGGAATCAGGTATTCCGCCACGCGCTCCAGGGGCATGGCGGGCAGCAGGACCTCCGCCGTGCCGATGATCACCGGCGCCTTCAGCTCCTCGGCCGTCTCGATGACGGCCCTCGCCATCTCCACGTTGACCGCGTTGAAAAAACCGACCGCGTAGCGGCCTTTCCCGGCTTCCTTAAGCATTTCTTCCATACTGACAAGCATTCTCTTCTGTCCTCCGTTTCATCCGCATCAACGGCCCGCCTCCTTCGCCTGCCGCTTCTGCGGCGGTGTATTCTGTCTAAATGATCTGGGCGGGCGTATCCGGTTTTATCTTTGATAAACCTGGGAAAATTTTATCACAGGCGGACGGACACGGCAAACGGTCCCGGAGACATCTCCGGGACCGCCGCATACTTTCGTTTTTCGGTTGCGAGCCTCATTTCTTTTTCTGTCGTGACGTTCCGTCAGCAGAGTGTCAGCCGCAGTAG
>CACYDL010000179.1 GCA_902773195.1 uncultured Lachnospiraceae bacterium
CCGGCAGGCCCGGAACGCCCGGCAGACCCGGAACGCCGGCAGGCCCACGCCCCGGCAGTAAAAAAAGTCAGGAGAGCAGTCAGCTGCTCTCCTGTGTCGTTCCCATTATTTTGTCAAAATCCGGATCGCACTGCCTCTTCCAGGACAGATATTTCCCGCCGACACGCATCGTGTTGAGCAGATTGACGATGTCGTCGACCGAGAGATAATCCTCCTCCTCTTCCGACTCCAGCCACGTCTGGGCCGAGAGCAGATGAAGCTCCGTAAAGACGTGGACGAAATGCTTTCTCAGCTCGTCGTTCGCGGTGCCGTCGCGGTCCATCATCTTCGTGATCTCGTCCTCGAGAATCGTCGTCAGCTTCTTCACGAAATAGGCGTCCCCGAATCTCCTGTCCAGCAGCCCGATCATCGCGTCCCGGTGCTCGCGGCAGAAGCAGAACCACTCGAGAAACATCGGAGGCGGCGAGTAATTGAATTTCGTGAGAAAGCTCTCCGCCGGCCAGTTGACGTAGCCGTCGTTCCTGCACTGCGCGTAGCGGTTTTCCAGATCCTCCAGCAGGGACTGCTCCAGCCTCTCCATCAGATCGTAGATGTCTCCGAAATACTGGTAGAAGGTGCCTCTCGTGATCTCCGCCGCCTTGCAGATCTCGATGACCGAAATGCGGTCCCACGGCTTCGATCTCATCAGTGTCAGGAAGCAGGCCACGATGTGCCTCTTCGTCTGCTCCGATTTAGCCGTCTTGCGCGTCGTCCCCCCGTCTCTCGCCATCTCATTCCTCCTGCGCCACCGTCCGCGGCGGTATCATCCGGCTGCATCTCTGCCTCATCCGCCGCAAGCCCGCCGATAAACTGTTTTCATTATAGCGCAAAAATGAGCGTCTGTCCAACAGGCGGCGGGTCCTGCGGGAGCGGCCGCGCCGCCTGCCGGAGGTCTCCCGGGGGGACCGGGCGCCGTCCTGCCGGAGGCTTCCCCAGGGGCCGGGCGTCCTGTCTGTCAGGGGCTTCCCGGGGGGCCGGGCGTCCTGTCTGTCAGATGGCCTGTCACAGGGGACTGTCCGCGCCTCTTTCCCTGCCGTACACCTCCGTCATTCTCCGGATCCTCGCCGCCAGCTCAGGCGTCAGCTCGTCCCCCTTCAGCCTCCACCTCCAGTTCGTGCCGTTGGTGGACGGATGGTTGATCCTGGCGGAGTTGTCGAGTCCCAGGTAATCCTGCATGGGAATGACGCACAGGTCGGCCACCGAGGCGTGGGCCGTGGCGGTCATCCTCTCCACGATCTCCTGCGGATCGTCCGTCCGGACGCCCAGATAGTCCTTCACCATCCGCAGCTCCTCCGGGAGAATGCTGTCGATCCAGCCCCTGACGGTCTCGTTGTCGTGGGTGCCGGTGTAGACCGCGCAGTTGTGCTGGTATCGGTAAGGCAGGTATTCCGCGGCTCCCGTCGAATCCCGGGAGTCAAAGGCGAACTCCAGCACCTTCATGTTGGGGAAGCCCGTGTCGCGGACCAACTGCCGGACCGTGTCGGTGACGTAGCCGAGGTCCTCCGCGATGATCGGCACCTCTCCGAAGGCTTCGCGGACCGCGTCGAAAAGTCCCATGCCCGGGCCCTTCTCCCAGTGCCCGCCCGCGGCGGTTTTGTCCTCCGCCGGGATCGCGAAGAATTCGTCGAAGCCCCGGAAATGATCGATCCGGATCACGTCGTACAGCTCCCGGCACTTCTTAATGCGCCGGATCCACCAGTCATAACCGGTCTCTTTATGCTTTTCCCAGTTGTAGAGCGGATTGCCCCAGAGCTGGCCGTCCGCGGAGAAGCCGTCGGGCGGGACGCCCGCCACCATGCGGATCCGTCCCCTGTCATCCAGCATGAACAGATCCCGGTGCGCCCAGAAATCCGCGCTGTCCGCGGAGACGTAGATCGGGATGTCCCCGATGATGCGGATTCCCCTGTCCGCGGCGTAGGCGCGGAAGGCTTTCCACTCCCGGAGGAATTCGAACTGGACGAACTCATAGAATCCGATTTCCTCACTCAGCCGCCCGGTCCACGCTTCCCGCGCGGCGGGACTGCCGCTGCGGATGTCCTCCTCCCAGGCGTCGCACGGGGCACCGCCGTGGGCGTCCTTGACCGCCATGAAGAGGGCGTAGTCCCGGAGCCAGAACTCATTCTCCCTGCGGAACGCCTCAAATTCCGGCGTCCCCCGGTGGGAGCTCCGCGCGCAGGCCTTCTTGAGCAGCGGGATGCGGAGGCGGTAGAGGGCGCCGTAATCGATCCCCCCGTCCGCCGGCACCTCCGGTTCCGCGGCCGCGCACTCCTCCTCCGTCAGAAGCCCCAGACGTATGAGCTCCCGGAGACTGATAAAATACGGATTTCCCGCGAAGGTCGAAAAGGACTGGTACGGCGAATCGCCGTACCCCGTCGGGCCGAGAGGCAGGATCTGCCACCAGGTCTGGCCCGCCTCGGCGAGAAAGTCCGCGAAGCGGTACGCCTCTTCGGAAAAACAGCCGATTCCGTATCTTCCCGGCAGTGAAAAGACGGGAAGAAGAATTCCAGCGCTGCGTATCATAGGCTCCTCCTTTATCCGGTGTAAATCAATGGGCCGCCGGCACCTGTCCCGGCACGCCGCTCCTGCCCGGTTCTCCGGTTCCTCCCCGGCCCTCCGGTTCCGTCCCTGTTCTCGGGCTCCGTCCCGGTTCCCCGGCTTCGTCCCGGTTCCCCGGCATTTTGTCACGCCTCTGTCTCCTGCTCCTTGCGCTCCTTCTCCTCCGGCCTGTTCTCGTCCGGCCCGCTCTCGTCCGGCTCCTTCTCCTCCGGGAGCATCGCCTTCAGCACCGGCCAGTAGAGAAAGGACGACAGATAGGAGGGGAGGGAGATTCCCATCAGGAAGAACAGCGGGAGCATCGAGCTGACCTGCGTAAACAGGAACAGGCAGGCGAAGTAGATGCCGATCATCGCGAACGTCCTGGGGAACCGGGCCACGGCCAGAATCGCCGCGTTCTTCAGCGTCGCCGCGGGCGTGTTGTAGAATTTCCCCATCAGAGGCAGCGCGAAGACCGTCACCGCCGCCAGCACGATCACCCCCGCGAGGAACGGAACGCGCGCCAGCCGCGGAACCGTTTCGGAGGAGACCACCATCCTGTAGTCCAGATACAGCAGGGCGCCGGCGCCCAGCAGAATGAGCCACACCGGGGTCACCGTCCTCAGATTCCCCCTGAACTGCTTCCAGTAGACGGAGAGGATCTTTCCGTCCGTCTTCTCCCTCATCTGCATCAGACAGAAATGCATCGCGCAGACGGCCGCTCCGCCCGTCACGACGGGAACGGACAGAAGGAGCGTCAGGATATTCAGCTCGACCAGATGCATCAGGTCCGTCATGCCCCGCATGAGCGGACCGTCGATATCAAAAATGTGATTCATGTGTCTTCTCTTCTTCAAAAAGGGGACCGGTGCCCATGGCACGGTCCCCAAAAAATACCGGCTGATTTCGCGTCAGCCCTTGACCGCTCCTTCGACCATGCCGTTCATGATCTGCTTCTGGGCGATCAGGAAGACGACGACCATCGGGATGATCGCGAGCAGCGCTGCCGTCAGAATCAGATCCCACTGCTTGACGTAGGAACCGACGAAGGCCTGTACCGCGACCGGAAGGGTCTTGACCCTGCCGTTCTGTCCGAGCATCAGCGAAGGCAGAAGGTAGTCGTTCCAGATCCACATGCCGTTCAGGATCGTGACGGTGGTGATAACCGGCGTCAGCAGCGGGAAGATGATGCGGAAGAAGGTTCCTTCCGGCGAGCATCCGTCGATTCCCGCGGCCTCCTCCAGGTCATAGGGGATGCCCTTGATGAAGCCCGTGAGGATGAACACCGTCATGGCGCCGCCGAATCCGCAGTACGCGAAGACGATGCCCGGGATGGACTGAAGCATGCTGATTCCCACGAATTTTCCGACGTCGCGGAAGGTCGAGATCAGCGGAAGCATGACGACCTGGAAGGGAATGATCATGGATGCGATGAAGACCATGTAGATGGCCGACGCCCACGCCTTTTTATTGTTGCGGCTGATGACCCAGGCGGCCATCGCGCCGAGGACCGCGAGCAGGACCAGCGACACGATCGTGATCACCGCCGACGTTCCGAAGGCGTACCAGAACTGGAAGTTCGAGTTGTTGATGACCGAATTCAGGTTGGTGGCCAGCTGCCCGAAGGACGCGCCCTTCGCGGAGACAGGGCTCGCGACGATGCTCGCCTGAGCCTTGAAGCTGTTCATGATAACCATGTAGAAGGGGAACAGCACGTAGAGGGCGATCAGGATGCCGACGCCTGTCAGAATATAGGATCTTGTTCTTCTCTCCTGTCCTACCATTAGAGCTCCACCTCCTTGGAATTGGATATGCGAACCTGAATCAGCGAGACGCAGGCAAGAATGATGAAGAACAGGACCGCCTTGGCCTGGCCGAGGGCGTAATTATTCTTCGACACCGCGGTGTTGTAGATGTTGAGGGCCAGCATCTGCGTGCCCTGGGAGAGGTACTTGCCCATGAAGTTCGGAACGGATCCCGTTCCTCCGGTGAGGGCGAGGTTGACGTCGAACTGCTTGAAGGCGGACGTCAGCGTCAGGAAGGTGCAGATCGTGAAGGTCGAGGCGATCATCGGGATCTTTACCTGGAAGAGCGTCTGCGTCGCGTTGGCGCCGTCGATCTGGGCGGCTTCAAGGACGTCCTTCGGGACCTGGGTCAGACCCGTGATATAGATCAGCATGATATAGCCGGCGTACTGCCAGATATACACGATGACGATCGCGAGCATGGCCGGCCTCGTCTGGACGAGCATGGACGTCTTGGTGAGATTGATGAGAACGTTGTTGAAGATGAACTGCCAGATATAGCCCAGGACGATACCGCCGATCAGGTTCGGCAGGAAGTAGGCCGCCCGGAAGAACCCGTCTCCCTTGAGACCCGACGTGCAGAGCAGCGCGAGCAGGAAGGCCACGAGGTTCACGAGGATCATATTGACGACGACGAATACGAAGGTCATCAGGATCGACCAGATGAACTGGGGATCCTTGAACATCGAGATGTAATTCTCAAGCCCGACGAACTTCGTAAACTGAATGCCGGTCCAGTCCGTGAAGGAATAGAAGATACCGAGGATCAGCGGTATGATGACCGTGACCGCGAAGGTGAAAAGAAGCGGGAAAAGAAAGATGATGTAGATGATCCTTCTGTGGTACTTGAGGCTCGGGAAGAGATAGAGCCCGAGGAAAAATGCCACAATCCCGAGGATCAGAAGCGCCCCGCGGTACGGAGCGTTGCTTCCGCTGAACGCAAGGATCAGCGAGAAGAGAATCAGCGCGACGCCGGCGACGAGAAGTATCGCCGAGAGCGCCTTGTTCGATGCTTTTGCAGCTCCCATGAAAAGGATCCCCCTTACTGAATGGATATTGTTTCCTGAATCGGCCGCGGCCGCCGGTCCGGGATGTAGAAAAGGGACGGCGGCCACAGCCTCCGTCCCTTCGTTGCTGCTGTGATGATGTTCCGGCTTATGAGTCAGCCGCGTAAGGCCGGCCGGGGTACCGCGCCTATCCCGGCGCGCCGGTCCCTGCCGCCGGAGTGCCGCGGCCCGAAATCGTCACATGCGTCTTTCCGAATTACTTATGAAGCGTAGTAGTCGGCGACGACCTGCGTCACGACCTGCGTGAAGGTCTCCGCATCCGGGATGCTGCCGAGAGCATAGTCCAGATAGAGCTGGCCAAGGGCGTTCTGGTCAAGAGAAGCCTTGTCCTTCAGCCAGTGCCATGCGGACGTCTTGCCGGCCGCCGTGTAGGCGGAGATGGTCTCGGCGAACGGATCGGAAGCGACGTAAGCGCAGCTCTTGAACGGGCTGATGAAGCCGGCGTCGTTGACAAGGATTTCCTGTCCGGCGTCGCTTGCGAGCCAGTTGAGGAACGCAAGGGCGTCTTCCGTGTTGTCATTCTGGAACACGGCCCACCAGGACGGAGAGTTCGTGAGGATCGTGTCGATGCCTTCCTGGAACGCGTACGGAATCATGCCGACCTTGAAGTTTCCGGCCTCGGCGTACTGCTCAGCGTCGTCGGAGGTCATCGTGGCGCCGATCCAGGAGCCCTGGGTCACGAACGCGTACTTGCCGGAGGCGAAGCCGAGGATCTGCTGATCATAGGTTCCGGAGGTCAGAAGAGCCGGATCGGAATACTGATTGAAGAGGCCGACCATCTCCGCGTAAGCGAGGAAACGGTCATGGTCGATCTGTCCGCCGTCGGCGAGAAGATCGGAATAGGTGGTGTCGTCGCGGGCAAGGCCTGCGTCGAGATAGTTCGCGAAGCTGTGGGAGCCGGTGGACCAGTAGAGATCCTTGGCCTCGCAGCACCAGCCGATGACCGCGGTCAGTCCGAGGTCTTCCTTCGCGGCGTCGAGGGTCTCGAAAGCAGCCTTCATGGATTCCGGTCCCGTGATGGACGCCGGATCGATGCCTGCCTTCTCGAGGATGTCGGCGTTGTAGGCAAGGCCGATCGCCTCGGTGGTGTACGGGAATCCGATGACCGCTCCGTCAGCTCCGACATAGGCAGCTTCCGTATCGGCGACCCATTCCTCGCCGCTCATGTCGGCAAGAAGTCCGTCCCAGTTGCCGAAGTCGGCGTCGGAACCGCAGACGAAGATGTCCGGCATATTGTCGGCCTGATAGTAGCCCTTGAGGGTATCCTGGATATTGACGCCGCCGCCCATGGACTCGATGGCCACGGTCACGCCGGTCTCCGCCTGATAAGCCTCGGCAGCCTTCTTCAGGGCCGCGTCAACTTCGATCTTTCCGTTGACAAGACGGAGATCCGCTGATGCCGGGACGGCCAGTCCGGCCACCATGGCGCCGGCGAGCAAAAGATAGGTAAGCTTCTTCATGATTATCCTCCTTATTTGTACAGCGATGTACCGCGCCGCGGCCGCATGCCGCCCAGGGGCGGAGCATGCAACTTTTGCGCTAAAGTCTACAAAGTGATTTTATCACTCACGGCAGATTAAGCAAGATTTTTTTGTGTGAGATCGATTACATCATGGCAGGTTTGTTTGTTTTCGACAATATTTCGGGGAGGAATTTGTGCAATTAGCGAAAAACAGGTCTCTGCCCTTCTCCGGCGCCGCGGAGGTCCGCCACCGATTCCCGGACCACCAGCCTGGGCTTCAGGATGATCCGCCTCTCCCCCGGATCCTCCCCGCGGATGATGCGGATCAGCGTCTCCGCCGCGATTTTTCCCTTGTACTCCGCGTCCTGGTGCATCGTCGTGAGACCCGGACGGCTGAGCCTGCCGCAGAAGTTGTCGTCGAAGCCCGCCACCGACAGATCCTCCGGGACACGGATGCCGGCTCTCTCGCAGGCGTTGATCATCCGCACCGCGTAGAGATCGGAGCAGCAGAACACCGCGGTGTAGTCCCCCGCCTTCCTGACCAGGCGGGAGAGGCTTTCCTCCAGCTCATCGTTCCGGGGGCGCAGGAGGAAAAAGTTTCTGTCGCTGTATTCGACGCCGTATTCCTCCAGCGCCTTCCGGTAGCCTCTGAACCTCCGGAGGTCCACCCCCTCCCGGTTGTCCGACAGGAAGGCGATCCTCCGGTGTCCCCTCTCCAGCAGGAACCGGACGATCTCGTACGCCCCCTGCTCGTCCTCGAGCCCCACATTCACGAAGGGCTCCTCCAGGGCCTCCTCGGTCTCCCGGCTGATGTAGGAGTCGATACAGACGATGGGCTTCCTGTATTTCTTCCTCACCCGGACCGCGTCGTCGTCCAGCATGCAGAAGAGAAGCAGCCCGTCCACGTTCCAGGTGGAGACATATTTCAGGATCTCCGCGATGTCGTCGGAGATATAGACCATCGTGAAATAGCCGAGGGCCCGGACCGCCTTCTCGATCCCCCCGATCATCTCCGCGACGAAGGGATCCGTGAAGATATTGCTGTACTTGTATTCCTGGGCCTTCAGGACGACGCCGATGATCTTGGACTGGTTCTGGGCGAGGTTTCTGGCGCTGATGTTGGGGACGTACTCCACCTCCTCCAGGAATCTCCGCACCCGCTCCGTCGTCTCCGGCGACACCTCACCCGTCTTGCCGTGAATGACGTTCGACACCGTGGTCGGGCTCATATTCAGCTTTTTCGCGATCTCTTTTATGGTGATCATGGCGCTGTTCCTCGAAAAACGCGGGACGGGAGGCCCGCCGGGAAGCCTGCTCCCCGAAGATAGCGGGAAACCTGCTCCGGGACTTCCTTCCGTCCGCCGATCAGTTTATATGTTTTCCACAATTTTCAGGCCGGTATCGGGCATTTTTTGTCGCAAACCACTATAGCACATCTGCCGGGAAAGTCAACGGCGGGGGCCGGCCGGCGGGTGACGCTCCACGGGACAGCGCCGGGAAAACCGCGCGGAAGAAAGCCGCACGGCGGAAAAGCATCCATCCGGAGAGCCGCGCGGCAGAAAAACCCGCGCAGCAGGAATACCGCGCAGCAGGAATACCGCGCAGCAGAAAAGCCCGCGGATTCACGATGAATCCGCGGGCTGTCCGGTTTCTCATTGTTTCTTTTTTCAGGCTTCTTTACTCGATCGTGATGTTTCTCGCGGTCTCGACCTCCGGTTTGTAATCCACCTTCGGGACGTTGATGACGAGGACGCCGTTGTCATACTTCGCCTTGATGTCCTCCTGCTTTACGTCCGGGCCGACGTAGAAGGATCTGGAGAGCGTTCCGACGTATCTCTCGCGGCGGATGAAGCGGCCGAGGTCGACCTCTCCCTCTTCTTCTTCGTTTCCGCGGTTCTCCTCGCGTCTGGCCTCGATGGTGAGGTAGCCTTCCTTGAGGGAGGCGGTGACGTTCTCTTTGTCGTATCCCGGAAGCTCAAGGAACATCTCGTAGTGATCCTTGAATTCCTTGATGTCCGCGCTCATCAGGCTGCTTCCCGTGGCGTGGAACAGGGTCGGCGTGCGGTCAAAAGCTCCGTTGAAAAAATCGTTCACAAAATTGTCTGTAAATAAACTCGGTACCAGCATGTTTCCATCCTCCTTCAATATAAAGAACTTTTTCAGTCGTATGCATCTATCAGATCGAGGAATCGCTCCGCTTCGGCTCTCTCGTGTTCTTCCTCGTACGCTAAACGTTATATCACCTGCTGTTAGCACTGTCAAGCGTTGAGTGCTAATTTTATAAAAAGTTTATTTTCTCTCCTCTTCTGCGTCGCCATCCCCTGGTGTCTGCCGGGAATGTTCAGAATACAATCGCGAAAACGCCCGAAAAGGAAGACAGTTCCAAGGCCCCTGAATTCAGAATTTCCATATGATTTTCCTCTGTTTTCTGCTATAATACTGCACGTATATTTTCCTGAGAGACGGCGCCGGGGGGCGTCCGTCGGTCTTCACCGGGCTGCCCCCGGGCCGTCCGGACAGAAAGGAGTTATTCATTCATGGGATTTCATCAGCTTGTATCGACAGTCGACAGCTTCCTCTGGGGCTGGCCTCTCATCATTCTTCTTTTCGGGACGCACATCTTCATGACGTTCCGGACGGGATTCATTCAGAAGCACATTTTCAAGGCGATCCGCCTCTCCGTCACCAAGGATCCTGATTCCGAAGGAGACGTGTCCCAGTTCGGCGCGCTCACGACGGCGCTTTCCTCGACCATCGGCACCGGAAACATCATCGGCGTCGGCACGGCGGTCGCCATGGGCGGCCCCGGATCGATTCTCTGGATGTGGCTGACGGGTATCTTCGGCATCGCCACCAAGTACGCGGAGACCCTCATCTCCGTGAAGTACCGCGTCAAGAGCGAGGACGGGACCATGATCGGCGGCGCGATGTACGCCCTTGACCGCGGGCTCCACGCCCGCTGGCTCGGCATCATCTTCGCGGTGCTCGCCTCGATCTGCGCCTTCGGCATCGGCTGCACCGTCCAGGCGAACGCCGTCGCGGCCAACTTCACCGAGAACTTCGGCCTGTCCCCGTGGATCGTCGCCGTCGTGCTCGCGGCCCTCGTCGCTCTCGTCATCATCGGCGGAATCCGCTCCATCACCAGGGTGTCCGAGCTTCTGGTTCCGTTCATGGCGGTCTTCTATTTCCTCGGCTGCCTGATCATCCTGATCATCAACCGCGACGTTCTCGGCCAGGCCGTCGGCCTCATCGTCCGGTCCGCGTTCACGACACGCGCCGCCGGCGGCGGCTTCGTCGGAAGCACGGTCGCGCTCACCTGCCGCTATGGCTTCGCGAGAGGACTTTTCTCGAATGAATCCGGTATGGGTTCCGCCCCGCTGGTCGCGGCCTCCGCCCAGACGCGCAATCCGAAGCGTCAGGCCCTCGTCTCCATGACGGGCACCTTCTGGGATACCGTCGTGATCTGCCTCATGACAGGTCTCGTCCTGGTCTCCTGCATCATCCGCTACGAGCACATCGACGGCCTGTCCGGAAACGGCGCGGAGCTGACCTCCATGGCCTTCTCGATGATCCCGCACATCGGACTTCCGATTCTCGTGGTCGGCCTCATCACCTTCGCCTTCTCCACCATCCTCGGATGGTACTACTACGGCGAACGCGCCGCGGTCTACCTCTTCGGCGAGAAGATCATCATGGTCTACAAGGTGCTCTGGGTCGCGGGCGTCTTCATCGGCTCCGTGCTGGAGCTCAACCTCGTCTGGGATCTCGCGGACCTTCTGAACGGCCTGATGGCCGTACCGAACATTCTCGCCGTGCTGCTCCTCTCCGGCGTCATCGCTGCGGAGACGAAGAAGTACAGCGGCAGTCATCTCGAAGACAAGGACAATACCGAAATCCCCGTCCTCAAAAACGCGAAAAAGGGCATCCTCGGATGAGGATCCCCCCGCATATAGGAAAAACCGGCGCCGCGGCGCCGGTTTTTCTTTGTGCTGTCTTTCCTCTTTCTTTCCAGTTTCAGCCGGCTCCGAGGTTCTTTCTGTACTCGTACCGCTGCCTGCCCTTCTCCCATTCCTGCCTCTGCTCTTCCGTCTCCAGCTCGAGACCCGGGACCTCCATCGGCCTGCCGTCCTCGTCGATCGCCACCATCACGAGATAGGCGCGGTTGATCAGGCTTCTTCTCTCCTCCAGCGTCTCCACATAGGTGTCGACCCGGACCTCCATGGAGCTCCGTCCCACATAGGTGACCTCCCCCTTAAGAACGATCAGATCGTTGATGTAGGCCGCCTTCCGGAAGCTGAGGTTGTCGATGGCGGCGGTCGTCACCACCTTGCCGCAGTGTCTCCGGCTCACGATGCCCGCGAGCTCGTCGATCCACGACATCAGCTGCCCGCCGAACAGTCTTCCGTAGCCGTTGATATGCTCGGACCGCAGCAGATACTGCTGGGTCGAGGCCGATTCACAGGCCCTCTTTTTCACTCGTTCCATCGTCCGTCTTCCTCACTGGTATTCCGCCACGCTGACCCATTTCTCCAGCAGCTCCTTCTCCTCCGGAACTCCCTTGGTCAGCTGGCCGGCGGCCATGATCGGCATCCACTTCTGGATGTAGCGGACCGGCGTGCCGGACATCTCGCTGTAAAGCCGGAGATACCGGTCGGCGGCGTCCTCGTCCTTCAGGCTGAAGCGCAGGTAGGTGAGGGCCGCGTCCGCTCCGGCGTTGCCCTGGGTCGCGTGGGCCCAGTCGATCACCCGGTAGTCCCCGTCCGGGAGAATGACCACGTTGGAGGGGACGAAATCCCCGTGGCAGAGCTTCGTGTGCCGGTGCATGCCGTTCAGCCTCTGCAGCAGCTCGAAGCGCGTGGACGGATCGATTCCCTCCATCGAGCGGATCTCCGCCGTCTTTTTGTCGATGGTGTTTCGAAGTCCGAAGGCGCGGTGGTTCGTGACCTCGATCTGGATCTCCACAAAACGCTTCAGATACCCGTCGGCCTTTTCCGGCTCCTCCGCGATCAGCTCCTCGATGGTCCGGCCCTCGACGTACTCCAGGGTGATCGCCCATTTGCCGTCGATCTGTCCGACCGCGCGGACGGCCGAGGCCTTGACGCCGCAGCCTTCCACGATGGAGGTGATCAGCGCCTCGTTGAAAACGCCGGACTTCGGATGCCCCGGCTCATATACTTTGATCAGATCGTCCCCGACGTGATAGACGACCTTGTTGGGACGACGGACGACGACGTCATTTTCGGAAAATGTCATAATAACCTCCTTCGAAAGTGGGTTCCTTCTACTGTCTGTTTCTGCGTCCGGCGGGACGTTCCGGCTCGTCCCGTCCCGCGGTCCGCCCGGCCTTAAAACGTGACGTTTTCGTCCGGCTCGCCGTAGTACGCCATCGTATACAGCTTTTTGATCTCCTCGATCAGGGGATAGCGCGGGTTCGCGCCGGTGCACTGGTCGTTGAAGGCCTGCTCCGCCATCTCGTCGAGGGTGTCGAAGAAGTACTTCTCGTCCACGCCGTATTCCCTGATGGAATCCTTGATCCCGATCTCCTTCTTGAGCTTCCGGATCGCGAGAATGAGGTTCTCGAAGGTCTCGTCGTCGTTCTTCCCGCCCAGTCCGTTGTAGCGGGCGATCTCGCAGTAGCGGGCCTTCGTGTGCGGATAGCCGTACTGCGGGAACGTGCCCATCTTGGCGGGGGTCTCGCTCGCGTTGTATCTCATGACATAGGTGAGAACGAGAGCGTTGGCCACGCCGTGGGCGATGTGATGGAAGGCGCCCAGCTTGTGCGCCATCGAGTGGTTGACGCCGAGGAAGGCGTTGGCGAAGGCCATGCCCGCCAGGCAGGAGGCGTTGGCCATGTGGTCGCGGGCCTCCGCGTCGCTTCCGTCGCTGTAGGCCCTCGGCAGATAGTTGAAGACCAGCTTCGTCGCCTTGAGGGCCAGGCCGTCGGTGTAGTCGGAGGCCATCATCGAGACGTAGGCCTCGAGGGCATGGGTCATGACGTCGATGCCCGAAGCGGAGGTGAGTCCCTTCGGCTGGGTCATCATGTTGTCCGTGTCGACGATCGCCATGTCGGGAAGAAGCTCATAGTCGGCCAGCGGATACTTGATGCCTGCCTTCTCGTCCGTGATGATCGCGAAGGGCGTGACCTCGGAGCCCGTGCCCGAGGAGGTCGGGATCGCCACGAAATACGCCTTTTTCCCCATCTCGGGATAGCGGTAGATTCTCTTGCGGATATCCATGAAATCCATCGCCATGTCCTCGAAATTGGCGTCGGGATTCTCATAGAGCACCCACATGATCTTGCCGGCGTCCATGGCGGAGCCTCCGCCGAGGGCGATGATGACGTCCGGCTCGAAGGCCCGCATCGCGGCCGTCCCCTCGAGGGCGTTTTTCAGCGTCGGATCCGGCTGCACGTCGGAGAAACAGGTGTGAACGATGCCCATCTGGTCGAGCTTCTCCTCGATCGGCTTCGTGTTGCCGTTCCTGTAGAGGAACTGGTCGGTAACGATGAAGGCGCGCTTCTTGTGCATGACCGTTCCCAGCTCGTCCAGGGCGACGGGCATGCAGCCTCTCTTGAAATAGACCTTGTCCGGGGTTCTCATCCAAAGCATGTTCTCTCTCCTTGCGGCGACTGTCTTGACGTTTACGAGATCCATCACACCGACGTTGTGGGAGATGGAGTTTCCGCCCCAGGAGCCGCAGCCCAGGGTGAGGGACGGCGTCAGCCTGAAGTTGTAGATATCGCCGATTCCTCCCTGGGAGGAAGGCGTATTGATGAGGATCCGGCAGGTCTTCATCTTCGCCGCGTGGGCGTCAATCTTCTCCTGCTCCGCCGGGTTGATGAACAGGGAGGCGCTGTGGCCGAAGCCGCCGTCCCTGACCAGGCGGTCCGCCTTGTCCAGCGCTTCCTCAAAGGTCTCCGCCCTGTACATCGCGAGGACCGGCGAGAGCTTCTCGTGGGCAAATTCCTCGGAGAGCTCGACCGACGTCACCTCGCCGATCAGGATCTTCGTGTTCTCAGGCACCTTGACCCCGGAGAGCTTCGCGATCGTGAAGGCGCTCTGGCCGACGATCTTCGCGTTGAGGGCGCCGTTGATCAGAATCGTCTTTCTCACCTTGTTCAGCTCTCTGTCCTTGAGAAAGTAGCAGCCGCGCCTCAGGAACTCCTCCTTCACCTTGTCGTAGACATCGGCGAGGACGGTCACGGACTGCTCCGACGCGCAGATCATCCCGTTGTCGAAGGTCTTCGAGTGAATGATGGAGTTCACCGCCAGGAGGATATCCGCGGAGCTGTCGATGATGGCGGGAACGTTTCCCGCGCCGACGCCCAGGGCGGGCTTGCCCGACGAATAGGCGGAGTGGACCATGCCCGGTCCGCCGGTCGCCAGGATGCAGTCCGCGTTCTTCATGACGTACTGGGTGAGCTCGAGGGACGGGACGTCGATCCATCCGATAATGCCCTCGGGCGCTCCGGCCGCCACCGCGGCCTCCAGGACCACCTTCGCCGCCTCGATCGTGCACTTCCCGGCGCGCGGATGCGGGCTGATGATGATGGCGTTGCGCGTCTTGAGGCAGAGCAGGCACTTGAAAATGGTGGTGGACGTCGGGTTCGTCGTCGGGATGACCGCCGCGATCAGGCCGATGGGCTCGGCGATCTTCCGGACTCCGTACACCGGGTCCTCCTCCAGCACTCCGCAGGTCTTCGTGTGCTCGTAGGCGTGATAAATATACTCGGCGGCGTAGTGGTTCTTGATCACCTTGTCCTCGACCACGCCCATTCCCGTCTCTTCCACCGCCATCTTCGCCAGCGGGATCCGGGCCTTGTTCGCTGCCATGGCAGCCGCCCTGAAGATCGCGTCAACCTGTTCCTGCGTATAGGAGGAGAATTTCTCCTGCGCCGCACGGATTTCCTTCATGCGGGCCTCGAGCGCCTCCACGCTGTCGATTATCATGGGCTCTTTTGCTTTCTTTCCTGCCATCTTGTTCTCCCTGTAAATTCTTCCTGCCGTCCCGCTTCCGCGTCCGCCGCGGCCTTTCGCTCCGCGCCGCTCCGCCGGCCGGGACCCACCTGCTGTTTCCGTCAATAACGATATCTCAATATCGATATTCCGTCAATAATCAGTTCGCATAAGAACACGCGTCCTGTCCGGCCGGACCGGAAAAAAATACCGTCTGTGCCTGAAACAGGCGCCGTCCGCGTCAAAAAGAACGCAGGCGCCGCGCGGCGCCTGTGTGATCCGTTCTGCCTTATGCTTTTTCCGGGACGTCCTCCCAGCCTTCGCTCTCGTCCGCGCCGGTTCCGGCGGCCGCCTGCTCCGCGGCGTCCTCTGCCCATTCCTCCGGCTCCTCCGCCGCTCCTTCCGCGGCCCATTCCGCGGCCCAGGCCGCGGCCGCTTCCGCCGCTTCTGCCGCTTCCGTTGTCTCCGCCGCCTCTGCCGCGTCCTCTGTCACTTCTGCTGCTTCCGGGGCATCCTCTGCTGCCGGGGCGTCCTCCGCGCCGGTGATCTCGATCGGCACGCCGGCCTCATCCTTCGGCTGCTCCGCGCCGCCGTCTCTCCACGCCGCGAACTCCCTGAGCTCCGGACTGCAGAACCGGATGGCGAAGCCCAGCACCGCGAGGTCGTCGACAAGACCCAGGACGGGAATGCGGTCCGGGATCAGATCCTTCTTTTTCACCAGATAGAGGAAGGCGCTCACGAGTGTGAGGACCACCTTCGGGGACACCTTGCGGTATTCCCCGGTGATATAGCTCTTCACCATGGAAACCGTCAGGGGGACATCCGCCAGCAGCTCCCCGGCGAGGGGAACGTCCTTCAGCTTCGTCTCGAGAGAGGCCAGCAGGTCGTTCGCCTTCTCCGGGTTGGCGATCAGCTCCTTCGCCTCCGACATTCCGTTTTCCACCGCTGCCTTTGCCTGAGTGAGATCAAAATCCATTGCGCAACTCCTTTCATAAATGATAATTAATAGAACTCCTGGTAAAACTATTTCCCGTCCCCGGACCGTTCGATCCCGCGGGATGTATTCTCCGCCCGGAACCGGTACGTATTCGATCCGGTTTTTTCAGGGATACAGGTCAGAAGGAACGCCGGTGAGATACGGCCGTCCTTCTCCGTATCATAGATGCCTTCCTTCCGCCCGGGAACCACATTCAGGCCATGCTCCCTGAAATAGGCCGTCATCGGGACCGTTTCGTCCTCATACGACAGGTAATCCCTGTTTTCATCATAATAAACTTCCGCGTACGTGCACAGGCCTTCCGAGAATTCACAGCCCGTATAGACAAAGCCGCTGCTTCCGCCCTCCGTCTGGCCGAAGGACATCACGTACCGGAATTCTTCGTCCTTATACTCCAAAGCCCAGTAACCTTTTCTTATTCCGTCGCCAAAGACCCACACCAGGTCACGGAGCCCGCACAGCAGCCGGATCCTTCCCCCGTCAGTCCGGAGCAGATTCATGTCCGCGTACAGGGCGCTGGTCTCCGCTGTCTTCAGACCCAGCGGAAGCTTCGGCCATCCGTAATATCCGTCGTTTTCATAATAATAAGTGAAGGGAATGCTGTCTTTTAGCGCAACGGTCCCGTCCTCATCCTCATACATCTCCAACGTGACCAGATACGGCTCGCTGATCCTCTCGTTCCGGTTTTTCGTGGTCCTTGCCACAAGCAGCTCCTCTTCCCCGCGCCTTTGATCCGCAGCCCGGAATGGCAGGTGACCGCCAGGGTGACCTTTTCGGCTTTGGGAATCTTCAGGATGTTTTTTACCTTTCCGCGGTAGGTCACGGTGACGAGCGCCGTGATCTCCCCCGCGTCGGTCGGATCGCAGTACGTCGTCTCCAGCCACAGAGAGGGCTCGTTCTCCTTATAATCGTCTGCCTTTGTGATCACGGGCCGGGAGACATTTTCACACACCTTCCCGGTTTCCGAAGCGGTTCCTCCCGACGACAGACCGGACGCGGCCGCCTGCACCGCTGAAATCGAAATCATCAGCGCTGCCCACAAGAGGATCCGCACCGCCGGTCTTTTCAGGATCTGCTTTCCTGTCATGCTCATCTCCTCATCCGTCCGTCAGCCCATGAGACGGCTTCCGGCCCTGTTTTTCCGGGACGTTTTCGTTTCGCGTTTCTATTATATCACAACTCAATCCCGCAGGAAGACGGTTTGGGAAACACTCCGTCTGGACTTCCGGGCATGCCGTGTTATAATACAGGGAATTCCATTGTCACGGCAGCGCACGGAGGGCGGGATTTCCGCTCCCGGGAGGAGACGGCCTATGAACCTGTTCGGAGGAGTGATCGCGATCTCCGGCCTCACATTTTTCCTGTTCTGCGTTTTTCTTGTGGCGGCGGCCGGCTATGTGATCGGCCGGATCACCGTCAGGGGACTCAGTCTGGGCACAGCCGGCGTCTTCATCGCCGCGCTTCTCTTCGGATGTTTTTTCTACGGCAGGCTCGAGGACCAGCTGGGCATCATGACGAAGGACGCGCTCCGGCTGGTGGAAAATATCGGCCTCGTGCTCTTCGTCACCTCCGTCGGTTTCATCGCCGGTCCGAAGTTTTTCGGAAATCTCAGGGCGAACTTCCGTTCCTACGCCGCCCTTGGCGCCCTCATCATCGGGTGCGGCGGGGCCGCTGCGCTCCTGTGCCTCCTGATCGGCAGGGCCGCCGGAGAACCGGATCCGCGGAAACTCACGGCGATGGTCGCGGGACTCTTTTCCGGCGCGCTGACCTCGACGCCGGCCTTCTCCGCCGCCAAGGCGTCCGTCGACGCGGCCTACGAGGACATCGTGTCCGTGGGATACGGCATCGCCTACATCTACGGCGTGATCGGCGTCGTCCTGTTCGTCCAGATCGTTCCCGCCCTTCTCCGCGCCGACATGAAGGAGGAGCTGAAAAAGATCGACCCGGTCGCGCCCGGCTATGAGAAGCTGCGCGCCGATGACCGGAAGCTGCTGCACATGGATCCCTTCGGCGTCATGCCCTTCGCGGCGGCCGTCGTGATCGGGATCACGGTCGGCACGATCCGCATTCCCCTCTCGCGGGCCGGCCTGTCCGGCACGACCTTCTCCCTGACGACCACCGGGGGATGTCTTCTGTCGGCCCTGGTGATCGGCCACTTCGGGCGCGCCGGCAGGGTGTCCCTGATGCCGTTCCAGTCGTCGCTCAAGGTATTCCGCGAGTTCGGCCTCTGTCTCTTCCTGACCGGCGCCGGGATCGGCGGCGGGGCCAGATTCGTCGAAAATTTCCAGGTCATCTACTTCTTCTACGGCATGATAATGACGACCGCGTCGATGGTCTGCGGCTATCTGGCCGCCTCCAGAGTGCTGAAGCTCAGCCTCCTGAATTCCCTCTCGGCCGTCACCGGGGGAATGACCAGCACGCCCGCCCTGGGGACGCTGATCACGGTGGCGGGAAGCGAGGACGTGGCCGCCGCCTACGCGGCGACCTATCCGGTGGCGCTGATCTGCGTGGTGCTGGTCTCCCAGCTGCTGATTCTCTTCTTCTAGCGGGGAAGAACCGTCTTTCGCGCCGTCGGACAGCGCGGAGCGTTTCCATAGTTTCATATATTTCCTATTGACATAATATGTTTTTAATTGTATGATTTGCTCCATCAAGGCAACCGCCCCTGCGGGCACGTCCCGGGGGCCCCGCGCCAGAAGCGCGCAAGAGTTAAAGGAGAGAAGGATGAAGAAAAGAACCATTATGAAGAAAACACTCGGTATTCTGCTGGCAGCAGCGCTTACGGCCGGCGCGTCATCTGCTCTCTGCCTGGCGTCCGACGACCTTGAGAACGCCGTCTCCATCGACAAGGAGGCCTTCGACGAACTGATCGCCTCGGGCATCACGGCGGACGACGCCGACATCGAGGCCAGCGAATGGGCCTCCGCGGTCAGGGACGCGGGCGTCCTGCGCATCGGCGGCACGCGCACCTCCTTCCTGTTCAGCCAGCTCGACGAGACGGACGACCACGTCCGCGGCTTTGACGCAGGCCTGTACCTGCTCCTCACCCGCTATATTCTCGGCGACGAAAGCGCCTATGAGCTGACCCAGGTGGACTCCAGCACCCGCGAGTCCGTCCTCCAGAGCGGCCAGGTGGACGCCGTCTTCGCGACCTACTCCATCACGCCGGCCAGGCAGGAGCTCATCTCCTTCGCCGGCCCGTATTACACCTCCAGACAGGCTGTTCTCGTGAAGGCGGGAAATGAGGACATCGCCGGCGTCGACAGCCTCGCCGGAAAGACCGTCGCCACCCAGTCCGGTTCGACCGGCCCCGACATTCTCGCCGAGTACGCTCCGGAAGCGATTATCCAGGAATTTGCCAACGACCTCGAGGCCCGCACGGCCCTTGAGCTCGGACGCGTGGACGCCTACGTGACGGACTACACGCTTCTTCTCAACGCGATCGTCAAGAATCCGGACACCTACATGTTGGTCGGCGATCTGTTCGGTCCCGAGGACAATTACGGCATCGGCCTTCCCCTCGGCTCCGACGGCGTGGCCTTTGTCAACGACTTCCTCAGGAAGATCGAGGAAGACGGAACCTGGGCGAAGCTGTGGCAGATCAGCCTCGGCGACCGCACGGGCTTCGACACGGCTCCGGAAGCACCGGTCATCAGCGAATAATACCCGGCGGCAGCGCGGAATACGGCAGGACAGAGGACGCTCTCTGTCCTGTCGTCTTTCACGGACGCGCTTCCTCCCCCAGAAAATGAGACGGGAGGCGGACTTTACGCTTCGTCTCCCGTCCCTGAGGATAACATGAGCATCCAAGATCTACTGGCCTCCTACGGCGATAAATATCTGTCGGCACTCCTCACCACATGGAAGCTCACGGCGCTGGCTTTTCTGATCGCCTTTGTGATCGGAACCGCCGTCACCGTCATGAGAGTGAGCCCTGTCAGGCCTCTCCGCGCCTTCGGCAGCCTCTACATCCAGATCTTCCGCAACATTCCCGGCGCCGCGCTGCTGATCCTGCTGGTCTACGCGCTGCCCTATCTCAGAATCATACTCTCCTACTTCAACTGTGTTCTTGTCGCCGCCTCCCTGATTCCGGCGGCCTTCTGCTCGGAGTACCTGATGTCGGGCATGAACACGATCGACGTCGGCCAGATCGAGGCGGCGCGGTCCCTCGGCATGACCTTTTCCCACATCATCGCCAGAATCGTGATCCCGCAGGCCCTGCGGTCCAGCGTCCTGCCGATGACGAACCTTCTGGTGGCGACCATGCTGACGACGGCCCTCGCCTCCCAGGTGCCCCTCAATCCGATGGACCTGACCGGTCTGGTCTCCCACATCAGCACCCATGCCGCGGGCGGCGTGACCGCCTTTCTGATCTCCGCCGTCCTGTACTGCGCCACCGCCGTGGTGATCGGACAGATCGGCAGCCTGATTGACCGGAAAGTGAGGATTCTGCGATGAGCCGTTCTGTCTATTCCATCCGGGACGCCCTGTACGAAGAGCCGGGGCCGAAGACCGCGCGGAAGATCCGCGTCGGAACCGCCGTGTCCCTCGTCGCCCTGGCGGGCCTCGCCGTGATCGTCGTCCACCGCTTCCGGGTGACGGGCCAGCTGAATCCGAAATACTGGTCCTTCTTTCTCCGGGGAACGACGTGGAAGTTTCTCGGCAGGGGACTTCTGGGAACGCTGGAGGCCGCGGCCGCGGCCGGCGCCCTCGCCTTCGCGGCGGGCTTTCTGATGATGCTGGGCCGGATCAGCCGCTTCCGGGCGCTCCGGGGAATCAGCACCGCCCTCATCGAGTTCACGAGAGGCGTGCCCACCCTGCTCTTCATCTACTTCTTCTTCCTGGTGGTGCCCCAGTTCGGCATCCGGATGTCGGCGTTCCGGAAGATCTTCATTCCCGTGGCCATCTCCGCCAGCGGCATCGTCGCGGAGGTGCTCCGCTCCGGCGTGAACGCCGTCCCGAAGGGGCAGCGCGAGGCCGCGATGTCGCTGGGAATGAGGGAAGCCTCGGTGTTCCTCAAGGTGGTTTTCCCGCAGGCGCTCAGATACGTCGTTCCCGCCCTCATCTCGGAGCTGGTCATCGTGGTGAAGGACACGACCTTCGCCTACGTCGTCAATTTTCCGGACCTCATGCAGAACGCGAAGGTCCTGATCTCCAATTACGACGCGCTGCTCTCCGTCTATCTGGTCGTCGCCGTCATCTACATCCTGATCAACTATCTGCTGAACCGTCTCTCGGATCTTGCGGCCGGCCGGCTGAAGGCGCAGGGAGCGCGTCAGGAGCAGACCTCACAGTCATAAGGAGCGTCACATGTCTTTGGAATCCAGCAGCGCCGGACAGAACGAAGTTCCGGTCATCGAACTCCGCCACATCGACAAGCACTACGGGCCGCTGCACGTCCTCAGGGACGTCAGCCTCCGGGTGTCCCGCGGCGAAGTCGTGGTCATCATCGGCCCCTCCGGCTCAGGCAAATCCACCCTCTGCCGGACGATCAACCGGCTTGAGACCATCGATTCGGGGGAGATCCTGATCGACGGGGAGACGATTCCTGCCGAGGGAAAGCACCTGGCCGCCCTCAGGGCGCGGATCGGGATGGTCTTTCAGTCCTTCAACCTGTTCGCGCACAAAACCATTCTCGACAACGTCACCCTCGGGCCGAGGGACGTCCTGAAAACCCCTAAGAAGCAGGCGGAGGCGGATGCCCTCGCCCTTCTCGCCAGGGTCGGCGTGGAGTCCCAGGCGCACAAGGTCCCGGCCCAGCTGTCCGGCGGACAGCAGCAGCGGGTCGCCATCGCCCGCGCCCTCGCGATGCACCCCGAGGCGATCCTGTTCGACGAGCCCACCAGCGCCCTCGATCCGGAGATGATCGGCGAGGTGCTGGACGTCATGACAAGCCTCGCCTCCGATGGCATGACCATGGTGGTGGTCACCCACGAGATGAATTTCGCGCGGCGCGTGGCGGACAGAGTAATTTTCATGGACGGGGGAAGCATCATCGAGGAGAACACCCCGGAGAAGTTCTTCGGAAATCCGGAAACCCAGAGGGCGAGGGATTTCCTCAGTTCGCTGGAGAATCACTGAAAAATACGGAAAGACGAGGCATAGGACAGCCATGTACAGACCCAGAATCGCCATACCTGAAATGGATCAGAACGTCCGGAACTACACCGCCGCCCTCCGCGCGGCGGGGGCCGACCCGGTCGTCATTTCCTCCCGTTCGGAGAAGAACCACCAGCAGGAGTATCTCGACGTCTCCGAATTCCGCATGGAATTCTACGACGGACTTCTCCTCCCCGGAGGCGAGGATATCTGCCCGTGGCGCTACGGAGCGGACAATTTTGCCTGCAGAGGCTGCCGGGACGAGCTGGACGAGCTCCAGTTCGGCATGCTCGAAAGGTTTGTCAGGGAGAAGAAGCCTGTGCTCGGAATCTGCCGGGGCTATCAGATCATCAACGTCTTCTTCGGCGGGACGATGCAGCAGGATATCCCCACCGCCTTCCGCCACCTGGCCGCGAAGGGCGCGGCTGGCGACCTGGTCCACAGAAGCGCCGCGGACCGGGGAAGCTGGATCGCGGAATTATACGGGGAATCCTTCTCCCACAACAGCTCCCACCACCAGTCGGTGGACCGCCCCGGCGAAGGGATCGTCATCGACAGCCGGTGCGACGAGGACGGGGTGCCGGAATCGCTGCACCACGAATCGCTCCCCGTCTACGGCGTCCAGTGGCATCCCGAGAGAATGTGCCTGGAGCATGAGAGGGAGGATACGGTCAGCGGTCTTCCGCTGCTTCGGTTTTTCTGCGGGATCTGCGGACACGGGGCCGGCGGTTGCGAGGCTTTCGCTTCCTCCGGCATCGTGGATGACAGGATGGGACTGTGAGGAGGGCCTCAGCTCTCCTCCGGCGTCGTGAATGACAGGACGGGAC
>CACYDL010000180.1 GCA_902773195.1 uncultured Lachnospiraceae bacterium
GATGCAGTATTCACCGGCATCGCTGCACTTCATGGCGAAGGCGTACAGGAGCCCGTCCTTCATGGTGAAACGGAAGTCCCTGTCCGTAAAAGGAATCGGCCCGGCGTCGGAAAACTGCCCTTCCGTCACCTGCGTGGGACCTTCTCCGAACATCCTCCAGGTATCCGCCCCGTAAACCGCCTCTCCGTTTGTCTTCATCCATCCGCCGATCTCCTCCAGGATCCGGGCGTCCTCCTCCGGGATGGTCCCGTCCGCCCGCGGCCCGATATTCAGCAGCAGACAGCCGTTCTTGCTGACCGCGTCGATCAGATTGGAGATCAGCTCGCCGGCGCTCTTATAGACGTTTCCCTCCGTGAAGCACCAGGAATTCCGCGCCACGGCGGTATCCGTCTGCCAGAAATACGGCTTCATCCCGGCAAACTGGCCGCGCTCCACGTCCGGCACCGCCGTGCCGAACACAAAGCTGTCATGCTTGTAGGTGATGACCGCGTCCTTTCCCCGCTGCGCCGACCGGTTGTACAGATAGGCGGCCGCCTTTCTGAGATACGGCTTCACCGCGCTGTGCTGGATCCACCAGTCAAAATACAGAACAGACGGCTCATAGCGGTCGACGAGCTCGCAGGTCCGAAGAAGCCAGTCCTCCAGGAATTCCTCATCCGGAGCGGGGGTGCTGAAGATGTCCTGGAGATCCCGCTCCGGCATGGCCGGCCAGTAGAAGTCTCCCCTCCGCAGCGGCTCCCGGACGTCGCTGTCGAACTCCCGCCCGTGGCCCATGAAAAACCAGTGCTCCACTCTGTGGCTCGAGGCGCCGGTGACCAGTCCCCGGCGGGCGCAGGCCGCGGTGAGCTCTCCGAGGACGTCCCTCCTCGGCCCCATCTCAAAGGCGTTCCAGCGGGACAGGCTGCTCCTGTACATCTGGAACCCGTCGTGATGCTCCGCCACCGGAACCACGTATTTCGCCCCCGCCCGCACAAACAGATCGGCCCATGCCTCCGGATCGAAGCGCTCGGCGCGGAACATCGGGATGAAATCCTTGTATCCGAATTCGGACGGGGGACCGTAACGGGCCGTATGGTGCTCGAATTCGGCCGAACCCCGGATGTACATGTTCCGGGGATACCATTCCGTTCCGAACGCGGGCACACTGTAGACGCCCCAGTGGATGAAGATGCCGAATTTCAGATCACGGAACCACGCCGGCATCGGCCGGCGGGACAGAGAGCCCCATGTGTCGTGCCAGGGGCCTTCCCGGATCACCGCCTCGATCTCTTCGAGCCTGTCCCTGATCTGTTTCTCGTCCGTCAGCATCGCTTTCCTCCTCCCTCTTTCTCCCGCCCGCGGCAGGCGGTCCGATGTCCGCGTCCCGTCTCCCGCCCGCCGGCAACGGTCGATTATCGCGTCCTGTCTCCTGCCCGCCGGCGGCGGTCATGCTTTATCCGTGTGCTTTCGGATCAGGTCCAGAAGGCCCAGATAGAGAAATCCCACCGCGACCAGAAACGCCGAGAGCGCGAGAATCCACCAGACGCATCCCATGTAGGGCAGCTCCCTGCTGAAGCCGAAGGCTCCCGCCGGGCTTTCCCAGTTCAGGAAGAAGTAGGGGTAACGGCACGCCCCGGGGCCGGCTCATCAGAGCCGCGCCGGCGGCGCAGACGACGGCCGCCGCGATATTGGACTGAATCGTAAAATACATGAATACCCGGCTGCCTCCCATGAAGGCGTTTCTTCCGGCGATGGCGCTCAGAAGAACGCCCGCGGCCGCCGCGACGACGACCACGAGCTTGAGTGGGTATGAAAGCTTTCTGTTTATTTCGGATATGATCATTCTTTCCCTTCCGCCGTCAAAACGCCCGGCGTCTCCGCCCGGAGATCCCGGCGGCCTCACTTTTTTCCGGAATAATAGGTGTCCTCCAGCGGCAGGCTCGTCCTCAGCCTGTGATCCCTGGCATAGTACGCGCCCTGGCAGGCGGGAGCCGCCGGAATCGTGGTGATCTCCCCCACGCCCTTGGCGCCGTAAGCGACGCCCAGCAGTTCCTCCTTCTCCACGTACATCGCGTGAATTCTCGGAATCTGGGTAGCCCTGAAGAGCCCCAGCGTCCCGTATTTCGCGGTGGGCACGCAGTCCTTCAGAGGCCATTTCTCGGTGAACGCGTATCCCATCCCCATCAGGACGCCGCCCTCGATCTGACCCTGGATGGAGATGGGATTCACGACCCTGCCGGCGTCATAGGCGGCGTAGATGTCCGAGACCCTGCCCTCTTCGTCCAGCACCACCACGTTGGTGGCGTAGCCGTAGGCGATGTGGCTCTTGGGATTCGGCTTGTCGGATCCCACCGGGTCCGTCGGCTCGAAATACTCGTAGAAGAACTCCTGCCCCTCCAGACTTCCGAGCTTCTCCGCCGGCGCGGCCGACGGATCGGCCGGGACGGCGTCCATCGCTTTCTTCAGCGCCGCGGCGGCGCCGCGGACCGCTTCGCCCGTGAGCAGGGTCTGGCGCGAGCCCGACGTCGTGCCCGAATCCGGGGCGTTCTCCGTATTGCTGATTCCGTTCCGGATACCCGCGAGGGGCAGGCCCGTCATCTCGGCCACGTCCTGGCAGAATACCGTGAGGCAGCCCTGGCCGATGTCCGAGGCGGCGGTATAGATCACGGCGGTTCCCTCCTCGATCCGGATCCGGCATCGGCCCTTGTCGGGAAGTCCCACGCCGACGCCGGCGTTCTTCATCGCGCAGGCGATGCCGCAGTGCCCTTCATGGGCGTCGAAATACGGCTTTACTGCGAGAAGCGTCTCCTTGAGAGCCGTCGAGCAGTCCGCGATCTGGCCGTTGGGCAGAACCTTGCCCGGCTCGATCGCGTTTCTCATGCGGATCTCCCAGGGAGAGATGCCCGCCTTCTCCGCCAGGACGTTGAGCAGGGATTCCAGGGCGAATTCGCTCTGGCAGACGCCGAAGCCCCGGAAGGCCCCGGCGGGGGGATTGTTGGTGTAATACCCGTAGCCCCGGATATCCGTATTCTGGTAGCTGTAGGGGCCGGGCGCGTGGGTGCAGGCCCTCTCAAGAACGGGACCGCAGAGAGACGCGTAGGCGCCGGTATCCAGATTGATCTCACAGTCCAGCCCCGTGATGATGCCGTCCTTGTCGCAGCCCAGGGTGAACACCGCCTCCATCGCGTGCCGCTTCGGGTGGAACCGCAGTGATTCCCGGCGGGTGAGGCGGCATTTGACGGGTCTTTGGAACCGGTACGCGGCGAGGGCGGCCAGGTGCTGCACCGACACGTCCTCCTTGCCGCCGAAGCCTCCGCCCACCAGCATATTTTCGACGATCACCCGCTCCGGCTGATCCGTCCAGCCGAACATGATCAGGATCTCGCGCCTCGTGTCGTAGGCGCCCTGATCCGAGCTGAAGACCTTGACCCCGTCTCCGACCGGATAGGCCACGGCGCACTCCGGCTCGAGGAAAGCGTGCTCCGTAAACGGCGTCGAGAACGTCTCCGTCACCACATAGGCGGACTCCTCCAGCGCCTTCTTCGCGTCGCCCCGCTTCACATGTCTCGACTGGCAGAGATTGCCGGCGGAATGGACCTTCGGGGCCCCCTCTGCCTTCGCCTCCGCGATACTTCTGACGGGCTCCAGCACCTCGTAACCGATCTCCACCAGCTCCTTCGCCTTCTGGAGGATGTAGGGAGACTCCGCGACGACGAGACAGAGCGCGTCGCCGACGCACCGGGTGACGCTGCCCTCGGCGATCATGACGTCCCAGTCCTGCATGATGTGCCCGACCTTGTTGTGGGGGACGTCCCGCGCGGTCAGAACGCCCAGAACGCCCGGAAGCGCCGCGGCCTTCGAGGTGTCGATACGAAGGATCCTGGCGCGGGGATATTCGGTCCGCACGGCGGACGCGTAGGCCATGGGCGGCATGGAGGGATCCACATGGACGTACCGGCGTATTCCCCGGTCTCCGTCCCCGTCCGGGTTCAGGACGGGCGTCTCTCCCTCGGGCACAAAGAATTCGGGGCCGATATCGTCGGGGTATTTGCCGTATCCCAGGGTCTTGCGCCTCACGTCGACGCGGAACGCCCGCTTTCCGACGCCGTAGTCGTTTCCCTCCTCAAGATCGTCGATCGTCTCTTCCCCTCTCAGGATCGCCGCGGCGGAGAGAATGCCCTCGATGATCTTCTTGTAGCCGGTGCACCGGCAGATATTGCCCTTCAGGGCGTTTTTGACCTCGTCCTCCGTCGGATCCGGATTTGCGTCAAGCAGGGCCTTGCCCGACATCACCATGCCTGGGATACAGAACCCGCACTGAACCGCGCCTTTCGAGCCGAAGGCGTAGACAAAGGCCTCCTTCTCCCTGACGCTTAAGCCCTCGACGGTCAGGATCGATTTTCCCACCGCCCTCTTCGTCGTCAGGACGCAGGATCTTGTCGCCCTGCCGTCGACAACGATCGTGCAGGTCCCGCAGGCGCCCTCGCTGCACCCGTCCTTGACCGAATACAGCTTCAGGTCATCCCGCAGATACCGCAGCAGCGGCTTGTCCTCCTCCGTGCGGCGCTCGACCCCGTTGACGGTAAAGATATATTCCTCTGACATCCGTATTTCCTCTTTATCTGATCAGCCAGGGATACCCTTCGCGAACTGCCAGAATCAGCAGGCGCAGCGGCTCATAGAGGCCGCAGCCCGGATCGGTCACCCGGTAATCTCTGACCGTATCTCCCAGGCGGACCCGGAAGAGTCCCTCTTCTCCCACGGCGAGGAATCCCGCGTTGTCCGAATCCAGGAAATCCTCCTCCGACCAGAAGAGCGTGAATTTGTCCTTGTAGGGCCGTCCGCTGTACGGGCAGAACACGCCGCAGTTGCCGCATTCGTTGCACATCCCGTCGACGTGTACGATCTGCTCCCGGGAGAGCCCCGGCACCTTCACCGCGACATTGGCGCGGTTCGGACATACGTCGGCGCACACCCCGCAGACCGTCGCGCAGCCGAGGCACCTGTGATCCGGCGTCCCTTCCGGTTCCCTGTCGATGGTTCCCTTTTTGCCCAGCAGCTTCTCCGTATTCCCGGAGGAATTGGCGTCCTGATACCGGTCGAAGGCGTATCCCGTGATGGCCTCCGCGATCTTCATCGCGTCCGCCACCGCCTTGACGATGGTGGCGGGACCTCTGCGGCAGTCGCCCGCGGCGTAGACGCCGGGAACCGTCGTCATCAGGTGCTCATCCACGATCGGCCGTCCCTTGGCGTCCGTCTCGGCTCCGGCCTCCGCGTAGAGCGAAGAATCCACCTGCTCCCCCGTCGCCATGATGACAAGCTCCGCCGGTACTTCGGCAGTGGCGCCGGTGGGCTCGGGTGCTCTTCTTCCCGAGGCGTCCGGCGCTCCCAGCTTCATGACTTCGCAGGAAAGAACGCCTTCCTTCACGCCCTTCGGCGCCAGAAGCTCCATGAACTCCACGCCGTCGTCCAGCGCCATGCGGAGTTCTTCCTCGTCCGCCGGCATATACCGGCGCGTACGGCGGTAGACCAGTCTCACATGCTCCGTCCCGGGAAGCCTCTTCGCGGCCCTCGCGACGTCCATGGCGGTATTGCCTCCGCCGATCACCACGACGTCCCTGAGGCCCCGCCCCGGTTCCGCCTCGTGCTTCTTCACGAATGCTCCGGCGTCCGCCTTTACGCTCCCCAGGAAGTCGATGGCGTCCAGCGCCTCGCCATACGAAAGACGGCTGCTGCTCTCCTTCCAGGCGCCGGCCGCGATGATCACGTCGGTATACCCTTCTTCCTTCAGGGCGGAGACTGAGGTGATCTCCCTGCCCGTGACGAACTCCGCCCCGTAGGCCCCGCAGAGCGCGACGTCCCGGTCGATGGCGTCACCGGTGATCCGGAATTCCGGAATCACGTATCTCGGGACGCCTCCGAGGCGGTCCCGCTTCTCAAAGACGGTCACTTTCACGCCCGCTCTGGTAAGGAACGAGGCGGCCGCAAGTCCCGCGGGGCCGCCGCCGATCACGGCGACGTTCCGGTCCGTCCTCTTCCCGGGCGCCGCGAGGGAGGGAAGCACGCTCTCGAAGGCCGCTTCCGCCGCCCGGAGCTTGACGTCCCTGATGTGGACGCCCTCCTCGTAGTAGTTTCTCATGCAGCGGTCCGCGCAGGTGTGCGGGCAGATGGTCCCGGTGATGAAGGGAAGCGCGTTTCTTTCCAGAATGATGCGGAACGCGTCCTCCGGCCGGCCCTCCTCCATCGCCTGAAGGTAGGCGGGAATGTCCTGTCCGATGGGACAGTTGGTGCGGCACGGGGCGGTAAAGCAGTCGATCAGCGGAAGGGGCTCCTCCATCTTTCTGTCCGGGATTCCCTTGACCGGCTTCCTGTAGCGCCCGTCGCTCCGGGCGTACGCCGCCAGCGCCTCCACCTTTTCCGGGCTTACGCCGCGGAAGCCTTCCGTCCCGCAGTCCGTGAAAAGCTCCGCGATCTGGCTCATCCTCTGATAGCCGCCCGGCTTGAGAACCGTCGTCGCCATCGTGATGGGCCAGATGCCCGCGTCAAAAATCCTGTCGATGTTGTAATAATCCGCGCCTCCGGAGTAGGAGATCCGGAGCGCGCCGCGGAACTGTTCCGTGATCCTCCTCGCCGCCTCGACGGTGAGCGGGAACAGCGAACGTCCCGACATATACATCTCTTCGCTGGGGAGTTCGCCCGCCTTCACGTCGACGGGGAAGGTGTTCGTCAGCTTCACGCCGAATTCCAGTCCCTTTTCGTCACAGAGCTTCTGAAGGCGCTCGAACATCGGGACCGCGTCCTCCCACTGGAGATCCTCCCGGAAATGGTGGTCGTCGAAGGAGATGTAGTCAAAGCCGAGGCTGTCCAGCGTCTTTCTCGCGAAGTCGTAGCCCAGGAGGGTGGGATTGCACTTGATGAACGTGTGCAGGCCCTTCACGGTGATCAGGTAGGTGGCGATTCTCTCGATCTCGTCGGGGGGACATCCGTGAAGCGTCGACTCCGTGATCGATTCCGAGATCCGGGACGGGACGGACGCGACGTCCTCCTGTGTGACCTTCTGAAGAAGACCGCTTTGCACGGCCTCCGCCGAGACGGCGGCGCACTCCCTGAAGATCTCCGAGCCGGAGGCGTCCTTCATGCCCTCGATGTAGCCGTCCACCTTGGGCTGCCTGATTCCCTCGAGGTCGTAGCCGACGGACATGTTGAACACAAACCCGTCGGGATCCCCCAGGCCGAATTCCTTCGCGAGAATGCGGCAGACGAACCAGGCCTTGACGTATTCCGCGTAGGCCTCCTCCACCGTCAGCTCCGTGGACCACTCGCAGTTGTAGCACTCGTCACCGGCGGTGATGCAGGGCTTCGGGACGCAGGCGGCCAGCTCCCGGCCGTCCATCTTCTGCACGGTCTTAAGCTCAAAGAAGCGCGCCCCCGCCGCGTAGGAAGCGATGATATTCTGGGCCAGCTGGGTGTTCGGTCCCGCGGCGGGGCCGAAGGGGGACTCGATCTTCCCGCTGAAGATCGGAAGCGCCTTCCCGCCGCTGTGCTTTACAACCTTGGACACGCCGAAAATACTTCCTCTGGTTCTCATCTCCGTGACAGCCCATCTGAGAAGCTGCTCATACGGAATCGGTCTCATAATATCTCCCATGACATACCTCCTGGCCTTTGGCAGATCGGATTGTTTCCGCATCCGGCGTTCTTCAGTACACTCTGTGGTTCAGGTCTCCCCAGAGCTTCTTCGACTGTTCCATGGTCCACGCGTTGACCGCCTCCTCGTCGATTCCGACGAATTCGCGGTCTTTGTAGAGCACCCTGCCGTTGATGATCGTCGTCCTGACGTTCTTTCCCATCATCCCGAACAGCATGTGCCCGTCGACGTTCTCGTCCGAGAACGGCGTAAACGGCCTGTAATCCATCACGATCACGTCGGCCGCGGCCCCTTCCCTGAGGATGCCGAGGGGCTTTCTGAAGTACTTCGCCGCGATCTCCCGGTTGTTCGCGAAGAGCATCTGCATGCCCTCGCCGAAGGCGACGTCGGGAAGGCAGGCGTTGTGCCTCTGGATGATCAGGAAAACCTTGAGGGATTCGAGCATGTCGTGGGTGTAGGCGTCGGTTCCCATGCCGACGAGGATTCCCTTCCGCATCATCTGAAGCACCGGCGAGCAGCCGACCGCGTTGCCCATGTTGGACTCGGGATTGTTGACGACCATGGTCCCCGTCTCCCGGATGATGTCCATCTCCGCCGGATTGACGTGGATGCAGTGCCCGAGCAGGGTCTTCGGCCCCAGGATCCCGTTGTTGAGGAGGCGGTTGACGGGGCGGCAGCCGTAATTCCTCAGGCTGTCGTAGACGTCGTTCATTCCCTCGGCGACGTGAATGTGGAAGCCGGTGAGACCGTCGTTGGCCTCGACCATCTTCGCGAAGGTGCTGTCCGAGATCGTAAACAGGGCGTGTCCGCCGAACATCGCGCGGATCATGTCGTCGTCCTCCTTCGCGGCCCAGCGGGCGAACTCGGCGTTCTCCTCGATGGACTGCCGGCACTTCTCCTCGCCGTCCCTCTCGGAGACCTCATAGCAGAGGCAGGCGCGCATCCCGAGCTCCTTCGCCACGTCGCGGATCGCGAACAGGGATCCCGGAATCTCGCAGAACGACGCGTGGTGGTCGAAGATCGTCGTCACCCCGTCGCGGATGCAGTCGAGAATGGTGGCGTAGGCGCACGCCCGGGTCCCGTCCAGCGTCAGGTGGCGGTCGATGGCCCACCACATGCCCTCCAGCACCTCAAGGAAATTGGTGGGATGATTGCCCTCGATGGCAAGGCCTCTGGCGAGTCCGGAATAGATATGGGTATGCGCGTTGATCAGGCCGGGCATGATGATCCCGCCGTGCGCGTCGATGAATTCGGCGTCAGGATATTTCCGTTTGAGCTCCTCGAACGATGCGACCTCGCGGACGGTGTCCTTTTCGATCGCCACCGCTCCGTTTTCAAGATAGGGATTCGTGGAATCTCTTGTGATCACTTTACCATTTCCTACAAGCAGCATACTGGAATCTCCTTTCTTTTTGTATAAATTTACCACAAAACACATTGAAAATGAAGAGTATTTGTTTTACAATTATTTTTATTATCAAAAATATTTTTTTGAGGAGGAGGCAGCGGATGAAATCAGCAGAAATAGCTTATTATTCCCGCCTGATCAAGGGTCTCGCGGACCATTTCGGCACCTCGACGGAAATTGTTCTCCATGACCTTCACTCAAAGGATCCCCGGCACTCCATCGTCGCCATTGAAAACGGCTACGTCACGGGCCGCAAGATCGGCGACGGCCCCTCCCGCATCGTGCAGGAGGCCCTGAAGACCGACTCCGACCGGCTGGAGGACCGGCTCTCCTATCTGACAAAGACCGAGGACGGAAAGATCCTGAAGTCCAGCTCGATCTATATCCGGGACGAGAGCGGCAGCGCCATCGGGATCATAGGCATCAACACCGACATCACTCTCACCATGGCGATGGAGAAGCAGCTCCACGACTTCCACACGCCGGACATCCCGGACGAAGAGCCGGAGCCGATCACGACCAACGTCGCGGAGATTCTCGACGGCCTCATCGTCCAGAGCATCCAGCTCATCGGGAAGCCCGCCGCCCTGATGTCGAAGGACGAAAAAATCAAGGCGATCCGGTTCCTGAACGACAGCGGCGCCTTCCTGATCACCAAGTCCGGCCCGAAGGTCTGCACGGCCTTCGGCATCTCCAAATACACGCTCTACAGCTATCTGGACGAGGCCAAGGCGATGGGCGGCGCCTGACCGCCCGGGATCGGAGACGGCCGTCCTTCTCTCCCGCCGCCGGGCGGATTCCGGACTATCACCGTTCTGGAAACGTGCGCCGCGGGCCGCTCCGCGCGAAGCCCCGCAAGCAGCAAAAACCGGCTTTTACGTCTTTTCGGATGAAAAGGCGCAAAAGCCGGTTTTTCTGTGCCGTAAACGGACGCACGGTTCCGTGCCGGAGGATCTGACGGAGCATCCTTCTCAGATGACGCCCGTCGTGATCTCCGCCGCGAACACGATCTCCGCGATGTGGAAATACAGGATCAGCGAGCAGGCGTCCACCACCGTCGTGATGAACGGCGTCGCCATAATCGCCGGATCGAGATGAACCAGCTTGGCCAGAAGCGGCAGCACCGCTCCGACGAGCTTTGCCATGACGATCGCGCCGAACAGGGCAATGCTGACGACCAGCGTGTAGCGGAGCGTCATCGGGTCCGGGGTCTTGGTGAGCACGCCGTACATCAGGTAGATGCGGAGGCCGTTGACCACCCCGAGAATCGCTCCGACGATCAGCGACACCCTGAGCTCCTTCCAGAGCACCTTGCCGAAATCTCTCACCGTCACCTCGCCCAGGGCAAGGCCGCGGACCATCAGGGTACAGACCTGGTTGCCGCAGTTTCCGGGCGTGTCCATCAGCATCGGCATGAACGAAACCAGGAGCGGTATCGCGTTGAACGCCGCCTCGTAGTGGGAGGTCACCATTCCCGTGAAGGTCGCCGAGAGCATGAGGATCAGCAGCCAGGGAATTCTCTGCCTGGCGTGATGCCAGACCGTCGTCCCGAAGTAGCTGGCCGCCTGGTCCTCGGGAATGATGGCCGCCATCTTCTGCATATCCTCGGTGGACTCGTCCGTCAGGACGTCGACGGCGTCGTCGATGGTGACGATACCGACCAGCATCCCCTCGTCGTCCACGACGGGCATGGCGTTGAAGTCATATTTCTGCAGCTGACGCGCCACGTACTCCTGGTCGTCCGTCACCTTCACGGTGACGAGATTGGAGTCCATGAGCTCGGAGATGGGGACGTCCGTGTCGCTGAGCAGCAGGTCCTTGGCGGAGACCACCCCGAGAAGGGCGTTGTGCTCGACAACGTAGCCCGTGTAGACGGTCTCGGCGTCAGGCCCCTGCTTTCGGATCTCCTGAAGGGCGTCGCTCACCTTCATGTCCTTCCGGAACCGGATATACTCCGGCGTCATGATGCTGCCCGCGCTGTACTCAGGATAATGCAGCAGCTTGTTCAGGCTCTCCCGCGTCTTCCTGCTGGATTTCGAGAGCACTCTCTTGACGACGCTGGCCGGCATATCCTCCAGCATGTCCGCCGCGTCGTCCAGGCTGATTTCCTCCAGCGTGTTGACGATTTCCGCGTCGGAGAAGCCCTCCACCAGCTCCGCCCTCGCCCAGTCGGCCATATAAGTGAAGGCCTCGGTGGCCGTGTCCTTGCGCAGGAGACGGAACACCACCAGACGGTTGTTCTCGTCCAGCTCCTCCAGCACCGACGCGAGATCCGCCGGGTGCATCTCCGAGGTCTCGTCGCGCAGCTCCTTATACTGTTTCTTCATCAGAAAGGAAAGCAGATGCGCCTTCAGCTTTCTGGTTCTCTCGTGATCGTCCACGTCATGCTCGTGGCTCGTGGCCTCGTCCACCTCATAGCGGATCTCTTCTTCCTGCCTCAGCTCTTCCTTGTCCCTGACGTCCATCGGTCTGAACCCTCCTTTTCTCAAAGTCCCGAAAAATCGGCACAATAAAAACACGTCTTCCCGTGATCGACGAATCAGCCGCACAGCCGGAAGCCGTGTTTCGGAAATTCAGAGCAGGCCGCCCGGACGGAGACGAGTCCTCCCGGGGCGGGCGTCAGCGGCCTTTTCCCCTCAGAAGAGGGCGGAAACAGCCGGCCGCTCCTGCCGGAGCAGCGCAGAGAGTTTTCCGGACAACAGTCCCGGATTTGCAGCTTTCACACATCGTCGATAGTGATCGGTATCCATACCTGTTGTCCACCCCTCTTTCCCGCTTAAGTAAGCGTCTTTATTATAATCCCCCCGCCTGACGAGGGTCAACTGTTTTGTCCCGTTTCCGGACCCGGCGCGCGCACCGGATCCGGGACATACCGCTATTTCAGGATAATCCGGTTCGGGGCGTCGTCCAGCCGGAGAATCTCCGTCCCCTTTTCCTCAAAATAGTTCCTCAGAAGATATCCGTCGTACCGGCTCTCCTCGTCGTCGATGATCTGGGAGGGAGAATCCATAAACGCGGTCTTCGCCTCCACCAGGTCGTAGAAATCCGTCGTGAGCCCCCAGTTCCCGTGGTGGGCGCACTGCACATAGTCCGCCTTCAGCTGTTCCGCGTGATCCGGGATGATGTACGGCTCCATCTCCGACTGGACGTCCGCGCAGAACAGCATGCTCTCCTTGCGGCCCTTCGCCCTGAACATCAGGGAGCCGTCATTGCAGAGGTGATCGGGCAGGGCGTCGACCCTCTCGTCCCAGGAATGCAGCACCTCGCACTGAAGACCGATCAGGTCAAAGGTGTCGTTTTCCCTGAGATAGGTGACGTTGTCCGCGTCCTTCGTCAGAATATAGAACGTCTCATAGGCGTCGATCACATCGTAGGCCCGGGCGGTCTCCTGGTACCGCTCCCGGTTGACGGGGACGGTCAGGATCCGGTCCACGACGACCGAGCCGTCCACATTGGCCGCCATGATCGCGTTGAACGCGCCGGTGTGGTCCGGGTGAGGATGCGTGATGATCCAGGCGTCGACATGGCCGTTGTGGCTCGCGATCACCTCCCGGAGAGCGTCCGCGTCGTAATCCCAGCCGCCGTCGATGATCGCGAGCTGTCCCCGCGGGTTCTCGACGGTGTAGCACATCATCTGGTTTGCGCCGCTGCTCCCGTACTGGGTCACGGTCCAGGGATGGTTTCTGTGCTTCAGGACATAAAAAGAGCCTCCCGCCGCGAGTACCGCGGCGAGGATCAGAGGCAGAATCAGCTTTTTCATGCGGGGTCCCCCTTTTTGCTCTCCCGGCCCTCCCGGGCCCGCGGGGCTCTCACGCCTTCGGGAATTTGATCTCGGAGGGATAGGCCCAGCCCTGGAGCTCCTCCGCGGGAAGAAGTTCCGGCTCCTTCCAGCCGTTGCAGGAGAGGATGTGATGATACATCTCCGCCAGCTCCTCCACGTAGCAGGCCGTGAGATAGGCTCCCTCGATGTCCTTCTCGCTGCAGGCGATGGCGCCGTGGGCCTGCATCAGGGCGGCGTTGCTGTCCTTCAGGGTCTCCGAGACGTTGTCCGCCAGCGCCTTGGTTCCGGGGCGGCCGTAGGGAGCCACCGGCACCGTGTCGTCCTTGCAGCCGAGATACATCGACTCATAGACGTAGGGCGGAATCGGCTTGTTGAGAACCGCGAAAACCGTCGCGTACTTGGAGTGGGTGTGGGCCACCGCGCGGACCGCGGGGCGCAGACGGTAGGTCGCCAGGTGCACGAGCACCTCGCTGCTGGGCTTCGTCCCCGTCAGATTCTCGATGACGTTGGCGTCCATGTCCATCACGACCATGTCGTCGACCTTCAGTACGTCGCGGTCGATGCCGGACGGCGTGACGACCACGTAGCCCGTCTCCGGATCGTACTGGGAGAAGTTGCCGGACTTGTGCTTGCAAAGTCCCTCGTGCTGAGCCTGCCTTGCCACTTCAAGAACCCTTTTTTTGATGTCTTCCAGCATGTCTTTTCTACCTTTCTTTCGTGTGATTATTGGTTTGTGTTTACTGGTTTGTGATTATTGGTTCATCTTTCCACGGATTTCAGTGCCGTGAACTGCTTTCTCAGCGCCTGGTAGGATTCCAGGTAGATCTGATAGAGCTCCTCGTATTTCCCGATCCAGGAGGGCTCCGGCTCGACGCTGTACCGGATCCTCATGCAGGCCTTCGAGGCCTCCTGCGGAGAGGCGTACTCTCCCATGAAGGCGGCGTTCATGTAGGCGAGGCCTACCGGCGCGCCGAGGTTCACCTCCGGGATCTGTATCTCCTTCTGAATGACGGACGCCTTGATCTTCAGCCAGATGTTGCTCTTGCTGCATCCCCCGCAGCAGACCAGGCTGTCGAAGGAGATGCCCGTACTGGCGACCTGGTCCAGATTGTCCCTCAGCGCGAAGCAGCCGCCCTCCATGACCGCCCGCGCCATCTGCGACAGCCTCGTGTGGGAGTTGAGACCGATGAAGGTGCCCCGGGCGTCGGCGTCCCAGATGGGCGAGCGTTCTCCCGTTAGATAGGGAAGAAACACCAGGCCGGCGGGTCCCTTCGTCTCTGACTCGATCAGGCGGTTGATCCGGTCGTAGGCGTCCCTTTCCGGCGTCTCGCCGCCCATGAACGCGTCCCGGAACCATTTCAGGGAGCCGCCGATGGAATTCATGGCGCCGAACAGGACCGTGTCGTCTCTCCCGCAGCCCCTGAGGAAGGAGAGCCCCCGCGAGGTGACGAGCCGGTCGAAGCCGATGATCACGACGGAGCTGGTCCCGGTGATCTCGGCGACCTTGCCGCCTCCCGTCACGCCGACCTCCAGGGCGGCCGCCGTGGCGTCGACCGCGCCGCCCAGCACCACGGTGGAGGTGGACAGTCCGGTCTCCTCCGCGGCCTTCTGCGTCACGCAGCCGATGGGCTCGCAGCAGCCCACGATCTCCGGCATCAGCGAGCGGTCCACGCCCGCCGCCCGGAGGATCTCGTCGCTCCAGTCATTGGTGCGGTAATCGCACAGCTCGGTGAGCGAGGCGTGGGATTCATCGATGGTGAAGGTTCCCGTGAGCTTCGTGTTGATGAAGCCGTTCACCTGCACGAGCTTGTGACACCGGGCCATGACCACCGGTTCGTTCTCCAGAAGCCACATCAGCTCCGGCAGCATGAAGTAGGTATCCAGCCGGTTTCCCGTGATCTCGAAAATGCGGTCCGTTCCCGGATCCTCCGCCAGCTTTTTCATCTGGGCGGCGCTTCTGCGGTCCATCCAGATCAGGGCGTTGTGCAGAGGATTGCCGGCTTTGTTCAGCGGCAGGGCGCAGGGCGCCTGGCTGCTGACGGAGATTACTTTGATGTCCGCCGGATTGACCCGGCTCTTTTCCAGCAGTGTGCGGATGCAGTACACGGTGCCGTTCCACCAGTCCAGCGGATCCTGTTCCGCCCAGGAGTGGTGGAGGCTGATCGTGCGGTATTCCCGGGAAGCCTCGGCCGCAACGGCCGGTCCCTCCCCGAACAGTATGCCTTTTACGGTAGTCGTGCCGATATCGATGCCGATGGAGTAGTTCATTCCGCACCTCCCTTGCGACGCCGGTCAGCCCAGCACTTCGGGGTTGCAGATGAAACGGGGGCGCTCGTGGGCCAGCAGCTTCCGGACGTCGTTCAGGGTGATCTCCGTCTGATGGCCGACGATGTCGCGGGCGGATCCCGCCAGATGCGGCGTCGTGACCAGGTTGGTCAGCGTGAGCAGCTTATCCCCTGAGGGAATCGGCTCCACGGGATAGACGTCCAGTCCGGCGCCGGCGATCTTCTTCTCCTTCAGCGCGTCATACAGCGCGTCGTAATCCAGGATCTTCGCGCGGGCCGTGTTGACCAGATAGGCGGTGGGCTTCATCAGGGCGATCTTCTCGCGGCTGATCATTCCCACGGTCTCGGGGACGACGTTGCAGTTGATCGAGACGAAATCCGACTCCTTCATCAGCGTGTCCAGATCGACCTTCTTTCCGTGAACGGCTTCCATCTCCGACTCATCCACATAGGGATCATAGATGAGGACGTTCATGTCCAGGGCATAGGCCCTCTTCGCCACCTGTCTGCCGATGGCGCCGTATCCGATCTGGCCGAAGGTCTTGCCGTACATCTCCGGGCCGCCTCCGTAGAGGGCGAAGGGCGCGTCCGGATCCATGGACCACTCCGACATCGTGGCGGCGCGCTTTCCTTCGTTGTCATGATAGGTCTTTCCGGTCAGCTGGTCCGTATATTTCAGCAGATGATCCGTGAGGGAGATGTTCTTCGACACGCACATCAGCAGAGCGATGGTGTGCTCGGCCACGGCGATCGCGTTCCTGCCTCCGGCGCGGAGGACGGGGATTCCCTTTTTCGTCGCCGCCTCGATGTCGATGCTGGCGAAGGCCTCATTTCTGCAGCATACGATGATCTTCAGCTTCTCCGCCGCCTCTATCACCTCCGCCGTGATATCCTCGAACTCGGAGATCAGAAGCTCGACGTCCCGGATCTCCTCCTTCATCTTCTCGACGGGCATCTTGACGCCCGTCACCCCGTATCCCGCAAAGGTGTAATCTGTCGTGATCGTCTCCAGAAGGGGAAGCTTTGTCTTGTCGAAACGTGCCGTAATCAGTGTTTTCATAGGCCGGGTCTCCTCTCATGCAGCAGACAAAACAATCAATATCGTTGTTTCCAGAATAACACATCTGCTGTTTCGGTTCAATCTTTTGGCATCCGCGGGAACGCCCCGCCGCGGCGCCGGTCCGCGTCCCGGCGTCTCCCGCAAATCCGCTCCCGCGGACGGATTGCATCTTGTGAAACACACGCACTCAATGGTAAAATCGGTCTGAAGCCGCCGTGCGGCGGTACCAACACCATCATCAGGAAGGGCGCGGGCACATATCCTGCGTCCCTTCATACGGAGGACAGACATCCTATGGGCAAAAAGATCACTGACAAGGTCACATGGGTCGGCAAGGTCGACTGGGAACTGACGCATTTCCACGGACAGGAGCTCTCCACGCACAGAGGCTCCTCCTACAACTCGTATCTGATCCGGGACGAGAAAACCGTTCTGGTCGATACGGTCTGGCTGCCGTACGACAAGGAATTCGTCTCCAGGCTCAGGCAGGAAACGGATCTGAAGGCCATCGACTACATCGTCATGAACCACAACGAAGTGGATCACAGCGGGGCCCTGCCCGAGCTCATGCGGGAGATACCGGATACGCCGATCATCTGCACGGCCAACGGCAAGAAGATCATCCAGGGCCACTACCACGAGGACTGGAATTTCCAGGTCGTCAAGGCAGGGGACACCCTCAGCATCGGGGAGAGCACGCTGCGCTTCTTCCCCGCGCCGATGTGCCACTGGCCGGATACCATGTTCACCTACCTGAGCGGGGACAACATCCTGTTTTCCAACGACGGATTCGGCCAGCACTACGCGTCGGAATCTCTCTTTAACGACTGTGTCGACGAAAACGAGGTGTACTTCGAGGCAAAGAAGTATTACTGCAATATCCTGAATCTCTACAACCCCAACGTCGTGCGCGCGGTAAACGCGGTTCTGGCGGCGGATCTCCCGATCAGCATGATCTGCCCGAGCCACGGCATCATCTGGAAGGAAAATCCCACCCGGATCGTGGAGACCTACCTGAAGTGGGCGGCCGATTATCAGGAGGATCAGGTCACGCTCATCTACGACACGATGTGGAATTCGACCCGGAAGATGGCGGAAGCCATCGGGGAAGGAATCCGCGCCGCCTCCCCGGAGACGACGGTCAAGATCATGGACTGCGGCAAGCAGGACAAGAACGACATCCTGACGGAGGTCTTCAGCTCGAAGGCGGTTCTCGTCGGCTGCCCCACGGTGAATATCGGCCTCACCTTCGCCACGGCGGGCATCCTTGAGATGATGAAGGGGCTTCGCTTCAAGAACAAGAAAGCTGCGGCTTTCGGCAGCTACGGCTGGGGCGGCGGCTCCGTCAAGCAAATCACGGAGCACCTCCGCGAGGCGGGCCTCGAGGTCGTCAACGACGGCATCGGCTGCCTCTGGGTTCCGGACGAGGAAGCCCTCGCGAAATGCAGGGCCTACGGAGAATCGTTCGCGGGAAGTCTGTGAGACAAAGGAAAGGCGAAAAAAGGCGCCTGTGATCCGCGCTGATGCAGGCATCGTCGGTCACAGACGGACGTTTCAAAGACGGGATATGATGAAAAAACCCGGAACGGCGATTTCAGCCGGTCCGGGTTTTTTGCTCGGGAAGAAGGATCACAGCGCAGGCTCCCCGGCGCTGTCGGGGGACGCGGTTTCCTCCGCGCTGTCGGGAGGCGATGCAGGCTCTTCGGCGCTGTCGGGAGAGGACGAGGCCTCCGTCCCGGCGTATGTCCAGCCCGCCTCCTTCGAATCCGTCAGGTAGGGAATGGTGGCGTCCATATTGGCCTCGTCCGCGCAGAATACGGCGCCCGGGCCGTATGTGACGCCGCCGTTGACGAGCACCTGGACGATATTGTACGGATAGCCGTCCGGATCCTCCTTCATGAGCCGGAGCGGCACCACAAAACCGCTCTCATCCGTCTCAAATTCCGAGAGGCAGCGGTACCCGTACTCCTTCGACACCAGCATCAGGATCGTGTTGTCGGGATCCGTCTCCGGCCCTATGGAGATATGCACCTCGGCGTCCGTTCCTCCCGCGATGTAGTATCGCCGGTAGGAAAGCTCCTCTCCTTCCGCCGGGGACACGATCACCTCCTTCGCCTTTCCGCCGGATACGGTGAGCTCACAGGCGTCTCCCGTGAGGACGGCCGGCCAGACGGGCAGGGCGGCCAGCGCCTCCTCCGCCTCCTTCCCCGACAGAAGCCTGACGTCCCGGATCGTCATGAAGTAATCCTCGGAAGGGGAATCGAAGGCGTTGACGACGAAGTCGAAGGCGACCTCATGTCTGCCCGCTTTTTCGAAGGTGTAGGCGTACCCGGAGCGCTCCTTGACGCCGGTGATGGATTTTACGGTCTCCCCGTCGACGAGAAGGGCCGCGTTCTCCAGCACCACGGATCCGTTCATCTCCCAGGTGAAAGCCAGGACGTCTCCCTTCCCGGCCTCGAGGACGCAGCGGCACTCCGCCGTCGTCCCGGGGCAGCCGAAATTGGAGGGACGGACGCCTCCGTCCTCCGACGCCACAAAGGGAAACACCGCCGGATCCTCGGAATTGGTGAAGGCCAGGTCTCCCTTCCCGGCGCAAAGAAGCCTGCTGAGCTCCTCGCCGGAGAGCGCCTCGGCCCCGGCCACCTCCGGGGTGGCGGGAGGAATCACGTAGTCGGTCAGGGAATCCCCGTAGTCGTCCGCGGAAAAGGCGTGAAACAGCATCTTTAACGGGGCCGCGGACTGGAAGGCGGACGTCTGGGTCCAGCAGAGGACCTTGCGGCGGTCGATCATAAAGGAGGTGGGAACCGCCTGTACGCTGAACGCGATGTCCAGGTCATAGCTGCACTGAGCCGTCATGAAGCCAAGGCCGTATTTCTCCCGTTCCTCCAGAAGCGCCTCGGCGGTGTCGGAGGGATCTGCGGAGACCGCCAGAACGGCGACGTCCTCATACTCCGCCGCTGCCTCGTTGAGATAAGGGTACTCCATGTGGCAGGGCATGCACCAGGTGGCAAAGAAATTGAGGAAAACCGCGTCGTGGTCCTCCAGAAGCCCGTACAGGGAGACCTGCTGCCCGTCCTCGAGGAGGACGGTAAAGTCTTTGACCACGTCCCCGATCTGATAGACCCCGGGCATCGCGGCGTCCTCCGCAGCGGACTCCGCGGAGGCTGCTCCGCCTGTCTCCCCATCAGATGACACGGCGGCTTCTTCGGCAAAGGATACCGCGCCTGCCTCTTCGATGAAGGACGACGCGCCTGCCTCTTCGGCGAACGACGCCGCCTCCGGCGTCTCTGTCCGCGCCGCCGTCTCCGCCGGCACGCATCCGGCCGTCAGCACTGCGGCCGCGGCAAACAACACTCCCAGCCATCTTCTCAGTCTCATACTCCCTCCGTTTCCGGATCAATCTCCTGCGGATCCGGCGTTCTCCCGCTGCCGGAACAGTCTCCCGCGGCTCCGGCGTCTTCTGCTGCCGGTTCCGTCTCCCGCGGATCCGGCACTCTCCCGCTTTTTCGGGGTTCCGTCCGTTTTCTTCATTCCGCCCGGACGGCCTGCGCCTGCACCGCGGTGATGCAGACCGTGTTGACGATGTCTTCCACGGAACAGCCCCGCGACAGGTCGTTGCAGGGCATGGCCAGCCCCTGGAGCACCGCGAAGGCCTCCGCGTCCGCGATCCTCTGGACCAGCTTGTAGCCGATATTGCCTGCCTGGAGATCGGGAAAAACCAGCACGTTGGCCCTTCCTCCCACCGGGCTTCCCTCCGCCTTCAGCGCGGCCACCTCCGGAGACAGAGCCGCGTCAAGCTGCAGCTCCCCGTCCAGAATCAGGTCCGGCGCCAGCCGGTGAGCGATCTCCGCCGCTTCCCGCACCTTGGAGGCCAGCTCGTGGGAGGCGCTGCCCTTCGTGGAAAACGACAGCAGCGCGACTCTCGGCTCGTCGATCCCGCACAGGGTGCGGGCCGTGTCCGCCGCGGAGACGGCGATATGGGCGAGCTCCTCCGCCGTCGGGCAGGGAACGACGACACAGTCCGAGAAAATCAGAAGGCCGTCTTTCCCCAGATCCTTCTTGCGGCACTCCACCAGGAAGCTGGAGGAGACCAGCCCGGTTCCCGGCTTCGTCCTGATGATCTGGAGCGCGGGGCGCAGCATGTCTCCCGTCGTATGCGCGGCGCCGGAGACCAGGCCGTCGGCGTCCCCGCATTTCACCATGAGCACGCCGAAATACATGGGATCCCGGACGAGCGCCTCCGCCTGCTCCGGCGTCATGCCCTTCGTCTTCCTCAATTCATACAGTGTTTCCGCGTAGGCCTTCGCCGAGGGGCTGTCGGAGGGATCCCGGATCTCGATTCCGCCGGCGTCAAGGCCCGCGCTGCGGGCCTTCTCCCTGATGCTGCCGGGGCAGCCGAGCAGGACCGGTTCGGCCAGAGACTCCTCCCGGAGCCTCACCGCCGCCGCGATGGTGCGCGGCTCGCCGCCCTCCGGCAGAACGATCCGCTTTTTACCGGCCCGCGCCTTCTGTCTGATCTCGTCAATGATACCCAACTGGGTGCCTCCTTTCGTCCGGCGGCACAGACCTCCGGGTCTGTCAGAACTCCACGCCCCGGAAGCCCGTCCAGACGGGACGTCCCGTGTAGTCTCTCGCTTCCCTCTCCCCTCTCACTACCTTCAGCGCCGACAGGGCGAGGGCCTTCTGTTCCATTTCTCCCGGGTAGATGCTGATCGGGGCGATCCATCCGCAGTGCTTCCGGATCATTTCCCCCACGTCGTCGAACCGCATCAGTCCGCCCGTCAGCAGAATGGCGTCCACCTCTCCGCACAGGACGGCGCTCATCTCCCCGATCATCTTGCAGACCTGGTAGACCATCGCGTTCCACGCGAGGCAGGCCTTGGGATCTCCCTCCTCCACCAGCGCGTGGACCGAATCCGAGTTGGCCGTTCCGAACAGGCTGACGAAGCCTCCGGCCCGGGCGCACATGAGACGCACCTCTTCGATGGAATGCTCCTCGAGATAATCCAGCAGGGTGAGCACCGGTATGCTGCCGATGCGGGTCGGGGTAAAGGCTCCTTCCCCGTCGGCCCCCATGTTGCCGTCCACCATGCGCCCGCGGTCGTGGGCGCTGACGGTGATGCCTCCGTCGATATGGGCGACGATAAACCGGCAGTCCTCGTAGGACTTCCCCATCGTCTCCGCGTGATATTCGGCCACCGCCTTCTGGTTGAGGACATGGGCGTGGGAGCAGCGGTACACGCCCCGTATGCCCGTCATTCTCGCGTAGTCGCAGTACTCGTCCACATTGGTGGGATTCAGCGTGTAGGCGCTCTTCCCGTACTTCTTCGCGAAGGTCCAGGCGAGCATGACACCCAGCTTCGCGGGGTGGTCGCTCCCGCCCACCGCCTTCTCCGTGTCGTCATAGAGCCGCTGATCGATCCGGATCACGCCGCCGGTCTGGGAGTAGGCGCTTCCGCCCCTTCCGACGAAGACGTCGATCTCCGCGGGATCGATTCCCTCCTTCTTCAGGATGTCCGTCACGACGCCGTACCGGAACGGCAGCTGGTCGTTGACCTCCGGATAGCGGAGGAGCTCCGGCGCGTCGTGGAACACGCTCCGCTCGAACAGCTCCCGCTCATTTTCAAAAACGCTCACCTTGGTTGACGTCGACCCCGGGTTGATCACCAGAAGTCTGTATACCTTGTTGTCCTGCTCCATTTCCGTCTGTCCTTTCCGATGGACCTCCCGCGCCGGAGATCCTGTATTTCGTCTCTCAGCCGCCGCGGGCTGTCGCCTGACGCGGCGGTAAAAGTCCTTCCTAAGGCGCCGCTCCGCGCGGCC
>CACYDL010000181.1 GCA_902773195.1 uncultured Lachnospiraceae bacterium
GCCGGGAAGATCTCGACGCTGGCCGCCGCCTCGGCGGACACGGCCCTCAGGGCACAGAAGCCTCTCGAGGAGGCGCTTGCGGACAGGGAGATGGGGAAGCTCTTCCGCGAGGTGGAGATGTCCCTCACCCAGGTGCTGGCGGAGATGGAAAACACCGGCATTGTGACCAGCAGGGAGGAACTGCTCCGGTACGGGACGAGCCTGGAGTCGAGAATCAGCGGGCTCGAGAAGCGGATCTATGAGGAGGCGGGCGAGGAATTCAACATCAACAGCCCGAAGCAGCTGGGGACGATCCTGTTTGAAAAAATGGGGATGAAGGGCGGCAAGAAGACGAAGACCGGCTATTCCACCGCCGCCGACGTCCTTGAGAAGCTGGCCCCGGACCATCCGATCGTCGCGAACATCCTGGAGTACAGGACCTACGCGAAGCTGAAATCCACCTACGCGGACGGACTTCCCGCCTTTATCGAAGAGGACGGGAGAATCCGCACGACCTTCCACCAGACGGTCACCGCCACGGGGCGGCTTTCCAGCGCGGATCCCAACCTGCAGAATATTCCCATGCGGGAGGAGCTGGGGCGGCAGATCCGCCGGTGTTTCTATCCCGGGGAGGGCTGCGTGTTCGTCGACGCCGATTACTCGCAGATCGAGCTCCGCATCCTGGCGCACATGTCGGGAGATGAGAAGCTGATCGACGCCTACCGGCAGGAGAAGGATATCCACCGGATCACCGCCTCCCAGGTCTTCCACGTTCCCTTCGAGGAGGTGACGGACCTCATGAGGCGAAACGCCAAGGCCGTCAATTTCGGGATCGTCTACGGGATCAGCTCCTTCGGTCTGAGCCAGGGACTTTCCATTTCCCGGAAGGAGGCCCAGGAGTACATCGAAAAATACTTTGAGACCTATCCGAAGATCCGGCAGTTTCTCGACGGCCTGGTCTCCTTCGCCAAGGAGAACGGCTACGCCGTTTCCCTGTTCGGCAGGAGACGGCCGATCCCCGAGCTGAAGTCCTCCAATTTCATGCAGAGAAGCTTCGGCGAGCGGGCGGCGATGAACAGCCCGATCCAGGGTACCGCGGCCGATATCATGAAGATCGCGATGATCCGCGTGTGGAAGCGGCTGAAGAAGGAAGTGCCGTCCGCCAGGCTGGTGCTGCAGATTCACGACGAGCTGCTGGCGGAGGTCCCCGCGGCGGAAGCGGAGAAGGTCCGGACCATCTTCGAGGAGGAGATGGGCAGGGCGGCGGATCTGAGCGTAAAGCTGGAGACGGACTGCCATATCGGGACGGACTGGTACGACGCGAAATAAGGCCGTCCGACGCGGACGCGCGAGACGGGGGCGGCCCGTACGGGCGCGCCCGGAAAGAGGAGAAACCGTATGTACACCATCGGGGTGACAGGCGGCATCGGCGCGGGAAAATCCGAGGTGCTGGCCTATCTGGAGAAGAAGCACGGAGCCAGGGTGATCCGGCTCGACGACATCAGCCGCGGACTGCTCGTTCCCGGAACTGACGCGTACGAACGGACGGCGGAGCTTCTGGGGAGGGATATCCTTCTGGCGGACGGGAGCGTCGACCGCGGGAAAGTCGCGGAGCGGATCTTCGGGGACGAGAACCTGAGGACGAAGCTGGACGAAATCCTCCACCCCGCCGTGAAGGCGGAGGCCGTGAGGCTCATGGAGCAGGCCAGGGAGGAGGGATGCGCCCTCTTCGTGATCGAGGCCGCCCTGCTCATCGAAGATCATTATGATGCAATCTGCGACGAATTATGGTATATTTATGCGGGTGAGACCACAAGATACAGTCGTCTTGTCTCATCCAGAGGGTACAGCCGCAGGCGGATCGAGGAGACGATGGCGCGGCAGCTGTCGGACCGGGAATTCCGGGAACACACCGATTTTACGCTGGACAACGACGGCCGCTTCGAGGAGACGGCGAAGCGCATCGATTCCCGTCTGGCGGAGACCGCATCAGCATCGGCGGGGCTTTAAGCTCACGCCCGTTCCTGACGGCGGGGCGCGGATATTTTTGAAGGGTATATTCAAAGGGTAAAGAATCAGATGAAATTCTGCAGTATTGCGAGCGGAAGCAGCGGAAACTGCATTTACGCGGGGAGCTCGGCGACCTCCCTCCTTGTTGACGCGGGTATCTCCGGGAAGAGGATCGAGGCCGGGCTGAGAGGAATCGAACAGACGACGGAGGATATCGACGGGATTCTCGTCACCCACGAGCATTCCGACCACATCAAGGGACTGGGCGTCCTGGCGAGGCGCTACGGGATCCCGATCTACGCAACGGCGGGGACCATCGCCGCCATCCGGGAGTCGGGGAGCGTCGGCAAGATACCCGAGGGGCTTCTCCGGACGGTGCGGGCCGATATCCCCTTTGAGATCGGGGATCTTTCCGTCATGCCCTTCCGGGTCTCCCACGACGCGGCGGAGCCCGTCGGATACCGGATCGCCCACGAGGGAAAATCCTGCGCGGTGGCCACGGACATGGGCTGCTACGACGACTACATCGTGGAGCGGCTGCAGGGCCTCGACGTCCTCCTGCTGGAGGCAAACCATGACGTGCGGATGCTGGAGGCGGGGAGGTATCCCTACTATCTGAAGAGAAGAATCCTCGGCGAGAAGGGCCATCTGTCCAACGAGACCAGCGGCCAGCTTCTGGGAAGGCTCCTGCACGACTCCGTCCGGGAGATCTTTCTGGGGCATCTCAGCCAGGAGAACAACTACGAAGCCCTCGCCTACGAGACCGTCTGCGACGAGGTGACCTTCGGGGACAATCCGTACAGATCGAAGGACTTCAACATTTCAATCGCGCACAGGGACGTGCCGGGCGAGGCGGTGGTCTTCTGACCCGGAAGCGGGGAGAAGAGAAGCTGCGCCGGCCTGTCGCCAGCATCGGGAAAGGACCTGCCTATGAAGCGGACAATCATCACGGTCGTGGGGAAGGACGCCGTCGGAATTATCGCGAAGGTGTGCACCTATCTGGCCGAAAACAGCTGCAACATCCTGGACATCTCCCAGACGATCACGGGAGGCTATTTCAATATGATGATGATCGCCGATCTCTCCGGATCGGACAAGACGTTTTCCGAGGTGCGGCAGGATCTCCACAGCATCGGCGAGGGGATCGGCGTCGTGGTTCACGTCCAGAGCGAGGAAATCTTCGACAAAATGCACCGCATCTGAAGGAGCTGTTCATGATCGGCATATCGGAAGTTCTGGAAACCAACAAAATGATCGAACAGGAGAACTTCGACGTCCGGACGATCACCATGGGCATCAGCCTGCTTGACTGCGCAGGCCCGGACGTGGAGACCCTGTGCAGCCGGATCCGCGAGAAGATCCTCCGGAGAGCCGAGAAGCTGGTGCTCACCGGGGAGGAGATCTCGGAGGAGTTCGGCATTCCCATCGTAAACAAGCGGATCAGCGTGACGCCCGCCGCCCTCGTCGGAAGCGCCGCCTGCCGCTCCGTCGGCGATTACGTCAGAATCGCCCGGACGCTGGACGAATGCGCCGCGTCGGCGGGCGTCAATTTCATCGGAGGCTTCAGCGCCCTCGTGTCCAAGGGCATGACCGAATCGGACGAGCTTCTGATCCGGTCCATTCCCGACGCTCTCTCTTCCACGGAGCGGGTCTGCAGCTCCGTCAATGTGGGCTCCACCAGGCAGGGCATCAATATGGACGCCGTGCGCCTCATGGGGGAGATGATCACCCGGACGGCGGAGAAAACCCGGGACAGGGACGGGCTGGGCTGCGCGAAGCTGGTGGTATTCTGCAACGCGCCGGACGACAATCCCTTCATGGCGGGTGCGTTTCACGGCGTCACCGAGCCGGACTGCGTGATCAACGTGGGCGTCTCCGGGCCGGGCGTCGTCAAGGCCGCCCTCGAGGAGTGCCGTGACTCCGACTTCGGAGAGCTGTGCGAGACTATCAAGAGAACCGCCTTCAAGATCACCCGGGTGGGCCAGCTGGTCGCCGAGGAAGCCTCCCGGAGACTCGGCGTGCCCTTCGGGATCGTCGATCTCTCTCTGGCGCCGACTCCCGCCGTGGGAGATTCGGTCGCGGACATCCTCAAGGAAATCGGCGTGGAGGAGGCCGGCGCCCCCGGCACCACCGCCTCCCTGGCCCTGCTCAACGACCAGGTCAAAAAGGGCGGCCTGATGGCTTCCCACTACGTGGGAGGACTCTCCGGGGCATTCATCCCCGTCAGTGAGGACCAGGGCATGATAGAGGCCGTGGAGCGAGGGGCCCTCACCCTCGAGAAGCTCGAGGCGATGACCTGCGTCTGTTCCGTCGGACTGGATATGATCGCGATTCCGGGGGATACGTCCTCCGCCGCCATATCCGGGATCATCGCGGACGAGATGGCCCTGGGGATGATCAACCAGAAGACCACCGCCGTCCGCCTGATCCCCGCCTGCGGGAAAAAGGTGGGTGATTCCGTGGAATTCGGCGGTCTGCTGGGACACGCGCCCGTCATGTCCGTCAATTCCTTCGGCTGCGGGCGTTTCGTGAACCGCGGGGGACGGATTCCCGCCCCGGTCCACAGCTTCAGGAACTGAGAAGACATGACGACAGCCGGGATCATCTGCGAACTGAATCCATTTCACCGCGGCCATGAGCGCATCATCCGGGCCGCGCGGCGGGCCGGTGCGGACCGGGTGATCCTGGTCATGAGCGGCGACTATGTACAGCGGGGCCTCCCCGCTGTATTTCCCCGTCACCTGAGAGCGGCCTCGGCGCTGCGCGGCGGGGCGGACGCCGTTCTCGCGCTGCCTTCCCGATGGGCGACGGCCTCGGCGGAGTCCTTCGCCGGCGGGGCGGTGGGAATCCTCGACAGCCTCGGCGCCGTCGACCTGCTGGTTTTCGGCAGCGAGAGCGGCGACGGGGAGAGAATCGAGGCCTGCGCCTCCGTGCTGGCGGAAGAGCCGGCGTCCTACAGGACGGCCCTGAGGGAACATCTGAGAACCGGCCTGTCCTTTCCGCGGGCCAGGGCGGCCGCCCTGCCGAAATACGCGGAGCTTCTGGGGAGCCCCAACGACATCCTGGCGGTGGAATATGTAAAGGCCCTGATCCGCCGGCATTCTTCCGTAAGGCCTGTGGCGGTGAAGCGGGAGGGGGAGAACTATCTCAGCGACCGGTACGAGGGAACGCTTCTTTCGGCCGCGTCCGTCCGGAGGGCGATCCGTGAGGGAAGGGCCGACGTGACGGAGCGGGCCGTCCCCGCGGAGGTGCTGCCGGCCATGCGGAAGGAGCTGGACGCGGCCGGATGGGCCGGGCCCGACGAGTTCTCCCTGCTTTTGGCCGACAGGCTTCTTTCCGCGGAGTCTCCGGAGGATCTTCTTGCCTTCGAGGACGTCACGGAGCCCCTCGCCGGGACGTTTTTCCGGGAGCGGAACCGGTTCGTCTCCTTCACCTCCTTCGCGGAGCGGTGCGCGTCCCGGTCGGTGACGCTGACCCATGTAAACCGGGCTCTCCTTCATATCACGCTCGGCATAAGGCGCCTCGACGGCGGCGAAGAGCCGCTTTGGACCCAGCTCCTCGGCTTCCGGGACGAGGCGGGGGAGCTCGTGGGCAGGCTGAGGGACAGCTGCCGGATCCCCCTCGTCGTGAATCCGCCGAGGGAACGGAAGCGGCTTCCGGAGCCCGTCGCCGGACTCTTCGACGAGGAGATGCGGGTCTGTGATCTCTACCGGAGGGCGAGAGCCCAAAGAGGCGGCGCCGCGGGCGGTCCGGAGATGGCCGAGCCTCTCATAAAAGTCTGAAAAAAGCTTGATGAATTTCGGACGGCCGTTATAATTATGGTATGTATTGAATTTAAATAAAAACCCATGAAAATTTGGAAAGGAGCGGGATATTATGGGATTTATTGACGAGATCAAGGCCAAGGCGAAAGCCGACAAGAAGACGATCGTCCTTCCGGAGTCGATGGACAGGAGAACCTTTGAGGCGGCGGAGAAGATTCTCAGGGAAGACATCGCCAACATCGTCCTGATCGGCACGCCGGAGGAGATCGCGAAGAACGGAGAGGGATTCGACCTGACAGGGGCGACCATCGTCGATCCGTTCAACGACCCCAACAAGCAGAAGTACATCGACAAATTCGTCGAGCTTCGCGCCAAGAAGGGCGTCACGCCCGAGGCGGCGAAGGAGCAGATGGAGAAGGACTATATGTATTACGCCTGCCTGATGTGCAAGTGCGGCGACGCGGACGGCGTCGTCTCCGGCGCGTGCCATTCCACGGGCAACACCATCCGTCCCGCCCTTCAGCTGCTCAAGACGAAGCCCGGCATCAGCAGCGTCTCCGGCTTCTTCCTGATGGAGGTCCCGGACTGCGACCTCGGAGAGCACGGCCTCTTCGTGATGGCGGACTGCGCGGTCAACGTCGACTTTGACTCCGAGAAGCTCGCTGAGATCGCGGCTCTTTCGGCGGAGTCCTTCCGCAGCTTCGTGGGAGCGGAGCCCAGGGTGGCGATGCTTTCCTACTCGACCAAGGGCAGCGCGAAGCACGACGACGTCACCAAGGTGTCCGAGGCCGTCAGGATCGCCCACGAGAAGCATCCCGAGATCAAGCTCGACGGCGAGCTCCAGCTCGACGCCGCCCTCGTCCCCTCCGTCGCGGAGCTGAAGGCCCCCGGCAGCGAGGTGGCCGGCTGCGCGAATACGCTCGTCTTCCCGAGCCTTGAGGCCGGAAATATCGGCTACAAGCTGGTTCAGAGACTTGCGAAGGCCAACGCCTACGGCCCCGTCCTTCAGGGACTCGCGATGCCCGTCAACGATCTGTCCCGCGGCTGCTACGCGGACGACATCGTCGGCGTCGTGGCGATGACGGCGGTTCAGGCGCAGGTGTCTGCCGACTGAGTTCACGAACCATCAGTTCCGCCCGGCGGCCCGACGGCCGGGAACGCGCCGGGCTTCTCAAAATCGAAAAGGAGCGTCTTTTACTATGAAAGTTCTTGTCATCAACGCGGGGAGCTCATCCCTGAAGTACCAGCTGATCGATATGGAAGATGAATCCGTCAAGGCCAAGGGTCTCTGCGAGAGAATCGGCATCGACGGATCCAGGCTCACCCACAAGGTTCCCGGGAAAGAGGACTATGTGGTGGAAGAGGACATGCCGTCCCATCAGAAGGCCATCGAGCTGGTTCTCGCCGCCCTGATCGACGCGGAGCACGGCGTCGTCTCTTCCGTCGATGAGATCGACGCGGTCGGCCACCGCGTGCTGCACGGCGGCTCCACCTATACGGAATCCATCAGGATCAACGACGACGTCAAGAAGGTGATCCGCGAGTGCTTCGACCTCGGCCCGCTCCACAATCCGGCGAACCTCATGGGCATCGAGGCCTGCGAGGCCGCCATGCCCGGCAAGGCCAACGTCGCCGTGTTCGATACCGCCTTCGGCATGGGACTCGAGCCCTACGCCTACCGCTACGCGATCCCGGAGGAGTACTACGACAAGTACAAGATCCGCCGCTACGGCTTCCACGGAACGAGCCACATGTTCGTCTCCGGCGAGACCATCCGCTTCGCGAATCTTCCGGAGGGACACCAGAGAGTCATCGTCTGCCATCTCGGCAACGGCTCCTCCATCTCCGCC
>CACYDL010000182.1 GCA_902773195.1 uncultured Lachnospiraceae bacterium
AGTCCCTATGAGAAGATCAGTGATGGCGATCGTGGACCGGGAAGAGTCCTACGCGGCCGGATTTATGGATTATGTAAACCGAAGAAATTCGATCCCCTTCGAGGTCAGGGCCTTCTCCGACGCGGACCGGCTGAAGGAATGCCTGGAGCGGAGGAGTGTCGAGATCCTGCTGATCTCGGAGCGGTGCGCCCCCGAGCGGATCGGGGACTGGCCCATCCGGCAGATCGTGCTGCTGACGGAGACAAAGGACGAGCCGCCGACAGGCGGGGAGGACGACGGGGACGGGCTGACAGAGGAGAGCGGGGAGACGTTCTTCCGGGAGGCAGGGCCGGCCCTGCCCAGGATCTGCAAATACCAGGCCGTGTCGGAGATCGTGCGGGAGGTCATGGATCTCTATGCCCGCGCCGGGGACGCCGCGGAGCCGGTGGCGGAGGGAGGCGTCCTGAAGCCGCGCACCAGGACCGTCGGGGTCTTCTCCCCGGTGGGGCGCTGCCTGAAGACCTCCTTCTCCGTGGCGCTGGCCCAGTGCCTCTCGGAGAAAAAGCCAACCCTCCTGATCAACATGGAGACCTGCTCCGGCTTCGGCCGTCTTGCGGGCGGGCTCTCCGGGAACGGCCGGAGCATCAGCGACGTCGTCTATTACATCCGCCAGGGGGACCGGAACCTGATGGCGAAGATCCTTCCCTCCGTGAGAAATCTGGGGGAGCTGGCCCTTCTCCCGCCCTTCGAGGCGGCGGCCGAGCTGCTGAGCGTGACCGCGGACGAGTGGAGGAAGCTGCTGCGCGTCCTGCGCACGGAATCCACCTACGAGGCGGTTGTTCTCGATCTCGGCGAGATACCGCTCCTCATGCCGGAGCTGCTGGAGGAATGCGACGTGATCTACATGCCCGCGGCCGGGACGGACCCGCCGGGCGAGGCGAAGATGGCCGAGTTCGGGAAGCTCCTGTCCTCCGCCTCCTTCTCCGGCGTGCGGGGACGGATCCGGAGGCTCGTCCTGCCCGCCGGGGATCTCTCCGGGGGCGGCGGATGGTTCCGCGGTCTGTCCTGCGGGCCCCTGGGCATGTGCGCCCGGGAGTGCATCGCCCGGGACAGGCTGTAGAAGGAGAAGGCAGGGACCTGCACACGGGAGCGCATCGCCCGGGACGGGCTGCAGAAGGAGGAGACAGGGACACATGATCAGAAAAAGAGAACGGTACCGGCGCCTCAAGGAGCGCCTGATGGAGCTTCTGGAGACAAGAGGGGACGCGGAGGACGAGGAGATCCGGGGCATGATCGACACCCTCGTGCTGGAGAGCAGCCGGGCGGACTACCTGCCCATCGCCGACCGCGTCTCCATCAGCCGGGAGCTCTTCGCCTCGGTGCGGCGTCTCGACGTTCTCCAGGATCTCGTGGACGACAAGAAGGTAACGGAGATCATGGTCAACGGCCCCGACTGCATTTTCGTGGAGAGGGACGGACGGATCCGGCGCTGGGGGAAGACCTTCGCGTCGAGGGAGAAGCTGGAGGACGTGATCCAGCAGATCGCCGGCCGGTGCAACCGGGTGATCAACGAGCAGAATCCCATCGTGGACGCCAGGCTGGCGGACGGGAGCCGCGTCAACGCGGTCGTCGCCCCCATCGCCCTGGACGGCCCGATCCTCACGATCCGGCAGTTTCCGGAGGAACCCATCACGATGAAGAAGCTGATCCGGATGGGAAGCATCACCGCGGAGGCCGCCTCCTTTCTGAAGACGCTGGTGGCGGCGGGGTACTCCATGGTCATCGGGGGAGGCACCTCCGCGGGGAAGACCACGTTTCTGAACGCCATGTCGAACTACATTCCCAAGGACGAGCGCGTGATCACCATCGAGGACAACGCCGAGCTGCAGATCCAGGGCATCGCCAACCTGGTCCGGCTCGAGGCAAAGAACGCGAATCTCGAGGGGAGCCGGGAGATCACCATCCGGGATCTCATCAAGTCCGCCCTGAGAATGAGGCCGGACCGGATCGTGGTGGGCGAGGTCCGCTCCGGGGAGGCCGTCGACATGCTCCAGGCGATGAATACCGGGCACGACGGCAGCATGTCCACCATCCACGCCAACGGCTGCGAGGACATGGTCTCGAGGCTCGAGACCATGGTGCTGATGGCCTTTCCCCTGCCGCTTCCGGCGATCCGCCGGCAGATCGCGTCGGGCGTGGACATCCTGGTGCATCTGGGCCGTCTCAGGGACCGCTCCCGACGGGTGCTGGAGATCGCGGAGGTGGACGGCCTGGAAGGGGAGAACGTGAAGCTCAGGACGCTGTTCCGCTGGGACGACGGGCGAGGGGAATTCCTGCGGGAGGGAACGCTGAGACACACCCTGAAGCTGGAGCGGAGCGGCCTGTCCGCCGGTTTTCCGGAGGAAGCGGAGGAGACGGAGGTTCCTGAGGTATTATGAGGAAGAAGCTGACAAAGGACCATGCAAAGATCGGGACGGAGGACAAGGCGGAGAAGCGGAGGAAGAGCACCGGCGCCCTGCAGCCGCGGAGAAAGAAGGAGTCTCCGCCCGCCCCCGGGCGTGAGGACTATCACGTCTATCATTTTTCGCGGAAGGAAGCGGCGCAGACGACGCTGACCTACGCCGCCCTGGCGGGGGCGGTCGTCTGGCTCTTCTACAGAAGGTGGTTTATGCTTCTGCCCGCTGTGCCTCTTTTCCCTGTGTATCTCAGGCTGGTCCGGAAGGAGCGGGCCGAGAGGCGGAGGAAGGAGCTGAGCTGCGATTTCCGGATCGCCCTCAACTCCCTGGCGGTGTCGCTTCGGGCGGGACGCTCCGTGGAGAACGCCTTTCCCGACGCGGCGCGGGACCTGGCGGGGACGATCGGGGAGGAGCGCGACGTCACGCGGGAGTTCCGCTGGATCTCCCGCCAGATCCGGGTGTCCGTCCCGATGGAGACCGCCCTCATGGATTTCGCGGAGAGATCCGGCGTGGAGGACATCGAGAACTTCGCCGCCGTGTTCACCACGGCCAAGCGCATGGGAGGCGACATGGCGGCGATCCTGAGAAGCGCCGCGGAGACCATCGAGGGAAAGATCGACGTGGAACGGGAGATTGACACGACCCTGGCCGCAAAGCGCATGGAGCAGAAGATCATGACCGCGATGCCCTGCGGCATCATCCTCTACATGACGCTGGCGTCCCCGGGATTTCTGGACGTGATGTACACGACGGCCTTCGGGGCCGCGGTGATGACGGTCTGCCTCCTCGCCTACGCCGGGGCCGTGTGGTGGAGCGCCTCCATCGTGAACATTCAGGTCTGACCAGAACGGCAGGATCCTGCCGCTTAAAAAGGAGGAGAAGATGGGATCTTTTCTGCCATTCATCGCGGTTCCCGCGCTTTACGCCGTCCTGTTTCTGTGCGCGGGCGGCACCTTCCGCGCGGCGGCGTCCTTTCTCAGAAAGCACCTGCCCACGCTGGCTTCGTGCGCGTCGGACGAGACCGTGTACAGGGCGCTGCTGATCGTCCTTGCCGCCGACGTCATCGGGGCGGCCCTTCAGTACCGGACCCTGACCGGGGACACCGCCGCCAGAGGCTATCTGACCCGGGCCGAATACGGAAGCGCGGACGACACCGCGGAGCTGGAGGTGACGGTGGACGGAGAGGTCCACGAGGTGGACCTGACGGTGCAGTCCCGCAGGATGAGCGCCGGCGAGATCAGCGCCGTCCTGGACGAGGCGGAGAAGCAGCTGCCCGCCCTCGTATTCGGCAGTCAGTCCCCCGGACACGTCGACAGGGGGGTGCGGCTTCCCGAGAAGATCGGGGATCTCCCGGTAAAGATCTCCTGGATGACGGACCGGCCGGACGTCCTCGACTGGGAAGGGGAGATCGGGCCTGCCGCCGCCGAAGAGGGATCGGCGGTGAAGCTCGCCGCGGAGCTTCTCTGCGAGGAGGAGATCCGGACGGTCACGTATGACCTGACGGTATTCCCGAGACAAAGGAGCGGCGAGGAGGCCTTTCTGGAGGAGGTCACAAGCGCCATCGAGGCGGAAAACGACGCGACCGAAGAGACCGTCACGCTGCCCGGCACCATCGGAAGCAGCAGCGCCAGCTGGTCGACGCGGAACGGGAACGACGGGATGTCGTTCCTGATGCTGGGGCTTCTGATCGCGGTGCTCCTGGTCTACTCCGAGGTCCGCAGGAAGGAGACCCGCGAGAAGGAGCGGACGGAGCAGATGCGTCTGGATTACCCGAACATCGTCAGCAAGCTGGTGCTGCTGACGTCCGCGGGCATGAGCCTGAGACACGCCTTCGCGAGGATACGGGACGATTACAGGCGGACGCTGGCGGCGGGCGGCAGGGTGAAGCCCGGCTACGAGGAGATCGTCAGGACCTCTCAGGAGATGGAGCACGGCGTCCCGGAGGCGGAGGCCTATGCGAACCTCGGGAAGCGGTGCAGGGGCCGGGAGTACAGGACCTTTGCCACGCTCCTCTGCCAGAGCGTGACTCGGGGCGGCAGCGAGATGAACGGGATCCTCCGGCGCGAGGCCTCCGAGGCGGTGGAGGAGCGGAAGAAGAGGGCGAGGGTGCTCGGCGAGGAGGCGGGGACGAAGCTGCTCCTGCCGATGCTGCTGATGCTGGTCATCGTCATGGCGGTGCTGATGGTGCCGGCACTGATCGCGTTTATGTAGATGGGA
>CACYDL010000183.1 GCA_902773195.1 uncultured Lachnospiraceae bacterium
AACGACGGCGAGTTCGTCAGCGGCTGTATCGCGGGCGGCAAGTATTACTGCCACATCAACCCGAACGGCGACGTGGAGCCCTGCGTCTTCATCCACTATTCCGGCGCGAACATCCACGAGAAGAGTCTTCTGGAATGCCTGCAGCAGCCTCTCTTCAAGCACTATCAGGCGAACCAGCCGTTCAACAAAAACCTGCTTCAGCCCTGCCCGATGCTCGAGAATCCGGAGAAGCTCAAGGCTATCGTCAATGCCTCCGGCGCGCACAGCACCGATATGACGGAGCCGGAGACGGTGGAGCATCTCTGCGGAAAGTGCGAGCACTACGCGGAGGAGTGGGGCCCCTACGCGAAGAGGCTCTGGGCGGAATCCCATCCGGAATCCGCGGAGAAGGAAGAAGCGACGGTCTGAGACGGGACAACCTGAGACGGGAAGATCCGGGACGGAACGGTCTGAGACGGATGCGGACGCGCGGCGCGCGAAAAAGCCGTCGTTCCCGCGGCGTCCGGGTGATGAATTATATGCAATGATGACAGCGGCGGACAGGGCGGGAGCTCTGTCCACTTTTTGCGGCACGGGACGGTTCACGGGCCCGCCGCGAAGAGAAAGGCGAGGGCCTGTTTTACCGGACGTAACATTTCTGTTAAAATTTCGTAATATATTGACAGAGGGATAGTACCTTATTAAAATAGAGGTGTCCGCGGCGGCGGGGGCGTCCGTCCTCCGGGGTTTTTTCCGCGGATTCCGGCAGAACGGCCGGATGTGCTGTGAGGGGAGACTTTTTCAGGTGTGATCCGGGGGATTTCCCGGCAAGGAAAGGCAGATAATTATGAGAAGATTACCGATTCACGCAGTGGGGGCGGCAGCGGTCGCGTTCGTCTTTGCGGCAGGGACACTGACCGGCTGTACGCTTCAGAATCCGTTCAGTACCTCCGCGCCCGAGACGATTCAGGACTCCGCTCCGATCGAGGTGATCTCGGAGGCCGCGGCGGAATCCGTCGAAGCCGAGGCACTCGCGATGAGCGCGGAGAGCATCGTGGACAGCGCGCCGGACAGCGTCGCCGAGCCTGTCGCGACGCCGATCCCGACGGTAGTGCCCATCGTGCTGACGCCGACGCCGGCGCCGCCCGCCCGTATCCTCGGAGAGGAATCGGACGCGGAGACTACCTTCAAGGTGACGCTGGAGAACGGAACGGCGCAGGATATCACCTATCTGGGCGTCAGGGTCCGGAGCGACGGCAGGGACTCCGCCGAGTATATGAGCGAGTCGGATCCCTTCACGCCGAATGAGAAGGCGGTGCTCTACTACGACGCGTCCTACGCGATCCAGGAGGCCAGGGAGTACGGCGACATTCCCGAGTATCAGATCCGCTTCGTGACGGCGGACGAGAACTACTACGTCATCCATGAGTTCCCCTTCGGCGAAGCCGTGGAGGCGCGCCTGGTGACGGGAAGCGGCTACGCCTATATCGTCTACAAGACCGCCGAGGGAGGCCAGGAAATCAGCACGGCCGCGGCGGAGCGCGAGTACTACGGCATCGAGGAAGAGGAGGAGACCACGGAGGAGACGACGGAAGAAACCACGGAGGAGACCACGGAAGAGAACGGCGGTTCCGATGAGGGAGACGGCTCCGACGAGGGCGGTGACGACGGCTCCGACGAGGGCGGTGACGACGGCTCTGACGAGGGCGGCGACGACGGCTCCGACGAGGGCGGTGACGACGGCTCCTATGACGGCGGCGACGATGGCTCCGACGAGGGCGGTGACGACGGCTCCGACGAGGGCGGTGACGACGGCTCCTACGACGGCGGTGACGACGGCTCTGACGAGGGCGGTGACGACGGCTCTGACGAGGGCGGCGACGACGGCGAAGCCCAGTACGGCGAGGACAACGAGATCGACGCCGGCGACGACGACGGCGGTGAGTACCTCGATCCCACGTTTGAGGGAGAAGACGGAACGGACGACGGGGACGTCGTGGGCTGATCCGGACAGATACATGGATACAGGAAGAAAAGCAGGTCCACCGGGAAACCGGTGGACCTTTCCAAATGCAGGGACCTCCGGATACCCCGACAGCCCGGATTCGTAAACAATCCATTAAATGTTGAGAAAGAATGCGGACGGATTCTTGACAAGGCAGGGAAAAACGGCTAGTCTCCATTCAGAGTGTTCCGGCATGTCCAGAGGCCGGAAAACGGAGGAAATAAAATGGGAAATATTAAATCGCCCGACAACAAACCGATCATTACCTATCTGATCGCGGTCGTCATAGGACTGCTGCTGCTGAACGCGTTTCTCCTCCCGGCCATCGCCGGAAGGAACATCAAGGAGGTGGATTACAGCACCTTCCTCAACATGGTCACGAACCGCGAGGTCTCGGCGGTGCAGCTGGAATCGGACTACATCACGTTCTCCGATAAGAGCGAGCCGGAGAACTACTACCGGACGACGACCTTCGACGATCCCCAACTGGTGGAAAGGCTCGAGAACGCGGGATGCCGGTTCGGCCGAGTCGTGACCAAGACCAATCCGTTCGTCTCCTTCCTCATGGGCTGGGTGCTCCCGCTCGTGTTCTTCTACGTCTTCTGGATCTTCATCTCGCGGAGGCTGATGTCCAGGATGGGCGAGGGCTTCGGCGCGGGCAATCCGATGATGTCCTTCGGAAAGAGCGGCGCCAAGAAATACGTGCCGTCCACGACGAGCATCAAGTTCCAGGACGTCGCGGGGGAAGAGGAGGCGAAGCAGCTGCTTCAGGAGCTGGTCCTCTATCTCCATGATCCCAAGAAATACGCCGATATCGGCGCCTCCTGCCCGAAGGGCGCTCTCCTCGTGGGACCTCCCGGCACGGGCAAGACGCTGCTGGCCAAGGCCGTGGCGGGCGAGGCTGAGGTTCCGTTCTTCTCCATCGCCGGCTCCGAATTTGTCGAGATGTTCGTCGGTATGGGCGCGTCCAAGGTGCGCGACCTGTTTGACCAGGCGGAGAAAAACGCGCCCTGCATCGTCTTCATCGACGAGATCGACACCATCGGCAAGAAGCGCGACGGCGCCAATCTCTCGACCAACGACGAGCGCGAGCAGACCCTCAACCAGCTGCTGACCGAGATGGACGGCTTCGACGGCTCGAAGGGCGTCATCATTCTCGCGGCGACCAACCGGCCGGACGTCCTTGATCCCGCCCTGCTGCGGCCCGGCCGCTTCGACCGGAGAATCCCGGTGGAGCTTCCGGATCTCCAGGGCCGCATCGACATCCTGAAGGTTCACGCGAAGAAGATCAAGGTCGCGGACAACGTCAACTACGAGACCATCGCGAAGACCGCGGCCGGCGCTTCCGGCGCCGAGCTGGCCAACATCGTCAACGAGGCGGCCCTGCGGGCGGTCCGCATGGGAAGAAGGGTTGTGACGCAGGAGGATCTCCAGGAGAGCATCGAGGTCGTCATCGCCGGCTACCAGAAGAAGACGCGGGTCCTCTCCGAGAAGGAGAAGCTGATCGTGTCCTACCACGAGATCGGCCACGCCCTGGTCGCCGCGAAGCAGACGAATTCGGCCCCGGTCCAGAAGATCACGATTATTCCGAGGACCTCGGGCGCCCTGGGCTACACGCTTCAGGTCGACGAGGGGGACAAGTACCTGATGTCGAAGGAGGAGATCCTGAACAAGATCGCCACCTTCACCGGCGGAAGGTGCGCCGAGGAGCTGATTTTCGGCTCGATCACCACGGGCGCGTCCAACGACATCGAGCAGGCGACGAGGCTGGCCCGCGCGATGATCACGCAGTACGGCATGGACGACGACTTCGGCATGGTCGCGCTGTCCACCCAGAACAACATCTATCTGGGAGGAGACAGCACGCTGGCCTGCGCCCCGGAGACGGCGAAGCTGATCGACGACACGGTGGTCCGGGTCGTGAAGGAGCAGCATGACAAGGCGAAGAAGATCCTGGAGGACAACCTTGCCAGCCTTCATCAGCTCGCGAAGTATCTCTACGAGCATGAGACCATCACCGGCGAGGAATTCATGGCGATCCTGGAGGGGTAAAACGGCTCCTCCCCGGGGCGGCAGGCATGCCGCAATGAGAACCCGGAACAGAAGGGCCGCCGCGGAAGCCCGCTGAAGAAGGAACGCCGCAGCAAGATCGTCACAGATGCATCGCAGAAAGACCGAAACAGAGCAATCCCGGGAACCGCGAGGGCGGATCCCGGGATTGTTGTATGCCGTGAAACCGGCGCTTTTTGTCATGAAACCGGTGCTGTATGATGTGAAACCGG
>CACYDL010000184.1 GCA_902773195.1 uncultured Lachnospiraceae bacterium
CAGACAAGACGAACAAACCCTGATTGTATCAAAGCCGGGATTCAGAGCAACCGCACATCCGACAGGATTTGCGCCCTGACTCTGGTCAGACCTGTTTTTCAGGCTTTTTGCCCTGCCAGATCCTGCTGCTCATCATCGACGCGGCAAACGGAATCGCGGGCGGCCTCTGCCTTATTTCATCAGATAAGCCCGACAGGGCGCCCCGTCGCAGCCTCCCAGGTTCAGGGGGGCTGCGTGCAGCTCATAGCGGCCCTCTTCGACGCCGGTGAGCACAATCCCCTCCAGAAGAACGCAGCCGGCGCCCAGCAGGATCCGATGCACCTGCATCGGCGCGTCCTCAGGCCCCACCGTCTGGCTCTCATTTCCCAGAAGAAGAACGCCTCTGTCTGCGAAGACCCGGGCCGCCGCCTCCGTGACGACGGCTCTGCCGGCGATCAGAATGCGGCGGTCCGCGCCGCAGCCTTCCGCCTCGCGGAGCATGGCCTCCGCGTCGGCGGCGCCGATCTCTCCCTCATGCCGCGCGACCCAGCAGGGACCGACGAAGGTCTCCAGCGGGAGACGGTCAATCGTTTTCCCGTCTTCGATAAAATGATAGGGAGCGTCCACATGGGTGCCGTTGTGGGCGCACATGGAAAACGCGGTCAGATTGCAGATGTCGCCCTTTGCGACAGACGCCGGCGTGCGGCGCTCCGGAGCGGGATCTCCCGGAAAAACGCGGCACGAAAATACTTCCTGTGAAATATCGATGATCATGGTTCTCCTTTTTAAGCAATGCGAACGAAAGTGTACGTGGACAGGGACAGAGATCGGGGCGATTTTAACAGATTTCTTTTTTTATCGGGAACACCCTTTTCTCACAAATTCAATTCATGTTATCATAAATCCTGCACCGGAAACAACAGCAAGCCCTTCCGCCCGCCGCATTCCACGGCTTATGCCGTTCCGCGGGCGGCTCTCGCAAAGGAGGTTTCCATTGGGTGGATTTTTCGGCGTCGCCTCTCATGACGACTGTGTATTCGACTTGTTCTACGGCACTGACTATCACTCCCACCTCGGCACCAGACGCGCCGGCATGGCCGTCTACAGTCCCGCCAAAGGCTTCGACAGAGCGATCCATAATATCGAGAGCTCCTATTTCCGCCCCAAGTTTGAAGGGGATATTCAGAAAATGGAGGGAAATCTGGGCATCGGATGCATCTCCGATTTCGAGTCCCAGCCCCTGATCATCCGTTCCCACCTGGGCACCTTCGCCATCACCACCGTGGGGAGGATCAATAACTACGATGAAATCGCCGGTTTCCTTTTCTCCGAGGGAAGGCAGCACTTCCTGGAGATGAGCGGCGGAGGGATCAATCCGACGGAAATGGTGGCCTCGCTGATCAACCGCAAGGATTCCCTCGCGGAGGGGATCCGCTTCGCCCAGGAGACGATCCGCGGTTCCATGACCATTCTGATCATGACGAAGGACGGGCTGTACGCCGCCAGAGACCGCTGGGGAAGAACGCCCGTCGAGATCGGCCGGAAGGAAGGCTCCTTCTGCGTCTGCTTTGAGTCCTTCTCCTTTCTGAATCTCGGCTATACGCATGAACGGGAGCTGGGCCCCGGAGAGATCGTCTTTATCTCGCCCGACGGGGTCGAGACACTGATGGAGCCCTTCCGCGACAGGAAGGTCTGTACCTTCCTCTGGATCTATTACGGCTTCGCTGCCACCGATTACGAGGGAGTCAACGTCGAGGAATTCCGCTACCGCTGCGGAGGCGCCCTGGCGAAGAGAGACCAGAAGCGGGGCATCCTGCCCGACTGCGCGGCCGGCGTGCCGGACTCCGGGGTCGCCCACGCCATCGGCTACGCCGGCGAGGCTAAAATCCCCTATTCCAGGCCTTTCGTGAAATACACGCCGACCTGGCCGAGATCCTTCATGCCCACCCATCAGGCGCGGCGCAATCTCATCGCGAAGATGAAGCTGATCCCCAATCATGAGCTGATCAACGGACGGAGCCTTCTGCTCATCGACGACTCCATCGTCCGGGGAACCCAGCTCCGGGAGACGACGGAATATCTGCTGGAAAGCGGCGCCAGGGAGGTCCACATCCGCCCCGCCTGCCCGCCTCTGGTATTCGGCTGTCCCTACCTCAATTTCTCCCGGTCCGATTCCGAGCGGGAGCTGATCACCCGCCGGATGATCGAGAAGCTGGAGGGGACCTCCCGTCCGTCCGACTCCGTCCTCGAAAAATATGTGGACCCCGACACAGACGAGTACGCCGCCATGCTGGAGGAGATCCGCAGGGAGCTCAACTTCACGACCCTGCACTTCCACCGGCTGGACGATATGATCGAGGCGGTGGGCCTTGAGCCCTGCAGCCTCTGCACCTACTGCTGGAACGGAAAGAGCTGAATGTCCCGCCGGGACGAAACGCCCCGGCCTTTTCGCCGGAATTCAAAAACCGATGGAGCGCAGGTTCTTCGCCTGTGTCCCATCGGTTTTTCCATTCTCTCTTATACCCTGACCAGCTTCGCGAATCCGGCGTACATCTTCTTGACGCCCCAGCCCGGGAAGTCCGCCGTCACGAGATAGTCCCTGCCTCCGTCCTCGACGCTGAGCACCTTCCCCACGCCGAATTTCACATGTCTGACGGAATCCCCCGCGCGGTAATCCGGCTCTGACTTGACGAGGCTTTTTCCGGCGGAAGGCGCCGACGCGCCGTAGGAGGCGCAGGAGGAATTGACCGCCTTGCGGAGCGCGGCCCCGCGTCCGAATTCCTTTCCGAAATCCTTCCCGAAGGACGGCGCCGGCTTTCGGGGGATGGATTCGCCCCCGAGATCGACCGCCTCTCTGGAGATCTCCCTGACGAAGCGGGAAAGGGTGCAGCTGACCACGTCCCCCCTCACCATGCGGGTCCTGGCCGAAAGAAGCGTCAGCTTCTTCTTCGCCCTGGTCATTCCCACATAGGCGAGTCTCCTCTCCTCTTCGATCTCTCCGGCCGAATCCTCCGCGTCGAGGGACATCTGGCTGGGGAACAGCCCCTCGTCCATCCCCGCCATGTAGACGTAAGGAAATTCGAGTCCTTTCGCGGAATGAAGGGTCATCAGCAGGACGCGGTCTTCGTCCCCGTCCGTCTCGTCGATATCCGCGATCAGGGCCACTTCCTCAAGGAAGCCCGAGATCGACGGCTCCTCCGCGCTGTCTTCGTACTGGGCCGCCTTGGAGATCAGCTCGTCGAGGTTTTCTATCCTGGCCTCCGCCTCTTCCGTCTCCTCCGCCCGGAGATCACGGACGTATCCCGTGCCCTCCAGTATCTCCTTCAGTACGCCGCTGACGCCGGTGTTCTCCGCCTTTGCCCTGAGAACCGCGATGAAGTCGGTGAAGGAATCCAGCTTTTTGACGGTGGCCGGCGACAGGCCCGGTATTCTCCCGGCCTCACAGGCGCTCTCGAAGAACGAGATGCCGCCCGCCGCGGCGTAGGCCTCCACCTTCGCGATGGTGGTCGCCCCGATGCCTCGCTTCGGAATATTGATGATTCTCCGGACGGAGAGATCGTCGGACGCGTTGTCCACGGTTCTCAGATAGGCGAGGATATCCTTGATTTCTTTTCTGGAATAGAAGTTGATGCCCCCGACGATCCGGTACGGGATGTTGGACATCAGGAATTTTTCCTCGAAAAGACGGGACTGGGCGTTGGTGCGGTAGAGAACGGCGCAGTCCCCGTACCGGCATCTCCGGTCCTCCACGTCCTCCCGGATTCTGTCCGCGGCGTAGGCCGCCTCCAGGAACGCGTTCTCAAACCTCCTGAGGGCCACCTTCTCCCCCTTCGGGTTCTCGGTCCACAGCTTCTTGGCCTTTCTGCCGTGATTATGGGCGATCACGTCGTTCGCGGCGTCGAGTATAGCCTGCGTCGAGCGGTAGTTCTGCTCCAGCCTGACCACCTGCGCCCCCTTGAAAACCCTCTCAAACCCGAGGATATTGCCGATATTGGCGCCTCTGAAGCGGTAGATGCTCTGGTCGTCGTCGCCCACCACGCAGAGGTTCCGGTTCTTCCCGGCGAGAAGGCTGACGAGGCGGAACTGGGCGGTATTGGTGTCCTGGTACTCGTCGATCATCAGGTACAGGAACCGGTCCCGGTAGAGCTCCAGAATCCCGGGATGCTCCTCAAAGAGCCGGACGGTCTGGGCGATCAGGTCGTCGAAATCCATCGCGTTGTTCTCGCGCAGGCGTTCCTGATAGTTTTCATAGAGACCGGCGACCTGCGACCCGTAATAGTCGGTGTTAAGCTCCCTGTAGCGCTCAGGCCCGATCAGCTCGTCCTTCGCCGAGGAGATGCGGGACAGGACCGCCTTCTCCTTCATCCGCTTCGGGTCGATCCCCTTCTCCCGGAAGATCAGCTTCATCAGGGAGAGCTGGTCGTCGGCGTCATAGATGGAAAAATACCTGGTGAAGCCGAGGTACTCCGCGTTGCGGCGGAGAATTCTGACACAGAGGGAGTGGAAGGTGCTGACCGTGATCTGATCCGATCCGAACCCGATCATCCCGTCGACTCTCGAGCGCATCTCATCGGCCGCCTTGTTGGTAAAGGTGATGGCGAGAATGTTTCCCGGACTGACGCCAAGGACGTCGATCAGATACGCGATGCGGTGGACGATCACCCTGGTTTTGCCGGATCCGGCGCCCGCCAGGATGAGGACCGGTCCTTCCGTCGCCAGGACCGCCTTTCTCTGCTCACTGTTCAGCTGGTCCAGTATTTCCTTCTCGTTCATTCTTCCCACTCCGATTCGCGAATCTTCCCGCCGCGCTTCTTTCCCGCGCGGATACGGACCCGTCCATTATAGCAGAACACACCGGATCGAACAAGCATTCGCCCCGGCACAGAAAACCGCCTTACGCCCGTCATGAACACCGCGTCTGTTCCCCGGCGCAGAAGACCGCCTTCCGCCCCGGTGCAAAAACCCGCTTGTCATATCGTCATGAAAACTATATGATATATGTATGAATAGTACATTTCATGGATTCATCCGCAGCACAGGGCATTCAGGGTTCGACATCGGGTTTTCATCACCGCCGTCTGACGGTGCAGAAATGGGGGAAAACGAATGACTGACAGCACACGCGATATTCTGAGAGAAATGATGGAACTGTTCTCGAGGCTGACCTATATCAAGCCGGACGAAATCCCGGACATTCCTCTCTACATGGATCAGATCACCACCTTCATGGAGACGAAGCTTGACGCCTGCAAGCGCTATCCGGACGAGAAGATCCTGACCAAGACCATGATCAACAACTACACGAAGAACAGGCTCATTCCTCCGCCGGATAAGAAAAAATACTCCAAGGACCATCTGATCCTTCTTCTTTTTATCTACTATTTCAAGGATTTTCTTTCGATCAGCGATATCGACGCCATCCTCCGTCCCATCGAGGAGAATCATTTCCAGACGGAGGACGGCCTGACCATGTCGGAGATCTACTCGGAGGTTTTCTCCCTCATCAAGGACCAGACCGGCAGTATCACCCGCGATCTGCTCCGGCGCTGGAAGCTGTCGGAGAAGACCTTCGGAGACGTCGAAGGGGATCAGGCGGAGACGCTTCATCTCTTTGCCTTCACCTGCCTGCTCAGCTTTGACGTCTACGTCAAGAAAAAGATGATCGAGGCCGCTGTCGACGCGCTCGGGGAGAAAAAGAAAGAGAAAGAAAAGGAAAAAGGCAAAGAAAAAGGGAAGGAAAAAGAGAAAGAGAAAGAAAAAGAGCATTAAAATGTGAAAGGCAAATGATCCGACGGATCATTTGCCTTTCTTGATGATTCCCAGGTGTTCCCATACGATCTGATAGCCGTCCGCCCCGTAGTTGAGGGACCGGTTCACGCGGCTGATGGTCGCCGTGGACGCCCCCGTCTTCTCCGAGATATCGAGGTATGTCCTCTTGTCACGGAGCATCCCGGCCACTTCAAATCTCTGCGCCAGCGAGGAGATCTCATTCATCGTACACACGTCCGTAAAGAACGCGTAGCACTCACTTCGGTCTCTCAGGGTAAGAATCGCGTCAAAGAGATTGTCGACGGATTCATTGTGCACTTTGCTGCTCATGGATTCAGCACTCCTTTGTTTTATTTCCCGCGAAGCGGGAGTCTTTTACAGGTCTGCTGCTGAAGAATGAAACTCAAACAAGTACTTTTGACAGGAAATCCTGCGTTCTCGGATTTTTCGGATTGGCGAAAAACTCCTGCGGCCCGTTCTCCTCGAGAATCATGCCCTCGTCGATGAACAGGACTCTGGTGGCAACTTCCTTCGCGAAATTCATCTCATGGGTCACCACAGCCATCGTCATTCCCTCGGCCGCCAGCTCCCTCATTACCTCGAGAACTTCCCCGACCATCTCGGGATCCAGCGCGCTCGTTGGCTCGTCAAACAGCATCACCTTCGGATTCATGGCGAGCGAGCGCACGATCGCGATTCGCTGCTTCTGGCCTCCGGACAGCTGGTTGGGATAGGATTCCGCCTTCTCCTCCAGACCGATTCTCCGGAGAAGTCTCATGGCGTTTTCATCCGCCTCTTCCTGCGTCTGCAGCTTGAGCATGACAGGCGCCAGGGTGATATTCTTCCTCACGGTGAGATGCGGGAAAAGATTGAAATGCTGGAAGACCATGCCCATCTGGGCCCGGATCTGATCCAGGTTCACGCCGGGGGCGTTGATCTGCCTGCCTTCAAACCAGATCTCTCCCGCCGTGGGGACCTCCAGCATGTTCAGGCATCTCAGAAAGGTGCTCTTTCCGGAACCGGAAGGACCGATGATCACTATCTTTTCGCCCTTGTCAATCTCCAGGTCGATGCCGCAGAGCACCTCGTGGGCCCCGGCGGTATTATGAAATGTCTTGCGGAGATTCTTAACGGAGATCACTCTTGGCCAGCCTCCTTTCGATGACATGCAGGATCTGCGTAAGCCCGATCACGATCAGCAGATAGATCAGCGCAACCGCGATCAGCGGAGGAAACGCGTCATAGGTAATCGAGCGGATGATATCGCCGCCCTTGGTCAGATCCTGGATGCCGACGTATCCGGCGACGGAGGTCTCCTTCAGAAGGGCGATGAATTCGTTGAAGATCGCGGGGGCCACGTTCTTGAAAGCCTGGGGCAGAATGATATGAATCATTGTCTGTGAAGCGCTCAGGCCCAGGGATCTTCCCGCCTCCGTCTGTCCCCTGTCCACCGACTGGATCCCGCTCCGGATGACCTCGGCGACGTAGGCGCCGGAATTGATTCCGAAGGAGATGATCGCGATCATGACGGGGGAGATGCCCCCTGTCAGGATGACGAAGTACATGATCATCAGCTGGACCACCATCGGGGTTCCGCGGATGATCGTCAGATACAAGCCGCAGAAAAGGTTGAGGATGCGAAGCACCGGCCCCTTTCTGTCCGACTGCTGGTAGCTGACGCGCACAAGAGCGATCAGAACGCCGATCAGGACACCGATCAGCAGAGCGAAAAGTGTGATAATGACTGTATTGCCGAGACCTTCGACCAGGTACCTGTAACGCTGCTTCGCAATAAAATCATCGTACAGTCTCGTGGCAAGAGCGCCCATATAGTTCTCTCCCGTTACGACTGCAGGGACACAGGTCCCTGCAGTGCATCATCATTCATTGCGCGGGAAGCGCCTCGCGGAATGCCCCGGGCGGCGCCTCCCTCTGTTCAGTTTGCGGTAACTGCGCTGTTACTCCGTGATATAGGCGGAGATGATCTCATCCAGCTTTCCGCTGTCCTTGAGCTCGGTGATCACTTCGTCGATCACGGGGCCGAGATCGCTTCCCTGCGGAAGGGCGATCGAGTACTCTTCCTCCGTCATCGCCTCATCGAGCTTCACGATCTTATCCGGATTCTTCTCGACGAGCTTGTCGGCCGGGAAGTTGTCGATGACGACGGCGTCAACGCGTCCCACCAGAAGATCGGACACGGCGTCCATGCCCTTGGGATAACGTCTGACTTCAACGTCGACGTCGCTGGTTCCGTCCTCGTTCGTGCAGTAATAGTCGCCTGTCGTGCCTTCCTGCACGCCGACGGTCTTTCCGTTCAGATCATCCTTGCAGGTGATGTCGCTGTCCGTCTTGACGATGATGACCTGGCTGGCGTTAAAGTACGGCTGCGTGAAGTCGACGTTCTTTCTGCGCTCGTCCGTGGCGGTCATGCCGGCGGCGATGAAGTCGGCCTTTCCGGCGTTAAGGCTCGGAATGAGCGAGTTGAAGGCGATATCGGAGATCTCAAGTTCCACACCAAGCTTCGCCGCGATTTCCTTGGCGATGTCGACGTCGATACCGACGATCTCGCTGCCATCCTTGTATTCGAAGGGCTCAAACTCGGCGTTCGTCGTCATGATGACCTTTCCGTCGCTGAGAATTCTGGAGACGACCTCTCCGTCCATCGGAGCCGCTTCGGCTGCTTCTTCCACGGTGCTCTCCACGGCGTCCGCCGCCTCGGCAGCCTCTTCCACGGCGCTTTCCACGACGTCCGCGGCCTCTTCCGCGACGCTCTCCGCTTCCGCGGAGGCTTCCTCTGCCAGTCCGGCAGCGTCTTCCGCGGCACTCTCCACGGCGTCCGCGGCATCCTCAAGGACGCTCTCGACAGCGGCTTCGCCCTCGTCGAGGGCTTCCTGAGCCTCGTCGCCCGCCGCTCCGAAGATGGACGTGACGGCTCCGGCCGCGGCTGCCGCAGCTTCACCGACCTTCGCTCCGGCCTGCTCCTTCACTTCTCCCACCTTGGCGGACGCGTCGTCGATCAGGCCCTGGGCCTTGCCGGCGAGCTCGTCGACCATGCTGTCGACGCCGGCTTCGGCGATGGCGTTCTCGACCTTGTTTCCGGCCTCGGTAACGGCGTCGCCGACACCTGACAGCAGACCGCCAAGACCTGCTTCGGCTTCTTCCGCGACACTCTCGACTTCCGCTATGGCCTCGTCCACGGCGCTCTCCGCGTCCGCGACGACATCGGCAGCCTCATCCACGGCGCTGTCGACCACATCGGCGGCGGCGTCAGCGGCCTCGTCCACGGCGCTCTCCGCGTCCGCG
>CACYDL010000185.1 GCA_902773195.1 uncultured Lachnospiraceae bacterium
GGACTCCCGCTCCTGTGCGAAATGTGCGCCCGGTCCTGTACGAAAAAGCAGGATTGCATTAAAAAAAGTCAGGTTTTATAATAAAAGCGTATGTATTTTTATGGCGGCGCGGAATGCGAATGTCCGCTTTGACAGCAGTTTTTTGAGGAGCGATTATGAAGAACAGCACTGCGGGAGCGGCCATGAGCGTCAGGCTTTTCGGATCCTTTGAATTATCTGGAGGGGGCCGGGTCCTTACGGAAGAGGACTTCAAATCCGAGATGATGGTCAAGCTCACCGCGTATCTGATTCTGCGGCGGGGGCACAGCAGCACGTTTCATGAGATCATCGACGCGCTGTGGCCGGATCTCGAGAGTGAGAACCCTCAGGGCGCCCTGAAAAATCTTGTCTACAGAACCCGCCGGAAACTGGAAAGCCTCTGGCCCGGCCGGGATTTCATCCTCACCTCCAACGGCGGTTATATCTGGAATACGGCGTTTCCGGTGGAGCTGGACACCGAGAAATTCAAGACGTTCTGCGCGGCGCTTGGCGGAATCCGCGAGCCTGTCAGGAAGATCGGCATGATCCGCCGGATTCTGGAGCTCTACCGGGGGCGGCTCCTGGAGTCATTTTCCGATGAGTACTGGGTTCTGCCCAGACAGACGTGGTTCCACAATTCCTGGATCTCCGCGGTCCACATGTGCACCGATCTTCTGGAGACCAGACAGGATTACCCGATGCTGGAGAAGATATGCAGAAAAGCGATTCTGATCGACGACCGGGACGAGGTCGTGCACTGCGCCCTTCTCAAATCACTGATCGGGGAGAACCGGATCTCCGCCGCGGAGGAGCACTACCGCCGCACGATTCAGGTCCTCTACACAAAAGACGGAAATGAAATCCCCGAGACTCTCAGAAATCTGTATTCCCGCATGATGGAACAGCACCGCAGCGAGGAGCTGGATCTTCTCAAGATCCATGAGGAGCTGATGGAGACGGAGAGCCTCAAAGGTGCCTATTTCTGCGAATTCGAGAACTTCCGGAAGATCTATGAGGTCAGCACGCGCCGCATGAAGCGGAGCGGGAGGCCTCACCTTCTGGTGCTGATCTCCATGGTGATCGACGGGGACGCCGACGAATCCGAGTATCCCGCCCTGGAGCAGCAGAGAAGGGCGGACATGAACCGGCTCAAGGGCCGGCTGATGAAGTCGCTCCGCTCCGGGGACGTGCTGACCCGCTACAGCCAGAGCCAGTACCTGATCATGCTTCCGGAATGTCCGAAGGAGAACGCGGAGGACATCCTGAAGCGCGTCTTTCACGACTACTATATGCCCTCGGGCCACAGCCGCCTGAGGATCCAGTATAATCTCAAGGAAATCACCTCTTAAACGCTTCGAAAACGACACTTCGCATCCATGGCAGGCCGGACCCGGCATACCGCTCCGGCCCATGGCGTCATCAGGGTACACAGCGTATGAAAAAATCAGTCTACGGCATCAACCGCATCATCTGCGTCGGAAGTTTTTCGCAGAACCGGGCGCTGCGCGTCTCACCCGGGCCTGAGGAAGAGATCTCCGACGCGGAGTCTTACTATAAGGAAATCATCGAGAAATACGTTCCTGAGGAACAGCGGCACCTCCTGTTCCGGTATCTCTACCGGAACAGGGCGGAACAGATCTTCAGCGACATCAGCCAGGCGGAGACGGAATTCCTGTCGGATCACGGCGGGGAGAGACGCTGGATGCGCTGCGAGATCGACGTCACCACCAGGACGGAGGACGGGGCGCCGGACGGCTACTGTCTGTGCGTAAAGGACATCGACGCCCTGATGAGGCGTCATCTGGAGGACCAGAAAAAGGAGAAGGAGCGCGAGCTGATGGAGAAGCACGCGTTCGAGAACTCCAATATCATGAAATTCACGTACTACGTGACGGAAGGCTACGGGATCGCCTCCGCCGGCATAGAGGACCTGCACGGCGCGCCGAGAAGGCTGGAGGGCATGCCGGATTCCTTCAGGGACCAGTTTGTGGACCCGGACTTCTACGCCTTTCATGACGAGATGTACCGCCGCTGCATGAGCGGCATCAACCACGCCAGCTCGGAGCTTCGGGACGTCAACGGGCACTGGACCCGCGTGACCCTGGAGATCATCGACACGGATTCCGACGGCCGGCCCGCCGCGATTCTCGGCATCGTGGAGAACACCGACGAGCTGCACCGGGCGAGGGACGAGGCCGAGCTCATGGAGGAGGTGTGCCGCTTCGCGGTCGAGAATCACTATGAGGAGGCGGACCTGATCGATCTCGCCGCGGATACCGTCCGAAGCGTTCTCCGGAATCCGGGCAGGAAGGGCGGGAGCCTCTGCCCCGGGGAGACGGAGTCCTACGACGGGAGAATCCGCAGCCTTATCTCCGAAAGGGCCGCGGGGGAGGAGGACGCCGCCGCCCTTGAGAAGCTGTATCTTGGGAATCTTCCGGGCGAGATAGAGAAAAACGGAAAGCTGAGCCTTCGGGTGCGGCTGCGCTCGGAGGACGGGGAAATCCGCTGGAAGCTGCTGGAGGGGATTTTCTTCGGCGACGACCACCGGCGGATCATCATGCTGTGCACGGACATCCAGGGCGAGGAGGATATCAGGGAGCAGCTGAGGAGCGCCGCGGCCGACGCGCAGGAGGCGAACCGGGCGAAGAGCGCGTTCCTCGCCAACATGAGCCACGAGATCCGCACGCCCATGAACTCCATCGTCGGGATCAGCGAGATCCTTCTCGGGAAGCCGCTTCCCGAGGACGTCCTCATGGACATCTCGACGATCCAGAATTCCGGCAGCTCCCTGCTGGGAATCATCAACGATATCCTGGATTTCTCGAAGATCGAGACCGGCAAGCTGGAGATCAACGAGACCGACTACATGCTGCCGTCCCTGCTGATGGACGTGAGCAACGTGATCTCGGTGCGGATCTCGGGCCGGCCCATTTTCTTCATGATGGACATCGATCCGGCCATCCCGAGCCGCCTCTACGGGGACGACATCCGGCTGAAGCAGATTCTTCTCAATCTGATCGGCAATTCCGCGAAGTTTACCCGGGAGGGCTATATCGAGCTGCGCGTGGAAGGCCGCATGACCGACGAGACGCACTGCGAGCTGGTCTTCGAGATCAAGGACAGCGGGATCGGCATCCGCCGGGAGGACTTCGGGAAGCTCTTTACGACCTTCTCCCAGGTGGACACCAAGAGGAACCGGGAGATCTCCGGATCGGGGCTGGGCCTCGCGATCAGCCGGAATCTCGCCCGGATGATGGGGGGCGACCTGACGGTCGAGAGCGAGTACGGCAAGGGAAGCCTTTTCACCGTCAGGATCGTGCAGACCGTGAAGGAATACGTCCGGTTCGGCGAGGTAAAGGACCCGGGGAAGTACCGCATCCTGATCTGCGAGCAGAATGAGGCCGTCATTCACAGCCTCACGAGGACGATGGAGAAGCTGGGGCTCGACTACGCGGTCTGCCGGGAGACGGACCGCCTCCGGAGCTACGAGGGCATGACCCATGTGCTGATCCGCAGAAAATCGTTTCTCGATCTGCGTGAAAAGCTGGAATTCATGTTTCCGAAGGAGAATATCTGCCTGATTCTCGACAGCGGCGAGCACGCGGAAAGCCATTTCCTGCAGTACAAGCAGCTCCAGCTGCCGCTGATCTGCATGCAGATCATCAACGTCCTAAACGGGGAGGAGATCGTCACCAGCATCAAGAAAAAATCCTTCGACCGGAGCCAGATCGTACCGCTCTCCTTTGCCAGAATTCTCATCGTCGACGACAATACGACGAATCTTCAGGTGGCGCAGGGGCTCATGGCGCCGTACCGCATGAAAATCGACGTTGCCGCCAGCGGCTTCAAGGCGATCGAGATGGTCAAGGCGGTCCGGTATGACGCCATTTTCATGGACCACATGATGCCGGAGATGGACGGCATCGAGACGACGCAGTACATCCGGAAGCTGCCGGGGGACTATTACCGGAAGGTCCCGATCATCGCTCTCACGGCGAACGCGATGAGCGACGCCAGGGCGATGTTCCTCAGCTCGGGCATGGACGATTTTGTCGCGAAGCCCATCGAGATGGCGGAGCTGAACCGGGTTCTGAAGAAATACGTGCTTCCGAAGGCACCGGAGGGCTACAGGGAGAAGATGGCGGAGCGGATCGGCCGGGAACACGCCCGCGCCGGCCAGGCGCCCGGGGCGGACGCGCCGGGCCGCGCCTTCCCGCGGAACGCGGGCGCCGCAGACGCCGGGACGGACGGGAGCATGATGTCCCGCCTTCTCTCCCAGAACAATCTGGTGCTGCGTCAGAACCTGCTTCTGCTGCAGGCGCTTCTTGGAAGCGCCGGTCCGGAAGCGGACACGGCCGGGGAGAACGGGCCGGAGAGAAACGGCGTCCTTCCCCGCGAAATCCCGGCGGAAGCCGGCGCGGCGGATCATGGCGCGGCGGAAGCCGGCGCCGAGGCGGAGCCGGCCGGGGAGGATCCGGCCGGTGAGGGAGCCGGCGGAGGCCTTGACGAGCTCCGGGCGCCGATTCCCGGCATCCATATGCGGGAGAGCGTCGATACCTACGGCGGGTCGGTCCGGATCTATCACAACATTCTGAAAACCTACTACTACGACCTTCTCGAGCGGCTGCCGAAGCTGGATGAGGCGGTCGGGCAGGGGGATCTCGAGGCCTTCACGATCTGCGTGCACGCGGTCAGGAGCGCCTCTCTGAGCGTCGGGGCTTCCGACGTCGGGAAGATGGCGGAAGAACTCGAGGAGGCCGGCCGACGCCGGGACGGGGACGCCGTCGGCTCGCTGTACCCGGAATTCCGGGAAAATCTCCTCCGCGTCATGGAGGGGACGGGAAAATACGTCAGACGCTATCTCGAGAAGCCGGCGGACAGCGGAGAAGAGGCGGAAGCCGCCTTCCCTCCGGATGAGGTCGAGGCGGTCAGAAAGGCCTGCCGCGACATGGACTACATGGCGGTGGAGAGGCTGCTCGAGCGGCTCGGGACGCGGCGGTACACGAAGGAGCTGGAGGAGAAGCTCCAGGCGATGCAGCGTCTCGCGGAGGGCTTTGAATACGATCTCCTGGACGAGCTCGTGGAATCCCTCTGACACACAGGAGGGGTGAGGCCGCGCGGATCAACGCGGCGTGACAGTAGATGAATAATGCGGCGTGAGGCTGTGTGATATGAAAGAAAGATCGATCCTGGCTGTGGACGACAGCCGAACCAATCTGCAGATCATCAGGGACGTACTGGAAAAGGACTACGACCTGATGCTGGCTATCAGCGGGGAAACCGCGCTGAAGTTTCTGACGAAAAGGAAGCCGGACCTGATCCTGCTCGACCTGATGATGCCCGGCATGAGCGGCAGGGAGACCTTCACGAAGATCAAGGAGGATCCCGCGTGCGCGGACATCCCGGTGATTTTCCTGACCGCGAACAAGGACGAGGACGTGGAGGTGGAGTGCCTGAACATGGGGGCCAGCGACTTCCTCACCAAACCGATCGTCCCGGAGATTCTGGAGAGAAGAATCCGCAACGCGATGGATTCCTTCGACATCCGCCGGGAGCTGAACGGGGAGATAGAGGAGAAATCCGCCGAGATCGAGCGGCTGTCCCTGCAGGCCGTCGGAGCGATCGCCCAGGCGCTGGAGGCCAGGGATCCCCTGACGAAGGGCCACTCCTCCAGGGTCGCGGAGTGCAGCCGGGCCATCGCAAGGGAGATGGGCTGTTCCGACGATACGGTCGAAAAGATCTATCAGACCGCGATGCTCCATGACGTCGGAAAAATCGGCATTCCGGATTCCATCCTCAAGAAGAAGGGGCGTCTGACGCCGGAGGAATACGAGAGCATCAAGGAGCACACCACCATCGGCGCCAACATCCTCGGCGCCATTTCCTCCATCGGCTATCTGGAGGACGGGGCGCGGTATCACCACGAGAGGTACGACGGGAAGGGCTATCCCCGCGGCCTCAGCGGCGAGGAGATTCCGCTGGTCGGACGCATCATCGCCGTGGCGGACGTCTACGACGCTCTGGTGAGCCGCCGGCATTACAAGAAGAGAATGAAGCTGGAGACCGCCCGGGAAGAGATCCGGCGGGGCGCGGGAACGCAGTTTGATCCCGGCATCGTGTCTGTTTTTCTCCGTCTCCTGGACGCCGGCGCCGTGCCGGATTACGGGCAGGAGGATTCGGAGGAGGCCGACGCCGCCGGGCACCCGGAGGAGCGGGGGTCCGCCTGAGAGGAGAAAGGATCACCCGGCAGCAATGGACAGAAGACGGACCGTAACGGGCTTGAAAGGAAAAATGATGAAATCCACAGGGAAATTCCGGTGCCTCCCGGCGGCGCTGCTGCTTATGCTTTTCTGCTGCAGCCTGGTTTCCGCCGACGTGGGAACGTCCAATATCGACGAAGGTGTCCAGAGGGTATTTACCGCGGAGCAGGGTCTTATGTCAACCTCCACCACGGCGATTGCCCAGACGGACGACGGCTTCATATGGATCGGCGGATACGGCGGTCTTGTCCGCTATGACGGAAAGACCTTCGTGCCCTGGGGGGCCGGAACGCTGTCAAACATCACGGATCTTCTCCCGGGAAGCGGCGGCGCCCTGTATATCGGCTCCGTCGACCAGGGACTGGTTCTCCTGGAATCGGGGCGGCTGTCATTCCTGACGCCGGCAGATTCCGGGGAGGTGCCCTCGGTCGAGTGTCTAGGAGAGGCTCCTTCGGGCGCCGTCTGGTTCGGCACCGACAGCGGGATCGGGCGCTATTCCGCCGGGGAGGGGTGGCAGATGCTTCCCTGTCCCGAGCTTGAGGAACAGAAAATCACCGACATTCTCTGCGAATCGGACGCCGCGGCCCTGTGCGTGACGCAGAGCGGGGGATTCTTCCGGTACGACCGGAAGAAGGAAAGCTGCGAGCCGGTCACGGTCTCCGGGACGGATGAGCCGGTGCGGTCTCTGGCGCGCGCCAGGGGAGGCGATTACTATCTCGGGACGTCCGGCAGCACGGTCGTTCACTGCGGAAGCGATTTCAAGGTGCTGGAGGTGATCGCGACCGGCACTCTTGCGACCGTCAACCAGCTGGTTCCCGACGAGAACGGATCGGTCTGGATCTGCACGGACAGCGGCGTGGGCCTCTTCCGCGACGGCACGGTGGAGGTGCAGAATCTGGAGATCGACAATTCCGTCGACCGGATGATGATCGACGCGGAGCGCAATTTCTGGTTCGCCTCTTCGCGCCTCGGCGTGCTGGAGGTGGCCCGGAGCCGCTTCGGAAACGTGAGCCGCCGGGCGGGCCTCGGCACTCTCGTGGTGAACGCCGTCGCGGAGGCGGAGGACAGGATCTACATAGGCCACGACAGCGGTCTCGTCATACTGGACGCGGAGAACTTCGGCATCATCAGCGACCCTGAGTTTGACGTGCTCAACGACGTCAGGATCCGCTGCGTCTGTCCGGATTCGGAGGGCGGCCTGTGGTTCTGCACCAAGGGCATGGGACTTCTGCAAAGGACGGCGGACGGCACCTGGAAGACCTATAATTCCGCGCAGTTCCCGGAGATCGGCTCCGACAATTTCCGCTGTATCACGGAGACGGAGGACGGCATGATCGCGGGGAGCGACGCCGGCGCGTACAGGATCCGGGACGGCAAGGTGGAAAACGTCCTCAGGGACAGCGAGGTCTTCCGCGGCAGAGTGCTCTCGGTCATGTCCCGGGGCGGACGGCTCTACCTCGGAACGGACGGCTACGGCCTCTTTCAGATCCGCGACGGCGAGGTGGAGCGGCACTACACCAGAGAGGACGGGCTGGGATCCAACGTCATCATGAAGCTGTGCCGGGGCAGAACCACGGACGATATCTGGATGGTGACCGGCAATGAAATCGTCCGGCTCGACGCGGAGGGCTCCCTCGTGCACCTGGAGGGATTTCCTTCAACCAACAATCTGGATATGATTTTCACCGATTCGGGAAATGTCTGGATCCCCTCCGGGACCGGCATCTTTCTGACGGATGAGGAGTCTCTGACGGACAATGATTTCGATGAGATCCGGCAGTTCCGGAAGAGCGACGGCATGCCCTTCGAGGTGACGGCGAACTCGTATCAGTTCATGGACGGGCATACCATCTATCTCTGCGGATCCGGCGGCCTGATGACGCTGGACGCGGGCGTGAGCGGGAACCGGGAGCCGGAATACCCGGTGGTGTTCGACGTGATTGTGGACGACGAACCGGTGCTGGATTTTGACGGTTCGTCCGTGACGATGGCCAGCGACGCCAGACGTATCGAGCTGTTCCCCCATGTCCTGACCTACGGACTGGAGGATCCGAAGGTGCGGTTCATGCTCAGGGGCTTCGACGAGTGGGAGACGGAGCGGACCCGCTCGGATCTCGGGTCCGTCACCTACACCAACCTCGACGGCGGGGAATACGAGTTCAGTCTGAGGGCCGGAGAGAGCGAATACGTCCTGACGATCGACAAGCAGCTCCGCCTGACGGAAGAAAAATGGTTCAAGGTGCTTCTCAGTCTCGGCGTTCTGCTCCTCATCGGGCTGGCTACCTATGTCATGTCCCGGCTGATCACGCGGCGCGGCAGGAGAGTGCTTCAGAGAAAGATGGAGCAGGAGCAGAAGGAGCATCTCGAGGAGATCGCCTACAAGGACTATCTGACGGGGCTCTATTCCCGTAATTATCTTGAGATCTGGACCGAGCGCGGCCTTCAGGAGAAGGACTACCCCGTGTCCTTCCTCATGCTGGACTGCAACCGCCTGAAGAACATCAACGACAATTTCGGCCACAAGACCGGCGATCTTCTGCTGAAGACGCTGGCGGATCTGCTGAAGGAGGAGTTTATCGATCCGCGGTTTACCGTCCTGCGGAACGGAGGGGACGAGTTCCTGGTCCTGGCAAAGAGCACCGGCATGGAGGAAGCCCGCAAAAGGGTGGCGGAGCTGAGAAAAACCGCGGCGGAAAGCGAAGTCGGCGGGCGGCCCATCACCTTCAGCGCCGGCATCTGTACCATGACAGAGGAAAATTATGACTTCGACTACGGCCTCGGCCAGTCCGACACGGAGATGCTGAAGGAAAAAGCGGCCGTCCACGGGCGGAGAATCTGATCCCCGGGGGTCCCGGGCGCCGGCCGGAGAATCTGATCCCGGGGGCCCGGGCGCCGGCCGGAGAAGAAGAGAGGGAAGAGAAAGAGGGAGAGTCTTTTTTCATAAATACAATGGACTTTTCCCTTTTTCTCTGGTATAAAAAGAAAGGACCGTGCTTCCTGCCGGAACGGCGGTCCGCGTCCGGTGCGTTCCGGGCGTTCTTTTCGTTTGAGCGGCTGTGGCGGAATTGGCAGACGCGTTGGATTTAGGTTCCAATATCTCCCGGATGTGCAGGTTCAAGTCCTGTCAGCCGCACTCACCCGTTTTTGTCTTTTCATTACAGTCATTTGGGGCAGCAATTCCAAAATTCTATTCCACAGGAAGATCTATATGACAAGAGAACAGTATCAGTCTATCCATGTCACGAATCTGCGTGAGCTGGCCAGGTCGCGCGGTGTGAAAAAGACGGCGTCCATGAAAAAGGCGGAGCTGATCGAGGCGATGCTTGCCCTCGACGGGCAGGCCGCCCGGGAGGAGGGGACCGTCAGGGCGGAACCGGCGTCCCCGCCGGCGAATCCTCGGGAGCCGCGGAAGCATGGGCATGCACCTGCGGCGGCGAATCCGCCGGAACCGCGGAAGCAGGAGGCTGCACCTGCGTCGGCGAATCCGCAGGAACCGCGGAAGCAGGAGGCTGCACCTGCGTCGGCGAATCCTTACGAACCTCGGAAGCAGGAGCCGGCGCCCCCGTCGGTGAATCCGCCGGAGCCTCGGAAGCAGGAGTCGGAGCTCCCGTCGGCGAATCCGCCGGAACCGTGGAAGCAGGAGGCGGCGCCTCCGTCGGCGAATCCGTCCGAACCCTGGAAGCAGGAGCCGCGGAAGGAGGAGAGGGGCGGCCGTCCCGAGAATAAGGAAAAGCACCCCGTCGAGGGAGGCCATGTCGTCCGCGGGATCCTGGAGGTCATGCAGGACGGATTCGGCTTCCTGAGAAGCGACAATTTTCTTCCGGGGGAGGAGGATATCTACGTCTCTCCGTCCCAGATCCGCCGCTTCAACCTGAAGACCGGCGATATGATCACCGGAAACAAGCGCGAGAAGGCCCAGGGGGAGAAGTACGGCGCGCTGCTCTACGTGTCCAGGGTCAACGATTTTCCCGCCGACGAGGCGAGGAAGCGTTCCGTCTTCGAGAATATGACGCCCGTTTTCCCGAACGAGAGGATCGTCCTCGAGAGACCCGACGGCTCCAGGGCGACCAGGATCGTGGATCTCATCAGCCCCATCGGCAAGGGCCAGAGAGGCATGATCGTGTCCCCGCCGAAGGCCGGGAAGACCACCCTCCTGAAGGACATCGCCAAATCGATCCTGGCCGGGAATCCGGAGGCCAACCTGAGTATCCTGCTGATCGACGAGCGCCCGGAGGAAGTGACGGACATGAAGGAATCCGTCTTCGGGAAGAACGTGGAGATCATCTACTCCACCTTCGACGAGCTTCCGGAGCACCACAGGAGGGTCTCCGAGATGGTGATCGAGAGGGCGAAGCGCCTGGTGGAGCACCATCAGGACGTCATCATTCTTCTGGATTCCATCACCCGCCTGACGCGGGCCTACAATATCCTCGTGCCCCAGAGCGGCCGGACCCTCTCCGGAGGCCTTGATCCCACCGCGCTGTACATGCCGAAGCGCTTCTTCGGGGCCGCCCGGAATATGCGGGAGGGAGGAAGCCTGACGATTCTCGCCACCGCCCTCGTGGATACGGGCAGCAAGATGGACGACGTGGTGTACGAGGAGTTCAAGGGCACCGGCAACATGGAACTGATTCTTGACCGGAAGCTGCAGGAACGCAGAATCTTCCCGGCGATCGACATCGTGAAATCGGGGACCAGGAGGGAGGACCTGCTGCTGACCCCGAAGGAGCTTAAGGCGGTCGACATCATGAGGCGGAAGATGAACGGACTCAAGGCGGAGGAGGCCGTCGAACAGATTCTCCAGGCCTTCGCCCACTATCCGACGAACGAGCAGGTCGTCAATGTGATTCTCCAGAGATGGCAGGGGTGAGAGGACGGAACGCCGGAGCCGGAACATGGGGCCGGAACACGGGGCCGGAACGCCGGAGCCGGAACACGGAGCCGGAACACGAACCCGGAACGCGGACCCAAAACACGGACCCGGAACAGGAACCCGTCAAAACCGTAAAACTAACCCTTGCAAAGCCATTGACCGTATGTTAGAATATGTGTTGCTGTTTATGGAAATAAACAAGTGGGCACAGCCCTTCCGCGCATCGCGCGGGCAGCGGCGGGCTGCCGCTGAAGATATAATCGAGGCAAGAATCAGAGCTGTAAAGAGGTGAGAGCAATGAAGGAAGGAATCCATCCGAAGTACTATGAAGCGACTGTAACCTGCAACTGCGGCAATACGTTTACGACGGGATCCACCAAGAAGGACATCCACGTCGAAATCTGCTCCAAGTGCCATCCGTTCTACACGGGACAGCAGAAGGCTGCCCAGGCGCGCGGACGTATTGAGGCGTTCAACAAGAAGTACGGAATTTCTGCGGCGAACGCGCAGTAAATCCAAAGAGGATATTATTGGGGGACGGGCTGGCCGAAAGCTGCTCGTCCCCGTTTCGTATATTATGAGATTATGCCGCGGGCGCTTCTGGGGACGCGTCCGCTGTGTGCGGGATCCGCGCCGCCGCGGCATAAAGGGAGGTTGTCTATGCAGAAGAATTCCGGCATCGGCGGACAGGCCGTCATGGAAGGTATCATGATGCGGAACGCCGACAGATATTCGATCTCGGTCCGGAAGCCGAACGGAGAGATCGAGACCAAGGTCGACGACTACAGGAGCGTCTGCCCCTGGAAGGGCGTGTGGAAGGTTCCCCTCCTGCGCGGCGTCGTCTCCTTTATCGACTCCCTGGTGGTCGGCATGTCTTCCCTCATGTTCTCCGCGGATATCGCGGCGGAGGAGGACACGGACGAATCCGGGAATCCCCTGCCGGAGAAGACCGAGGCGGAGAAGGCGAAGGACGACAGGCTCTGGAAGGTCCTCATGACGGTGACGGTGATCATCTCCATCGGTTTCTCCGTGGTGCTGTTCATGCTGCTTCCCTTCTGGCTCGCGGGCCTCATGCGGAAGGCCGGCGTGCCCGACGTGGGGGTGAACCTCGCGGAGGCGCTTCTCCGGATCGCCATTTTTCTGACGTACATGCTGCTGATCTCGCGGATGAAGGACATCCAGCGGGTTTTCGCCTACCACGGCGCCGAGCACAAGTGCATCAACTGCATCGAAAGCGGGATGGATCTCACGGTGGAGAACGTCATGAAGTCCTCCCGGCAGCACAGGCGCTGCGGGACGAGCTTCCTGCTGATCGTGGTCTGCATCTCCGTCATCGCGTTTCTGATCCTCGGCCTTTTCGGGATCCGCTCGGGGCTGTGGCGCTTTCTGTGGCGGATCATCCTGATCCCGGTCATAGCGGGCGTCTCCTACGAGATCCTCCGCTACGGCGGGAGCCACGACGGAAAGTGCATCAACCTTCTGGTGCAGCCCGGCCTGAGAATGCAGCTGCTGGTCACGAGGGAGCCGGACGAGAAGATGTGCGAGGTCGCCATCACCGCCATCGAATCCGTTTTTGACTGGAGGGTGTGGCAGGGAAAGGCCCCGAAGGAGGAAGAAGCGTGACCTGGCGGGAGCTGCTCGGAGAAGGAACCGCGGCACTCCGCGGCGCGGGAATACCCGACGCCGAATATGACGCGAGGGAGCTGCTGTTCCGCGCGTCCGGGCTGACCATGACGACCTACGCCCTGCGGAGCCGGGAGGAGGTCCCGGAAGGCGCCGCGGGAGAGTATCCGGCGCTGATCCGGCGGAGGGCGGAGAGAATTCCGCTCCAGAGAATTCTGGGGACGGCGTCCTTCTACGGCCGTGAGTTCGCGGTGAGGGACGGGGTGCTCATTCCCCGCTTCGACACGGAGACCCTGGTCGAAGGCCTGATTCCGCGGCTCAGACCGGGCATGAAGCTTCTGGATCTGTGTACCGGCAGCGGCTGCATTCTGATCTCGCTGCTGCTGGAGGGACCGGAGGGCATGACGGGCGCCGGCGGGGACATTTCCCCCGAGGCGGTGGCCGCCGCCTCGGAAAATGCCGAGAAGCTCGGCGCCGACGCGGTATTTGTACAGAGCGATCTTTTTGAGAAATTCGGAGAAACCTACGACCTCATCACCGCGAATCCTCCCTACATCCGGAGCGGAGAGATCGACGGACTCGAGCCGGAGGTCTCCGGCCATGAGCCCCGGGCGGCGCTGGACGGCGGCGGGGACGGACTGGAATTCTACAGGAGGATCGTGGGAGAAGCGCCGGACCATCTGAACGAGGGCGGCCTCCTGGGACTCGAGATCGGATACGATCAGGCCCAGGACGTCTCGGAGCTGATGGAGAGGAACGGCTTCGGGAGCATTTCCGTAAAAAGGGATCTTGGCTGGAACACGAGGGCCGTGATCGGAACGAGGAAGTAGCCTTTTGCAGAAAATGTTGGAGAAAATAGAAACCATCGCCCGGCGGCACCGGGAGATTCTGGCGGAACTCGCGTCTCCCGGAATACAGGGCGACGCCGCCAGGATGACCGTCCTGATGAAGGAACAGGCCGAGCTGGATCCCATCGTCAGTGCCTACGGCCTCTACCGGGAGGCCGAGAAGTCGGAGAGCGACTGCGCCGTCCTCCTCGAAGAGGAGGAGGACGAAGAGATGCGGGAGCTCCTCCGCGAGGAGATCGCGGCCGCCGGGGCAAGAAAAGAGGAGCTCGCCCGGGAGCTGATGATCCTCCTTCTGCCGAAGGATCCCGACGACGAAAGAAACGTGGTCGTGGAGATCCGGGCCGGCGCGGGAGGCGACGAGGCGGCGCTTTTTGCCGCGGATCTTTACAGGATGTACGTCCGCTACGCCGACAGGCACGGATTCCGGTGCGAGACCGCCTCCGTCAGCGAGAACGGGATCGGCGGATTCAAGGAAATCACCTTCCTGATCAGCGGGAAGGGCGTCTATTCCAGACTGAAGTTCGAGAGCGGGACTCACCGCGTGCAGCGCGTCCCCGAGACCGAGAGCGGAGGCCGGATCCACACGTCCACCGCGACGGTGGCGATCATGCCGGAGGCGGAGGAGGTCGACGTGGAGATCGACCCGAAGGACTGCCGCTTCGACGTATTCCGGGCCTCGGGCAACGGCGGGCAGTGCGTCAACACCACGGATTCCGCGGTGCGTCTGACCCATGTCCCGACGGGGATCGTGATCTCCTGCCAGGACGAGAAATCGCAGATCAAGAACAAGGCGAAGGCCCTCAAAATCCTCAGGTCCAAGCTCTATGACCTGAAGCAGAGGGAGCTTCACAGCGAGAGAGCCGAGCTCCGGAGAAGCCAGGTGGGCACCGGGGACCGGTCCGAAAAAATCAGAACCTACAATTTCCCGCAGGGAAGGGTGACGGATCACAGAATCCATCTGACGACCCACAGGATTGACAGCATTATGGACGGGGATCTGGACGAAGTGATCGACCGGCTTACGGCCGCCGACCGGGCGGAGAAACTGTCATCCGTGAGCTGAATCATCAGAGGGGGATCGTCATGGAGAAAACGGCGCTCGTTATTCTCGCCGCCGGCATCGGAAGCCGGTTCGGCGGAGGCGTCAAGCAGATGGAGCCGCTGGGACCGGGCGGAGAGATCATGATTGATTATTCCGTTCACGACGCTCTGGAAGCAGGCTTCAACAAGGTCGTGTTCATCATCAGGCGCGATCTGGACGCGGATTTCAGGGAAGTGATCGGCGACAGGATCAGCGCCTTCACGGAGGTGGCTTACGCCTATCAGGAGGCGGAGGACCTGCCGGCCGGCTTCGCGCTGCCGGAGGGGAGAACGAAGCCCTGGGGAACCGGGCACGCGCTTCTGGCGGCAAAGGACGTCATTACGGAGCCCTTCGCGGTGATCAACGCCGACGATTATTACGGAAAAGAGGGGTTCCGGGAGCTTTACGGGATGCTGACGGCGGAACCGGACGCGGACAGCGGGAAGGAGCCGGTCTGTCTGGCCGCCTTCGTGCTGGGGAACACGCTCTCCGAAAACGGAGGCGTGACCAGGGGCATTCTGGAGTTCGACGCGGCCGGCAGGCTCTCCGGCATCCATGAGACGAAGAACCTGATCCGCACCCCGGAGGGCGCCGCCGTGATCACGGACAGCGGCCTCGTCAAGGTGGATTCCGAGAGCCTCGTATCGATGAACATGTGGGGCTTCCGTCCGTCCTTCATCGGGCAGCTGGAGTCCAGGTTCCCCGCGTTCCTTTCGAGCCTGGAGGGGGAGAAGAGGCTGAGCGGCGAGTTCCTCCTGCCGACCATCGTCGACGGGATGCTGAACAGCGGGGAAGCGGCTGTCAGGCTGCTGAGGACAGACGACAGGTGGTTCGGCGTGACATATAAGGAAGACCGGGATTTCGTGAGGGAGGAATTCGCGAGACTGGTCGGTGAAGGCGTGTACCCATGTCCGCTCTGGGCGTGACATTAGTATCATACAGGAGAAAGGTACAGGCTGACGGCTGCGAAGCAGGCGTGCGGCGTGTTCCCTCATACGACACTGGCGGAACCTGACAAAGCATGATAGGTAGGAGATTATTATGGGAAAGTATTTCGGAACAGATGGATTCAGAGGCGAGGCCAACATTCAGCTGACGGCCGAAAAGGCATTCAAGGTGGGACGGTATCTGGGCTGGTATTACGGGACGCAGCATCCGGACGGCAAGGCCCAGGTGGCCATCGGAAAGGATACGCGCCGGAGCAGCTACATGCTGGAGGACGCTCTGTGCGCCGGTCTTACCTCCTCGGGAGCCGACGTCTATCTTCTGCACGTCACCACGACGCCCTCGGTTTCCTTCGTCGTCCGGACGGAGGGATTTGATTGCGGCATCATGCTCGCCGCGAGCCACAACCCGTTCTATGACAACGGCATCAAGATCATGAGGGCGAACGGCCAGAAGATCGAGGCGGAGATCGAGGACAAGGTGGAGGAATACATCGACGGAAAGATCGAAGAAATCCCCTACGCCCAGAAGGAAGCCATCGGCAGGACGATTGATTTCTCCGCCGGAAGAAACCGCTACATCGGTTATCTGATGACGATCCCCACCAGGGCCTTCAAGGGCATGCGGGTCGGCCTCGACTGCGCCAACGGAAGCTCCTCCGCCATCGCGAAGAGCGTCTTTGAGGCTCTGGGCGCGAAGACCTTCGTGATCAACAACTCGCCCGACGGCGTCAACATTAACCGCGGCTGCGGCTCCACCCACATCGAGGCGCTTCAGAACTATGTGACGGACAACGCTCTCGACGTCGGCTTTGCCTACGACGGGGACGCCGACAGATGCCTCGCGGTGGACGAGAAGGGCAATGTGGTCAACGGCGACCACATCATGTTCCTCTGCGGAAAGTATCTCCACGAGACCGGGCAGCTCCCCGAGGAGACCGTCGTGACGACCGTCATGTCCAATCTCGGCCTCTACAAGGCCCTCGAGGCCAACGGGATGCGCTATGAGCAGACCCCCGTGGGCGACAAGTACGTCGCCGAGAACATGATGGCCAACGGATACGAGATCGGCGGGGAACAGTCCGGCCACATCATTTTCAGTAAGTACGCCACCACCGGAGACGGCATTCTCACGTCCCTCATGGTGATGCAGACCATGATCGAGAAGAAGGCGCCCCTCTCCGCCCTGGCGGGAGAGATGAAGGTATATCCCCAGGTGCTGAAGAACGTCAGAGTCGCGGACAAGAAGGCCGCGCAGGCGAATGAGAAGGTGCGGGCGGCCGTCCGGGCGGCTGAGGAGGCCCTCGGAACGGAAGGCAGAATACTGGTCAGAGAGAGCGGAACGGAGCCGAAGATCCGCGTGATGGTGGAGGCTTCCGACTATGAAACCTGCGACAGGTACGTCGAGGGCGTGGTGAAAGTGATCTATGATGAAGGACTTGCGGTTGAAGGCTAAAAACGAAACAGCTTCCTTTGTTCCGGGGGACGGCTCAGGCGTCTCCCGGCGTTCTGCCGTCCGGAATCCCTCCGCGCGGACTCTTTCCGTGCGGCTGGCGGCGGCCGCCGCGCTGGCGCTTGCCGCGCTGACCCTCGGCGGATGCGCCGGTTCAGAGGCGAAGAGCGCCTATCTCTCCGCGTGCGAGGCGCTGGAGGGCGGCAGCTTCGAACAGGCGGAGCAGCTGTTCGGCGAGGTGACGGAGTCCGGCTACTATCTGTCCCAGGCCTACAGAGGCCTCGGCCTCGCGCAGATGGCGGAGGCCGATTACGCCGACGCCTGCATCTCCTTTGAGAAGAGCCTTCTCTATGTGGACGGGGAGGATGACGCCTATATCCGGGACGTCAATCTCTACCTCGCCTGCTGCCGCGAGAGACAGGGGCAGGCGGACCGCACCATGGAGATCTACAACACCCTGATCAAGAAGGAACCCGACACCGAGGTGCTGTTCCTGAGGGGGAGGCTGAATCTCAAGAACGGAAACGTCAAGGCCGCCCGGAACGATTTCGACCAGGCCATCGCCCTGGGAGCCGATTACGATCTCTACATCAATATCTATGAGGTCTACGAATCGGTGGACAAGACGGGAGACGGCGCCTATTACCTCGAGGAGGCCCTGGAGGCGGCCAGCAGAAACGAGGACGACCTGTACAACCAGGGGCTGGTGAGCTACTATCTCCAGAACTATGAGGAGGCCAAGGACACGCTGATTCAGGCGGTCAGAAGGGACAGCTCCGACAGCCGCTCGGTGTTCCTCCTCGGAAAGGTCTATCTGGCGATGGACGATATCGCGGACGCGCGCGCGGTTTTCCGCGAGCACACGGGGAAGCAGGACACCGCGGCGGCCGCCTACAACGGACTGGCGCTGTGCGACATCGCCTCCGGCGATTACGAGAACGCCCTCCAGAACGTCGAGGCGGGGCTGGAGAGCGGCGACGAGTCCTCGGCCCAGGGGCTTCTTTTCAACGAAATTGTCATCTACGAGCAGATGAGGGACTGGAAGACCGCCCGCTCGAAGGCGGCGGCCTACGTCGGAAAGTACCCGGGGGACGAGGCGGGACTCCGCGAATACGAATTCTTATCCACGAGATGAAACCCCGCGGGAGGAAGACCGTGGAATGAAAAAACGGGAGGATCGCTATACGATCCTCCCGTAAGTTGTTCCGGAAGTGAGATTGACGCCCTTGATCCGCGCCAGCTCGGACACGGTGACGAGCCGGAAGCCCCGTGCCTTCAGCTCGGGGATGATCCGCGCGGCCGCGTTCAGCGAAGACTGGTAGATCTCATGCATCAGGATGATGTCCCCGTCCTGGACGTTGTTCATGACGGTGTTGTAGGTCCGGTCCTCGCTCAGGGTCTGCCAGTCCAGCGTGTCGATCGACCACAGGATCATCGGCAGTCCGAAGGAGTTTTCGATGACATCGCTGTTGTAGCCGCCTCCCGGCGGACGGAACAGGGTCGGGTTTTCACCGGCGGCGGCGCGGATCGCGTCGTTCGTCATCGAGACCTCGTCGCTGATGTCCTCCGGGCCGAGATGGGTCAGGGTTTTGTGGTTCCAGGAATGATTTCCCAGCTCCATGCCCGCGGCAAGCTCCCGCGCCACGGAGGAGGAGAATTCCGGGACCAGCTCCCCGATCATGAAGAAGGTGGCTTTGGCGTCGTTTTCTTCGAGGATGTCCAGCAGCTGCTCCGTGTACACCCCAGGGCCGTCGTCGAAGGTCAGAGCGACCGCGGGGCCGGTCTCCTTGACCACGGAGGGATCGTAGACGCCGTTTTCGTCGAACCAGCAGTCCTCCCCGTTGATGGTCTGCCAGCCGGTGACGGCTTCCCCCGTCTCCTCGGAGAAGTAATAGGTGTCCGGACCGTCGTCCTGCCAGCCCGAGAGCATGACCCCGTCGTACCCGAAGCAGTATTTCTTTCCGTCGATCTCCCTGAAGCCCGTCGTGAGAACGCCGTTTTCGTCGAACCACACGCGTCCGATGTCGGGCTCCTGCCATCCTGTCAGCGCGTATCCGTCGTCACCGAAGAAATAGGTGCTGCCGTCGGTGTCCGTAAACCAGCCGGTCGTCCGTTCCCCCGAGGAGTCGAGATAGTACCGGCCCTGCGAATCCGACTGCCACCCCGTGATCACCGGCTCCGGCGCGGATGACGCGGTCTGCTCCGGCGCAGGGATCTCCGCGGATTGTGGGAATTCAACGGCGGAGACCGGCGCCTCCGGAGGCGGCGAGGGCTTTCTCGAGGCGCGGTACAGGCCGGTCCCGATCAGGCATAAAGCAACGGCGCCGCATACTGCCGCGCCGAGACGAATCCTCTTTTTCCGCTTTCGCTTTTCAATGAGCTGGTCTCTTGTCAATCCTTATACTCCCCGCCGGATTCCGACAGCAGGATCTCCGAAGAGAGGCTGCTCAGCGCGAGGCGGACGCGCCGGGAATCCGCTTACCCCGTGCCTTATTGTAGCACAGAGAGCGGGAAAGAAAAACAGGAAATAGTGCAAAGAATGCCGCAGGTCCGGTGAACGGAAAGCCTGCGGCACTGCTGTATGGATCGGGTTTTTGAGGAATCCGCGGCGATGCCGGAGCGTCAGGCCTCGTAGGGATTGGAGAGCCCCACCTCGAGCATCTTCATGGCGCGGACCTTCAGCGGAAGACCGAAGAGGGTGATGAAGCCGTCCGCGTCGTGATGATTGTAGAGATCTCCCGTGGTGAAGGACGCGAGACTCTCATTGTAGAGCGAATAGGGGGACGTGGTTCCCGCCTTGATGATGTTGCCCTTGTAGAGGCGGAAACGGACCTCGCCGGTCACGTATTCCTGGGTCACGTCGACGAAGGCCTTGATGGCGTCGCACAGCGGCGTGAACCACTTGCCCTCGTAGACCACCTGCGCCAGCTTCTCTCCGAGGATCTTCTTCTCCTCGAGAGTGGCTCTGTCGAGCACCAGCTCCTCCAGCTGCTCGTGGGCGGCCATGAGGATGGTTCCGCCGGGCGTCTCGTACACGCCACGGCTCTTCATGCCGACGACGCGGTTCTCGACGATATCGACGATGCCGATGCCGTTCTCGCCGCCGAGGGTGTTCAGCTCGCGGATGATGTCCGCGACCTTCATCTTTTTGCCGTTGATGGAGGTCGGCACGCCCTTCTCAAAGGTCATCGTCACGTCGGTGGGACGGTCCGGCGCCTTCTCGGGGGTGACGCTGAGCACCAGCATGTGATCGTAATTCGGCGCCTGGGAGGGATCCTCCAGCTCGAGGCCCTCGTGGCTGATGTGCCAGAGATTGCGGTCGCGGCTGTAGCTGGACGCGGCGTCGAAGGGGAGATCGATGCCCTTGCTTCTGCAGTAGTCGATCTCATCCTCCCGGGAACGGAAGGTCCAGACGTCGGTCATCCTCCAGGGGGCGATGATTTTGAGATCCGGCGCGAGAGCCCGGATGCCGAGCTCGAAGCGGATCTGGTCGTTTCCTTTTCCCGTCGCACCGTGGCAGATGGCGGAGGCGCCTTCCTTCCTGGCGATCTCCACCAGCTTCTTCGCGATGGCGGGACGCGCCATCGACGTCCCGAGGAGATATTTGTTCTCGTAGACGGCGCCTGCCTTCACGCAGGGCATGATATAATTCTCGGCAAAATCGTCGTTGATGTCTTCAATATATAATTTGCTGGCTCCGGAAAGCCGGGCTCTCTCGTCGAGACCGTTGAGCTCGTTTCCCTGCCCGCAGTCGACGCAGCAGCAGATGACGTCATAGCCGAAGTGCTCCTTGAGCCAGGGGATGATGGCGGTGGTGTCGAGACCGCCGGAATACGCGAGGACTACTTTTTCATTTGCCATAATACAGCCTCCTTCTTGTTAACTCGCATTCGACTATACAGCATATGCAATTAATATGCAAGTTATATTTATTTTTTAAGGGAAGTTTGGGCAGATTGGTGTGCATAATATTCATAAATAATGCATAATTATGCATAATTCTCCCTTTACATTTCCCACGCCGTCCATTAAGATAGACTCTGTGCACGTCTCTCCCGGAGGAAGAACGCCCCGCGCCGGGGCGCGGAGCCGGGCAGGACGGGCCCAATACCGCAGGAAAGGCTGGACAGCAGGCATGATTAAAGTCGGAATAATCGGATCTACGGGTTACGCGGGGGCGGAGCTGGTGAGGATCCTTCTGAATCATCCGGAGGCCCGGATCGTATGGTACGGATCCAGAAGCTACGTGGGGCAGAAGTATCAGGACATCTACGGCAGCTTTTTCCGCCTCGTCGACGAGACCTGTCTCGAGGACAGCATGGACGAGCTGGCGGAGGAGGCGGACGTGATCTTTACCGCCACGCCCCAGGGATACTGCGCGTCGAAGATCAGCGAAAAGCTGCTGTCCTCGGCGAAGGTGATCGATTTGTCGGCGGACTTCCGGATCAAGGATCCGGCCCGCTACGAGGCGTGGTACGGGATTCATCATCCCACGCCGGAGTTTCTGCCGGAGGCGGTCTACGGCCTGCCGGAGCTCAACAGGGCGTCCGTGCGCGGGGCCAGGCTGATCGCGAATCCGGGATGCTTTCCGACCTGCAGCGTCCTCTCGGTGTTTCCCATGATCCGCGGAGGGTTCATCGATCCGGATTCCGTCATCATCGACGCCAAATCGGGCACCACCGGGGCGGGAAGAGGCGCCAAGGTCCAGAATCTCTACTGCGAAGTCAATGAGACGGTGAAGCCCTACGGCGTCGCGGTCCACAGGCACACGCCCGAGATCGAGGATCAGCTGGGAGCCGCGGCCGGACGCGAGGTGAAGGTGCAGTTCACGCCGCATCTGATACCGATGAACCGGGGCATCCTGGTGACCGCCTACGGCACGCTGGCAAAACCCGCGCCGGAGTCGGAGATCCGCGCGTTCTACGAGGAATTCTACAGGGACGAGCCCTTCGTCAGAGTACTGGGGGAAGGCAGGGTCCCGGAGACGAGATGGGTCCGGGGGAGCAATTACGCGGACGTCGCCGTCAGGGCCGATCCCAGGACGGGCCGCGTGATCATGATGGGCGCCATCGACAATATCGTGAAGGGAGCCGCCGGGCAGGCGGTTCAGAACATGAACCTGATGTTCGGACTGGACGAGACAGCCGGTCTGAGAATGGTCCCCGAATCAGTCTGAAGACGGAGACAGGCGGCGCGGGTGCGCCGGGGAGGCAGCTATGCTGAAAGTGATCAAGGGCGGCGTGACGGCCGCGAAGGGATTCAGCGCGGCGGGGTGCGCCGCGGGCATCAAGAAAAACGGAAACGCGGATATGGCGCTGATCGCGTGCGAGAAGCCCTGCGTGACGGCGGGGACATTCACCACCAACCTGGTCAAGGCGGCCCCCGTCCTGTGGGACAAGGCCTTTGTGGAGGAGAAGAGGGCGTCCCAGGCCATTGTGGTGAATTCCGGGGTCGCCAACGCGTGCACGGGGCAGGAAGGACTCCGGTACTGCGCCGAGACCGCGGAGGCCGCGGGGGCCGCCCTCGCCATCGACCCCGGCCTGGTCCTCGTCGCCTCCACCGGCGTCATCGGGGCGCAGATCCCCATCGACAAGATCCGCGCGGGCGTCGGCGTCCTCTCCGGCAGGCTCGGGGCGACGGCGGAGCCCGGGCAGGAGGCGGCCTGTGCCATCATGACCACCGACACCGTCAGCAAGGAGGCGGCTGTCTCGGTGAGCTTCTCCGACGGAACGGAGGCCGTGATCGGCGCCTGCTGCAAGGGCTCCGGCATGATCCACCCCAACATGTGCACGATGCTCTGCTTCGTCACGACGGACGCCTGCATCTCCCGGGAGATGCTGCAGAAGGCGCTGTCGGACGTCATTCCCGACACCTTCAACATGGTATCCGTCGACGGGGACACTTCGACGAACGACACCTGTCTTCTCCTGGCCGACGGCCTGGCCGGGAATGCGGAGATCGCGGAGGAGAACGACGATTTCCTGGCCTTCAGGGAGGGACTTCTCGACGTCTGCACCCGCCTCGCCAGAATGATGGCGAAGGACGGGGAGGGGGCCACCTGCCTCTTCGAGTGCGTCGTCAGGGGCGCCGCGACGGAGGCGGACGCGAAGAAGCTCGCACGGTCCGTGGTCTCCTCGACCCTCACCAAGGCGGCGATCGCGGGACACGACGCGAACTGCGGCAGGTTCCTCTGCGCCCTGGGCTATTCCGGGGCGGCCTTCGATCCGGAGAAGGTGGATCTTCTGCTCGAAAGCAGCGCCGGAAGCGTCCAGACCTTCCGGGGGGGCGTCATCGCCGAATACAGCGAGGAGAAGGCGACGGAGATCCTCTCCCAGGACGAGATCCGCTGCGTCATCGATCTCCATGGCGGAGAGGCGGAGGCCGTCGCGTGGGGCTGCGACCTCACCCACGAATACGTGAACATCAACGCGGACTACAGATCCTGAAAGAGAAAACCGTCGGACAGAAGGAAAGCCGTCGGACAGGAAGAATACCGTCGGACAGAAGGAAAGCCGCGGACAGTAGGAAAGCTGCGGACAGGACCGGGAGGAGATACGGCATGGAAAACATGGAACTCTGGATTCAGAAGGCGGACGTGCTCGTCGAGGCGCTTCCCTACATCAGGAAGTTCTCGGGCAAGAAGATCGTCGTCAAGTACGGCGGCTCGGCGATGAAGGATTCCGCCCTCAAGAAAAGCGTGATCACCGACGTCGCCCTGCTGAAGCTCGTCGGCATGAAGCCGATCATCGTCCACGGGGGCGGCAAGGAGATCAGCAGCTGGGTGAAGCTGTCCGGCATGGTGCCGGAGTTCGTAAACGGACTGCGCGTGACGGACGCGAAGACGATGGAGATCGCCGAGATGGTGCTGGGCAAGGTGAACAAGGGACTCGTCCAGTACATGGAGGAGAACGGCGTCAAGGCCTGCGGCATCTCGGGCAAGGACGGCGGCTCCATCCGCGTCGAGAAAAAACAGCTGGAATCGGGCGTTGATCTCGGCTATGTCGGCGAGGTCACCGGCGTGGACACGGGGCTGATCGACACCCTGATCGAGAAGGACTATGTGCCCGTCATCTGTCCCATCGGCCTGGGGGAGGACTTCAAATCCTACAACATCAACGCGGACGACGCCGCCTGCGCGGTGGCCAAGGCCGTGAAGGCGGAGAAGCTGGTCTTCCTGACGGATATCGAGGGCGTCTACGGAGATCCCATGGATCCCTCGACGCTGATCTCGGAGCTGTCGGTGAGCGAGGCGAAGAAATTCATCGAAGAGGGCAACGCCGGCGGCGGCATGCTCCCGAAGCTCCAGAACTGCATCGGCGCCATTGAGAACGGCGTCAGCAGGGTCCACATCCTGGACGGCAGAATCATGCACTGCCTGCTTCTCGAGTTCTTTACCAACAAAGGAATCGGGACGGCCATCAAAGGGGACCACGAGGCGGCCCCGCTGACAGGAGGCGAAGAGTGATGAACAGCAGACAGATCATCGAGCAGACGGAGCAGTATGTGCTTCACACCTACAACCGGTTCCCGCTGGCCGTCGACCGCGGCGAAGGCGTTTACGTGTATGACGCGGAGGGAAAACGGTATCTCGATTTCATGGCCGGCATCGGCGTCTACGCCCTCGGCTATCACTACCCGGGGTATGACGAGGCGCTGACCGACCAGGTGGGGAAAATCCTTCATACGTCGAATCTCTACTACCACGAGCCTCTCGCGGAGGCCGCCAAGGCGCTCTGCGAATCCGCCGGCCTCTCCAAGGTCTTTTTCACCAACAGCGGCGCGGAGGCGGTAGAGGGCGCGGTCAAGGCGGCCAGAAAATACGCGTGGCTGCGGGACGGAACCGACGGACACGAGATCATCGCCATGAAGGACTCCTTCCACGGACGCACGGTGGGAGCCCTCTCCGTGACGGGCAACGATCACTACCAGGAGGCCTTCCGCCCCCTGATGGGCGGGGTGAAATTTGCAGAGTTCAACAATCTCGGGAGCGTGAAGGCGCTGCTGAACGAGAAGACCTGCGCCGTCATCATGGAGACCGTCCAGGGTGAGGGCGGGATCTATCCGGCGGAGGAATCCTTTATCAGGGGCGTCGCCGCCCTCTGCGAGGAGCGGGACGTCCTCCTGATCCTCGACGAAATCCAGTGCGGCATGGGAAGATCCGGAAAAATGTGGGCCTTCCAGCAATACGGCGTGAAGCCGGATATCCTGACCTGCGCCAAGGCCCTCGGCTGCGGCGTCCCGGTGGGCGCCTTCGTTCTCGGCGGGAAGGCCGCCGGAGCGTCGCTCGCGGCCGGCGATCACGGATCGACCTACGGGGGGAACCCCCTGGCCACGGCCGCCGCGGCGGAGGTGTTCCGCATCTTCAGAAGAGACGGGATACCGGCGCGCGCGGAGGCGGCAGGCCGGTATCTCGCCCGGAAGCTGGATCTTCTCGCCGCCCGGTTCGACTGCATCGCCGATCACCGCGGCCTCGGCATGATGAGGGGACTTCAGCTCACCGACGGTGTGAAGGCGGGGGACGTCGCCGCGGAGGCGCTGAAGAGAGGCCTCCTTATCATCACCGCCGGCGGAAACGTGCTCCGTTTCGTGCCGCCCCTCGTCGTCACGGAGCAGGAAATCGACGAGGCATGCGGCATACTGGAGGCCGTTTTTGAGACCTGCGCCCGCTCCTGAAGAGGGCGCGGGAGGGATAAACGTGCGGTTGCAAACCTCCTTATTCAATGATATAATCTGTTTGATTATGGTCTGGATACAGGGGGAGCTATGCGCACATATCTGGTAACCGGCGGCGCCGGCTTTATCGGTTCGAATTATATTCACTATATGTTTGAAAAGTACGGCGACGATATCCGTATCATCAATGTCGACAAGCTGACCTACGCGGGCAATCTCGAAAATCTCAAGGACATTGAGAAGCGTGACAATTACCGGTTCGTCAGGGCCGACGTCTGCGACGCGGACGCCATCGGGCGTATTTTCAGTGAAAACGACATTAACCGTGTCGTTCATTTTGCTGCGGAAAGCCATGTGGACCGCAGCATCCGGAACCCCGACGTATTCGTAAAGACAAACGTGCTCGGGACGCTGACGATGCTCAACGCGGCCAAGAACGCCTGGGAGCAGCCGGACGGATCCTACCTCCCGGACCACAGGTTCCTGCACGTCTCCACGGACGAGGTGTACGGCTCCCTTTCCGAGCCCGATACCTATTTCTACGAGACGACGAAGTACGATCCCCACAGCCCGTACTCCGCGTCGAAGGCCTCTTCCGATTTCATGGTGAAGGCCTACATGGACACCTACGGGTTCCCGGCGAACATCACGAACTGCAGCAACAACTACGGCCCGTACCAGTTCCCCGAGAAGCTGATCCCTCTGATGATCAACAACGCCCTTCACGGCAGGAAGCTCCCGGTCTACGGCGACGGGAAAAACGTCCGGGACTGGCTCTACGTCGAGGATCACTGCAAGGGCATCGACCTGGTGCAGGAGAAGGGCAGGCTTTTCGAGACCTACAATATCGGCGGCCACAACGAGCGCCAGAATATCGAGATCGTCCGGACGGTCATCCGCACGCTGCGCGAGATGCTCCCGGACGACGACCCGAGGAAGGAAGCCGTCTCCGAGGACCTCATCACCTATGTGGAGGACCGCAAGGGGCACGACAGGAGATACGCCATCGCGCCGGACAAGATCCGGGCCGAGGTGGGCTGGTATCCCGAGACCTGCTTTGAGGACGGCATCCGGAAGACCATCGAGTGGTACGCGGGGCACGGGGAGTGGATGGACCGCGTCACGTCCGGCGCGTACCAGCAGTATTACGAGGAAATGTACGGAAACTGAGAGTTTCGCACTGCCTCTGCGGCAGGCGGAAACCGTCGCGGAGGGGAGAGATACGATGAAGGGAATTATACTTGCGGGCGGCAGCGGAACCAGACTGTACCCGCTGACAAAGGCGGTGAGCAAGCAGCTCATGCCGGTATATGACAAGCCGATGGTGTATTACCCCCTGTCCACGCTGATGCTCGCGGGGATCAGGGACGTGCTGATCATCTCGACCCCGAGGGATATCCCGGCCTTCGAAGAGCTTTTCGGGGACGGCAGCCAGCTGGGAATGTCCTTCTCCTACGCCGTGCAGGAGCAGCCCAACGGCCTCGCGGAGGCGTTTCTGCTGGGCGAGCGCTTTATCGGCAGCGACCGCGTCGCGCTGGTTCTGGGCGACAATATTTTCTACGGGCGGAGCTTCTCGAAAGTGCTGGCCGAGGCCGCTTCCAGAACGAAGGGGGCGACGATCTTCGGGTACTACGTGAAGGATCCGAGGGAATACGGCGTGGTGGAATTCGACGAGAACGGAAAGGCCATCTCGATCGAGGAGAAGCCGGAGCACCCGAAGTCAAAGTACGCGGTACCCGGCCTGTATTTCTACGACAACGACGTCGTCGAGATCTCGAAGAACATCAGGCCGTCCGCCAGGGGCGAGCTCGAGATCACTTCGGTGAACAACGAATATCTGAAGCGCGGGGATCTCTACGTCGAGACCCTCGGCAGAGGATTCGCGTGGCTGGACACGGGAAGCCACGACATGCTGCTGGACGCCGCGGACTTTGTCTCCGCCTTCCAGAAGCGGCAGGGGCTTTATATCTCCTGTATCGAGGAGATCGCGTACAAACGCGGATTCATCAACAGGGATCAGCTGGTGGCGCTGGCGCAGCCGCTGATCAAGACGGCCTACGGCCAGTATCTCATGGAGATCGCCGAGGGCCTTTGAGAGGATATCAGGCGAGCGTCCGGACGGCTGCGGAGGAGGGGCCTGTCCGGTTATCAGGGGCATGCAAAGGGTAAAGCTAACACAATGAGAAAGTTGACAGTAGAAACTTGTGAGATAGAGGGACTCAAGATCATAGAGCCGGTCATCTACGGAGACAGGCGCGGGTATTTTACGGAGACCTACAACCTCAACGACTTCCGCGAGATCGGGATTGACAGCGTCTTTGTCCAGGACAACCAGTCGTCCAGCGTGCGCGGCGTGCTGAGAGGTCTTCATTTCCAGATCCGGTATCCCCAGGACAAACTTGTGAGGGTCGTGAGCGGCGAGGTCTTTGACGTCGCCGTGGATCTGCGCCCCGGCTCGGAGACCTACGGGAAGTGGTACGGCGCCCTGCTCTCCGCGGAGAACAAGAAGCAGTTCTATATCCCGAAGGGCTTTGCCCACGGCTTCTATGTGCTTTCGGACAATGCCGAATTCTTCTATAAGTGCAGCGACTTCTATCACCCGAACGACGAAGGCGGACTCGCCTGGGACGACCCGGACATCGCGATCGACTGGCCGCTCCTGGAAGGCGTGCCGCTGACGCTCTCCGACAAGGACACCCGCTGGGGAAGCTTCAGGGACTATACCAAATCTCTTTTCGGGACGGACAGTTCGGATGAAGAAACAGAATAGGTTTTTTGCACTCAGCCTTCCCTCCGAAGTGATCAGGAACAGGAGGCTGATTGTGTCTCTGGCAAAAAATGACTTCAGGACCAGATATGCCGGATCCTATTTCGGCATCATCTGGGCTTTTATTCAGCCTGTCGTTACCGTTCTCGTCTACTGGCTGGTCTTCGGCCTCGGCTTCAAGAGCCATACGGACACGGGGGTTCCCTTCGTGCTCTACCTCACCTGCGGCATCGTCCCGTGGTTCTACTGCCAGGAGATCCTGATCTCCGGCACGAACGTGCTGCTGGAGTACAGCTATCTTGTCAAGAAGGTCGTCTTCGAATTCGGCGTGCTTCCCTTTGTCAAGGCTCTGTCGGCCCTGTTCGTCCATCTGTTTTTTATCTGCGTCGCGGTCTTCATCGCGATCCTGTACGGATTCCGTCCCTCGCTCTACCTCCTGCAGCTGGTCTACTATTTTGCGGCCATGTTTGTTCTCGCCATCGGGATCTGCTACGGGACAAGCGCGGCCGTCATCTTTTTCCGGGATCTTTCCCAGATCATCAGCATCGCCCTTCAGATCGGCATCTGGTCGGTGCCGATCATGTTCAGCCTGCATACGTTTGAGACGTCCTCCTTTGTGTGGATTTTCCGCATCAATCCCATGTACTATATCGTGACGGGCTACCGGGACGCGGTCTACGGCCGCGTCTGGTTCTGGGAGCGGGGCTGGTATACCGCCTACTACTGGGCTTGGGCCCTGGGCCTGTTCCTCTTCGGGACGCATGTGTTCCGGAAGCTCAGGATCCACTTCGCCGACGTGCTGTGATTCAACGGGACCGGGGACGGCCGCCCGCGGGCGGCGCGCCGGCCGGTATCCCTGCCGGAGAGACTATGAAAAATGAAATCGCGATCAGCATATCGCATCTGACAAAGACATATAAACTCTACAGCAAGCCTTCCGACCGACTTCGGGAGGCTCTCGGTTTTTCAAAACGGAAGAGATATACCGAGCTCAACGCCCTCTCCGACGTGAGCTTCGACGTGCGGTCGGGCGAGACCGTGGGCATCATCGGCACCAACGGCTCCGGCAAGTCCACGATCCTCAAGATCATCACGGGAGTGCTGAACGAGACGTCGGGGGACGTGAAGGTAAACGGAAGAATCTCCGCCCTGCTGGAGCTCGGCGCGGGCTTCAACATGGAATACACGGGGATCGAGAATGTCTATCTCAACGGGACCATGATCGGCTTCTCCCGGGAGGAGATCGACGCGAAGCTCCAGAGCATCCTCGATTTCGCGGACATCGGCGATTTCGTCTATCAGCCGGTTAAGACGTACTCCAGCGGCATGTTCGTCCGCCTCGCCTTCGCCGTGGCCATCAACATCGATCCGGAGATCCTGATCGTCGACGAGGCCCTCTCGGTGGTCGCCGTATCATTAAAAAAAAAATGCTACCGCAAGTTCGAGGAGTTCAGGGAGCAGGGCAGGACCATTCTCTTCGTGAGCCACGACCTGAGCAGCATTTCCAAATACTGCGACCGGGTCATCCTTCTCAACAAGGGCGTGAAGATGGCGGAGGGGAAGCCGAAGGAGATCGTCGACCTTTACAAGAAGCTTCTCGTGAATCTCGCGGGCGGGGAGAACGCTCCCGACGGCGTCCCGAAGGAGGAAGAGAAGACGGAGGAGACGGCCGCCGGCGTCTCCGCGTCGGAGAGCGGCGCGGGCGGAGAGGAGAAGTGGGGCCTGACCGGCCCGCTCCCGATGAACCCAGACACCATCGAGTACGGGGAAGGACAGGCGAAGATCATCCGGGTCATCACCCGGGACGCCTCCGGCACCGTCACCAACGCGATCGAAAAGGGAGAACTGTTTACCATCGAGATGCGCGTCAGGTTTGCCGGGGACGTGGAGAGCCCGATCTTCGCCTGCACGGTGAAAAACCTTCAGGGCACCGAGATCACGGGGACGAATACGATGTTTGAGAAGGTCCCGGTCGACGCGAAGAAGGCCGGGGACGAGGTGGAGGTCACGTTCAGGCAGAGAATGACGCTCCAGGGAGGAGAGTACCTGCTGTCCTTCGGCTGCACCGGCTATCACGAGGGGGCGTTCCGGGTGTTCCACCGTCTCTACGACGTGCTGAACGTGACCTGCATCTCCTCGAAGAACACCGTCGGCTTCTACGACATGGAGTCCGTGATCGAGGTCAGAACGAACTAACGGAGAGGGGAAAGATGAGCGAGCGGATAGGCGGAGTGCGGATCAACGACGAGGATTACCCGGGCAGGGACCTCTACTCGGACGGAACCGTGGAGGACGAGCTGCTGGAGATCGCCGCCAACGAAAAAACGGAGGATTTCGACCGCATCGTGGCGGAGCGGAAATCCTGGCCGGTGATGTACCATTTCTCGACGATCCGGCAGAATATCCTTAGCTGGTATCCGTTCCGCGGCACGGAGCGGGTGCTGGAGATCGGCTCCGGGTGCGGCGCGGTGACGAGAACCGTCGCCGCAAGGGTGAAGAGCGTCACCTGCGTGGACCTGTCGAAGAAGAGAAGCCTGGTCAACGCCTGGAGAAACAGGGATCTCGACAACATCGAGATCCGGCTGGGCAATTTCCAGGACGTGGAGAAGAAGCTGCCCACCGATTATGACGTCATCACGCTGATCGGCGTGTTCGAATACGCTGCCGGCTACATCTCGACGGAGGAGCCCTACGAGGACTTCCTGAGGATCATCGGGAGACATCTGGCGCCGGGCGGCAGGATCCTCATCGCCATCGAGAACCGGCTCGGCATGAAATATTTCGCCGGGTGCGCCGAGGATCACACCGGGCGGTTTTTCGACGGCATCGAGGGCTACCCGGGCGGAGGCGTCGCCAGGACGTTCTCGCGGAAGGGGCTGGAGCGGATTTTCGACGCCGCGGGCTTCCCCTGTCGGGAATTCCGGTACCCCTACCCGGATTACAAGTTCCCGATGTCCCTCTACTCGGACCGGTATCTCCCGAAGAAGGGAGAGCTCCGGAACAATCTGGTGAATTTTGACAGAAAAAGGCTGGTGGTATTCGATGAAGGCCTGTCCTACGACGCGCTGGAGACGGAGTACGAGTTCCCGGTCTTTTCCAATTCGTTCTTCGTGACGCTGTCGGCGGAGCCCTTTGCTTCGGAGGCAGCGGATTTTGTCAAGTTTTCCAACGACAGAAGCCCCCGCTTCCGGATCCGCACGGAGATCTTCGCCGGCGAAGAGCCGCATGTGAGAAAGTGCGCGGCCGGGGAGGAGGCCCTTCCCCACGTCAGGTCCTTCAGGAGCCGCACGGAGCTTCTGGCGCAGACCTTCCGCGGCACGAAATTTGTCCCGGATCCCTGCGAAGACGAGGCGGACGGCGCGGCGGGATTTGAATTCCTGCCCGGCAGGACCCTCGAGGAGGAGGCGGAGATTCTGAGCCGGGAGCCGGAGAAGCAGAAGGAGCTGTTCCGCCGGTTCTTCGGGGAGATCGACAGGACCGCGACGGCGGTTCACCGGGAGACCCCGGAATTTGCGGAGGTGTTCGGCACGGATCTCCCCGCGCGGGAGAGAATGGCTCCGCCGGTTTCGGACGTGGATCTCGTGCTGAGCAACGTCATCGTCCGGGACGGGGCGTGGGGCGTCATCGACACGGAGTGGACGTTCCCCTTCACGGTTCCCGCCGACTTCATCAAGTGGCGGGCGGCCCACTACTACGCCGGAAGGCGCGGCGGGGACGCCGAGGGAGAGCTCATCGGCCTGGCGGGCATCGACCGCCGGGACGTCCCGTTTTTTGAAAAAATGGAGCGGCGCTTCCAGGCGTACATCGCCGGCGGTGCGGTTCCTCTGTGGAAGCTGTATCCCGAGATCTCCGAGGGGGCGGTGCCCGTGGGGGACGCCGCCGGAAGAGGCGCCGCGGGCGGCCGCGCCAGTACCGCGACGGTCTATTTTGACCGCGGAGAGGGCTTCAGCGAGGGCGACAGCGTCAAGGTGCCGCTTCCGGAGGACGGGAGGCTCTCCCTCGATCTGGAGACCGGCGGGGCGCGCTGCGTCCGGATCGATCCCACGGAGCTTCCCTGCGCCGTCCGGCTCGGGGGCGTCTACCTGGACAACCGGCCGGCAGAGGCCGGAAACCTTGAGACCAACGGCTGCACGCCGGACCACAGGGACTATCTTTTCACCGGGGAGGATCCGCAGATCCTGGTCAGGAACATCCCCGAGGGGGTCCGGCGGCTTTCGGCGGAGCTCACCGTCCTCACCGGTCCGGAGGGCTTCCGGGAGGGGGCCGCGAGAGTGCTGGCCGCGGAGGCGGCGAAGGTGCGGTTCCTGAGCGACCGGCTTCACTCCGAGGAGGAGACAGGCAGGGCCGTCGCCCGGGTCCTGGAGGAGCTGAAGGGGACGAAGGCGATCCGCACCTACCGGGCGGCCAGGCAGAAGCTCGGAAAGAGCGATCCCTTCGACTCGATCCGCCCGGCCCTGGAAAACCACAGGGAAGCCCATCTGACCCTCGACAGGAGATGCTATCAGCCGGAGGGCATTCATCTGATGGGATGGTTCTACGACCCGGCCTTTCCGGGGGAGAGCCTCCGGGTGACCGACGCGGCGGGAAAGGAAATTCCGGCGAAGTGCGAACGTTTTCCGAGGGAGGACGTCGCCGCGGCGCTGGGGATCACCGACGGCCGCTGCACGGGCTTCAACATTCTGATCGGCTATGATTTTGAGGGCGTCCGCCTGCCCCTGCGGCTCCGCGCGGAGAATCCCCGCGGCGTCATGGACCTTATGCTGGACATCGAGCCGGACCGGGACAGACGCCTCGCCCGGAGGAAACGCCTGAAGAAGGGAGAGACGGAGGGCTTCCTGCTGCCCGTCGCGGAGGAGTACGACGACTGGGATCTGGACAGACGGATCGCGGAGGAGGCGCTGCGCCCGGCGGATCCGGCGGACGACGCCCGCGGGGAGGAGGGACCGCTCATCAGCGTCGTCATTCCTCTCTACCGGACGAGGAAGGAACACCTGGCGGAGCTTCTCGACTCGCTGACGGGACAGACCCGGAGGAAGATCGAGATCTGCTTCGCGGACGGCAGCCCCGACGATTCGCTCGGCGCCTTCATCCGGGAACGGACGGCCGGCGACGGCAGGGTGAAATACCGGCATCTCGGGGAAAACCTGGGCATCTCCGGCAACACCAACGCCGCCGTCGGGATGGCCTCGGGCGGCGTGATCATGCTCTGCGATCACGACGACACGCTGGAGAGGGACGCCTGCGCGGCCATCGCCGCCGCCTTCGCCGCCGACGAAACCGTCGACGCCGTGTACACGGACGAGGACAAGGTGACCGCGTCGGGACATTTTCTGTATGACCCTAATTTCAAGCCGGATTTCAACCCGGATTATCTGAGGAGCAGCAACTACATCTGCCACATTTTCGCGGCGAAAACCTCCCTCGTAAGGGAGGCGGGACTGCTGCGGAGCGAGTACGACGGCGCCCAGGACTACGATTTTATCCTGCGCTGCACGGAGCTGGCGCGTAAGACCGCCCACATCCCGAGGGCTCTCTATCACTGGAGGGCGCATCCGGACTCCACGGCGGGAAGGCCGGAGAGCAAGCTGTACGCCTATGAGAACGGCCGGCGCGCGGTGGAGGCCCATCTGGCCCGGCAGGGGCTCCGGGGAGAGGTTCTGTTCACGGAGCATCTGGGCCATTACCGCACGAAATACGCGGTGGAGGGCGAACCCCTCGTGAGCATCATCATCCCCAGCCGCGACCAGGCAGAGGCGCTGGAGACCTGCGTCCGTTCGATACTTCGGAAGTCGTCCTGGAGCCGTTACGAGATCCTGATCCTTGAGAACGGGAGCACCGAGGAGAAGACCTTCCGGCTGTACGACCGGCTCAAAGCGGAGGACGGCAGGATCCGGGTGCTGAAGTGGGAGAAGCCCTTCAACTATTCCGCCATCAACAACTGGGGAGCCGCCCGGGCGTCGGGCGAGTATCTGCTTTTCCTCAACAACGACACGGAAGTGGTGACGAACGACTGGATCGAGGAGCTGGCCGGCTTCTGCGGCAGGGAGGACACCGGCTGCGTCGGCGCCTTCCTCACGTATCCGGACGGGACCATCCAGCACACGGGGGTGATCGTCGGCATGGGCGGAGCCGCCTCCCACATGTTCGGAGGAATGGACGTCAGTGAGTATCCCGGCGGGGGCAGATGCTTCTCCCAGCAGGATCTCAGCGCGGTGACCGGCGCGTGCCTGATGACGAAACGCGCTGTCTTTGAGGCCGTCGGCGGCTTCGACGAGGAGCTGGCGGTCGCCTATAACGACGTCGATTACTGCCTCAGGGTCAGAAAGGCGGGGCTGCTCGTCGCGGTCAACGTCTACGCGAAGCTGATCCACTACGAGTCGCTCAGCAGGGGCAGCGACGCCGAGGAAGCGGACCGCGCCCGCCACGAAAGACTGCTCCGGGAGGCCGGACTTCTCCGGGAGAAATGGCCGGAGTACTTCACGGGCGGAGATCCGTATTACAACCCCAACCTGACGCTGACCAAACCGGATTTCTCATTGGGCGCGCCGGAACGTTCCGCGCGGCGGGAGAGTGAAGAATATGAATCAGAATAACGGATTTCTGGTAAAAAATGACAGATTCCTTCTCACGGACGACAGCCGCTACCGGCTCACCGGGTGGCTTGCCCAGGGCGCCTCGGTCACCCTCAGGGCCGGCGGAAGGGAGCTGCCCTTTGCCCTGGAGCAGGTCGCGGACTACATCGACGAGCGCTTCGGAGGCTGCGAGACCAGGATTGAGACGGAGATCCCCGCGGACCTGAAGGACGGGGACCGGTTCGAGCTTTTCGCGGAGACGGCGGACGGGGAGCGGCATCTCTGCTTCCGGATCACCGGCCGGGAGCTTCGCGGGAAGAAGAGAGAGATCCACTACTTCGTCGACGACTATCAGATCCTCCGGGAGGACGGACTCGTCCGGATCCAGGGCTGGGCCGCCGCGAAGGAGCCGGTCAGGGTCGACGTGTACGGCATGGACGGGAAACGTCTTCCGGTCACGCCCGAGCGGTACAAGCGGTACGACACCGCCGAGCTCTTCGACGAGTACCCGGTCGATCCGGAGTGCGGCTTCAACATAGAGATCCGGCCCGTGCCGAAGGGCAGGATCTGCGTCCGGCTCCGGACCCGCGGCGACGAGGTGAGGCTCTATTACCCGACGGACGCCGCCGGCGCGCTGATCAGGAAGGCCGGCGTCTACGCCGGAAAGGCGAAGGACGCCTTCCTCTACGGGGGGACGGGGACGGTGGTCTCGAAGACCTGGAACAAGCTGTTCAACCCGGCGATGCACCAGATCCGGTACGGAAAATGGATCAGGCGCCATCTCCCGTCGCCCCGGGAGCTCATCCGCCAGAGAAATGAGACCTTCGACCGGATGCCCCTCGTGAGCATCGTCGTCCCCTGCTACAAGACCCCGGAAAAGTACCTGCGCGAGCTGGTCTCGTCGGTCACGGCGCAGAGCTACGCCAATTGGGAGCTGATACTGTCGGACGGAAGCGGCGCGGATTCCCCCATCGAGGGGCTTCTCCGCGAGCTGGAGGCCTCCGACGGAAGGATCCGGGCCCTCTGCCCCGGAAAGAGCATGAGGATCGCGGAGAACACGAACGCCGCCATTGCCGCCGCCAAAGGGGAATGGATCGCGTTCTGCGACCACGACGACCTCCTGGTCCCCAGCGCCCTCTACGAGTGCGTGAAGGCGATGAACCGCGACCCGGGGGCCGAGATGATCTACACGGACGAGGACAAGATCGGGACGGGCGACAAGCTGTTCCAGCCGAACCTGAAGCCCGATTTTTCCCCGGATTTTCTGCGCTCGGTCAACTATATCTGCCACCTTCTGCTGGTCAGGAGATCCCTGGCGGACCGCGCGGGGCTGCTCCGCCCCGAGTTTGACGGAGCCCAGGATCACGACTTTATCCTGAGGTGCTCCGAGCTGACGGACCGCATCGTCCATGTGCCGAAGATCCTCTATCACTGGCGGTATTTCGAGGGGAGCACCGCGGCGAACCCGGAGAGCAAGCTCTACGCCTTCGAGGCGGGCCGCCGCGCGGTGCAGGCCCACTATGACCGGCTCGGTCTGCCCGCCGAGGTGCACATGGGGGAATATCCGGGGCTCTACAGGACGACCTGGCACTGGGACAGGGAGCCGCTCGTATCGGTGCTGATTCCCAACAAGGACCACCTGGAGGACCTGAAAAAATGCGTCAGCTCCCTCCTTAAGCACAACACCTGGAGCCGTCTCGAGATCATCGTCATCGAGAACAACAGCACGGAGCAGGAGACCTTCGACGGGTACGGGGAGCTGGAGCGGACCTGTCCGGAGCTGCGGGTGATCCGCTACAGCGGCGGCTTCAACTATTCCGCCATCAACAACTTCGGCGTCAGGGAGGCCAAAGGGGAGCTGCTGCTCTTCCTCAACAACGACACCGAGAGCATCAGCGACTGCGTCCGGGAGATGGCGGGGTACGCGATGCGGTCCGACGTCGGGGCTGTCGGCGCCAGGCTGTACTACGGCGACGACACGATCCAGCACGCCGGGGCCATCGTCGGCTGGGGCGGTGTCGCGGGACACGCCTTCGTCAACCAGCCCCGCGGCCTGACGGGCTATCAGCACAGGATCATCTGCCAGCAGAATTTCAGCGCGGTCACCGCCGCCTGCATGATGATGCCGCGGAAGGTCTTCGAGGAGGCGGGAGGCTTCACCGAGGAGCTCGCGGTGGCCTTCAACGACATAGACCTGTGCATGAAGGTCAGGCAGAAGGGGTACCTGGTCGTGTACAACCCCTTCGCGGAGCTCTATCACTACGAGTCGAAATCCAGAGGCCTGGAGAACACCCCCGAGAAGCAGAGCCGCTTCAGCAGGGAGATCGGGCTGTTCAAGGAGAGATGGCCGGAGATCCTCCGGGACGGAGATCCCTATTACAACCCGAATCTCTCCATGATCACGCAGGATTTCTCCCTGAAGAGAAACTAAAGGAGGATTTTCACCGGGAACCTTTTCTTCCGGCAATGACGAATCGGAAAAGATGTGGTATGATACTGTCAAGTCCATGACCCGCGGATGGGGGTCACGGACTTGATGTGTTGTTTTCAGATTTGTCTTTGATTGGGGCTGTAAGATGAGAGTATTCGTGACAGGCGTCGGCGGCCAGCTCGGCCACGACGTGATGAATGAGCTTGCGAAACGGGGCATAGAAGGGATTGGCAGCGACATAGCGCCGGAATACAGCGGCCTCCGGGACGGGACCGCCGTGACGGACATGCCCTACGTCAGGATGGATATTACGGACAGGGACGAGGTCAGACGGGTGCTCGGGGAAGCGGACGTCGATTTCTGCGTCCACTGCGCCGCCTGGACGGCGGTGGACCGGGCGGAGGAGATGCCCGAGGCCTGCCGCAGGGTCAACGCCCTCGGGACCGAAAACATCGCCGGGGTCTGCGCGGAGAAGGACATCCCCATGATGTATTTCTCGACGGACTACGTGTTTGACGGCAACGGCACGCGGCCCTGGAAGCCGGACGATCCGAGGAATCCCCTCGACGTCTACGGAGAGACGAAGGCGGAGGGCGAGATCGCGGTCGAAAGGCTCCTGAAGAAATATTTTATCCTGAGAATCGCCTGGGTCTTCGGGATCAACGGGAAGAATTTCATCCGCACCATGCTGAATCTGTCAAAGAACCACGATGCCGTGAGGGTCGTCATGGACCAGATCGGCACCCCGACCTATACGTACGACCTTGCCCGGCTGGTGGTGGACATGATCGGCACGGACCGGTACGGCGTCTACCACGTGACGAACGAAGGACCCTACATTTCCTGGTATGATTTCGCCCGCGCGATCTTCCGGGAGGCGGGGATCGAAGGAATCAGCGTCATCCCGGTCACCTCCGCCGAGTACGGAGCCGCCGCGAAGCGGCCCTACAACAGCCGGATGGACCGTTCGCTCATCGCGGAGCGGGGCTTTGCGCCCCTCCCGGAATGGACGGACGCGCTTTCGAGATATATCGCGGTACTGATGGAAAGAGGAGAGATCTGAAGGAGAGAGGCGAATGCAGTTTCCCATTACTCCGTACAAAGTAAAGAAGGCGTATCTCTACTGGAAGCATTTCGGGACGAAGGAATTCATCAGCCGGCTGATGGACAGGATGGAGCCGGAGGACGTCCCCTACGGACCGTGGCGCGACGAGCACCGGGCCCGCGAGGAGGATCTCAGGGAACAGAGAAATCATCCGATTTCCGGGGCGCCCTGGATCTCCGTGATCGTCCCCGCCTACCGGACCAATGAGCGGTATTTCCAGCAGATGGTGGAGTCTGTCCGGGAGCAGAGCTACGAGAACTGGGAGCTTGTCATCGTGGACGCCGGCGCGGGCGAAGAGAAGGAAAACGGAAAGAAGAAAACCGTCAAAGAGATGACGGAGGCGTTCCGTTCCGAGGATTCCAGGATCTGCCTCGTCGAGCTGGAGGAGAACCTGGGCATCGCCGAAAACACGAACCGCGGCGTAAAAGCCGCCCACGGGGAGTACGTCGCGTTTCTCGACCACGACGACCTCCTGGAGCCGGACGCCCTCTACGAGGCGGCGAAGCGCACGAAGGAAGGCGCGGACCTGATCTACACCGACGAGGACAAGGTGACGTCCGACCGCTCCCGGTACTATCAGCCTCATTTCAAGCCGGAGTTCAACCTGGACCTTCTCCGGTCGAACAACTATATCACTCATTTTCTCGTGGTGAAGAAGTCCCTGGCGGAGAGCGCCGGGCTGTTTGATCCCTCCATGGACGGAGCGCAGGACTACGACTTTATTTTCCGCTGCGCCGAGCAGGCCTCGAAGATCGTCCGGATCCCGAGGGTGCTGTATCACTGGCGGACCCACGAGACTTCCACCGCGGACAACCCCATGAGCAAGACCTACGCCTATGAGGCGGGGAAGCGGGCCATCGAGGGCAATCTCCGGAGGACCGGGACCGAGGGCACGGTGGAGCTGCTGCCGGACTTCGGGTTCTACCGCGTGAGATACCCCGTCAAGGGGGAACCGATGGTCTCCGTGGTCATCCCCAACAAGGACGAGAGCGACGCCCTGAGGAGCTGCCTGGAAGCCCTGCTGGACACCGGCTATCCGAATCTGGAGATCGTGATCGTCGAAAACGGCAGCACCGAGCGGGAGACGTTTGAATTCTACCGGACGATCTCGGCGCTGGACGCGGTCCATCTGGTCCGCTGGAAGAAGGATTTCAACTACTCCGCCGTCAACAATTACGGCGTGAAATACACCCACGGGGACTACATCCTGTTCCTCAACAACGACGTGCGCGGAACCATCTCCAAGGACTGGCTCACCGAGATGCTCGGCGTGTGCATGCGCCCGGACGTGGGGATCGTGGGCGCGAAGCTCTACTATCCGGACAACCGGATTCAGAGCGCCGGGGTGGTCGTCGGCATGGGCGGCATCGCCGGCTCCATGTTCGTCAATCTTCCCAGGGGGAGGAGCGGCTACATGCACAAGGCTTCCCTCATGCAGGATCTCAGCGCCGTGACCGCGGCGTGCATGCTGGTCAGGCGGGAGGCCTACGTCAAGGCAGGTGGCTTCACCGAGGAGCTGCCGGTGGCCTTCAACGACGTGGATTTCTGTCTGAAGGTGGCGAAGTGCGGCTACAGGATCGTCTACGATCCCTTCGCCGAGCTCTACCACGACGAATCGAGAACCCGCGGACCGGAGGATACGCCCGAGAAGGTCCGCCGCTTCCAGAACGAGATAGAATATTTCCGGACCGCGTGGACGGATATCCTGAAGGACGGCGATCCCAACTACAATCCGAACCTGTCGGTCAAGAAATGGAACTATTCGCTCCGGGTGTAGCGGGAGGCGCTGTCCGGCTATGGCTCACAGAACATCGATCGTGATACCGAACTACAACGGCATACAGTATCTGGAGACCTGCCTGCGGGCCCTGGAGGCGCAGACGCGGAAGGCGGACCTGGTGATCGTCGTCGACAACGGCTCCTCGGACGGAAGTGTGGATTTTATCCGGGAGCGGTTTCCCGGGACGGAGCTGATCTGCTTCGGCGAAAATACCGGCTTCTGCGGGGCGGTCAACGCCGGCATCCGGGCTTCCGCCGAGGCGGGGATGGACTACTGTATTCTGCTGAACAACGACACAAAGGCGGAGTCCGGCTTTACCGAAGCCCTGGTGAAGGCGATGGAAGAGGATCCCGCCGTTTTTTCGTGTCAGGCAAAGATGCTCCGCATGGCGGAGCCCTCCCGGATGGACGACGCGGGCGACCTCTACTGCGCCCTCGGATGGGCCTTCGCCAGGGGAAAGGGACAGCCGGAGGAGCGGTTCTGCCGGAGGGAGAACATCTTCTCCTCCTGCGCCGGCGCCGCGATCTACAGGATGGAGATCCTGGACCGCATCGGCATCTTTGACGAGAACCACTTCGCGTATCTGGAGGACACGGACATCGGGTGGAGGGCGAGAATTCACGGATACCGCAACGTCTTCGTCCCCGAGGCCCGGGTGCTGCACGTCGGCAGCGCCACCAGCGGCTCCGTCTACAACCTCTTCAAGGTGAAGAATACGTCGCGGAACAGCATCTACCTCATCTCCAAGAACATGCCCGTGCCGCAGATCCTCCTGAACCTGCCGTTTCTTCTGGCCGGCTTTGCCGTCAAGGCGGTCTTCTTCGCCTGCAGGGGCTTCGGAAGGGAGTACGTCGGAGGCATCCGCCAGGGCTTTGCCCTCAGCGCGCGGGGGAGACGCGAGGGGAGAAGGGTGAAATTCCGCTCCGAAAATCTGCCCCATTACCTGAAAATCCAGGCGGAGCTGTGGGTCAACATCGCGAGAAGACTGCTGAGAAGATAGGTCTGTTCCGCGGGCCTTCGGGTGGGTGAAGCGGATCTCTCCGTGGCCCCGGCCGGCGGATTTCCCGCTTGCCTTGCGTGCGGGGATATAGTATATTTGTTAATATTCAGGGATTCGAAACGCTGACGCTGTGCCGTCGGCTTTTTGAACAGAGCGGAAGTACGGGGATACCGATTTGATTGAAGAAAATCAAAAGTATTTCAGCCGGCTTCTGGCTGTGGGTGACGCCGCGATTATCGCGTTTTCATACTGGCTTGCATGGTATCTGAAGTTCCGCAGCCGGATTCTTCCGGGCAGTTCGGTCGAGACAGTGTCGTTTACATCTTATATGACGGCGCTGTTTTTTATCATACCCAGTCTTCTGGTGATCTACTGGGGATTCAGCCTGTATACCACGAACCGGATGAAGGGCCGGAGATCCGAGATCGGCAATGTGATTCTCGCCAATATGATCGGTTTCTTCCTCTTCATCGTGGTGCTGTTCACGCTGCATCAGGACAACTGGTCGCGAACCATGATCGCGGTGTTCTTCGTCCTGAATACGACGCTGGACCTGATTCTGCGCTTCAGCATCTGGCACGTCATCAGGGATATGCGGCGCCGGGGCCTCAACGTCAGAAACGTCCTCCTCGTCGGCTACAGCCGGGCGGCGGAGGAGTACATCGACCGCGTCAGGATGAACCCGCAGTGGGGCTACAACATCCGCGGCATTCTGGACGACCGGATCGAGGCCGGGACGGAATACAAGGGCATCCGGGTTCTGGGCAGGATCGACAACCTCATGATCATCCTGCCGGAGAATCATCTGGACGAGATCGCGATCACGATGGGCCTGTCGGAGTACTACCGGCTGGAGTCCATTGTGTCTCTGTGCGAAAAATCGGGGGTCCACACCAAGTTCATCCCCGACTACAACAACATCATCCCGACCAAGCCCTACACCGAGGACATCCTGGGACTGCCGGTGATCAACATCCGCTACGTCCCGCTGTCGAATACGTTCCCCGCGATGATCAAGAGACTGATCGACATCGTGGGAAGCCTGTTCTGCATCGTGTTCTTCTCGCCCATCATGCTGATTTTTGCCGTCGCGGTGAAGCTCACGTCCCCGGGCCCTTTGATCTACGCCCAGGAGCGAGTGGGGCTGAGAAACCGGAAGTTCATGATGTACAAGTTCCGCTCCATGGTCGTGCAGGATGAGAACTCCGAGAAGCGGAAGTGGACGACGAGGGACGACCCCCGGGTCACCCGCGTCGGCCGGTTCATGAGAAAAACCAGCATCGACGAGATGCCCCAGTTCTTCAACGTCCTCAAGGGCGAGATGTCGCTGGTGGGGCCGAGGCCGGAGAGGCCGTATTTTGTGGAGAAATTTCAGGAGGAGATTCCCCGCTACATGGTGAAGCACCAGGTCCGCCCGGGCATGACGGGCTGGGCGCAGATCCACGGCTACAGGGGGGACACGTCGATCCGAAAGAGAATCGACTACGACCTCTATTACATCGAAAACTGGACCCTGGGACTGGATTTCAAGATCCTGTTCCTGACGGTATTCAGCGGATTTGTGAACAAAAATGCCTACTGAGCCCGCGGGGCGGCGCTCGGACAGCCGGACGACGGTCCGTGACGGAGGCATCCGGCTGTGTCTCATATAATGGCGGAAGAAGGAAAACGCAATGTCTCATTCAAACGGAAATAACGGCAGACGGGGCAAGAAGAAGACCGGACGGATCGTCTTCCTCGTTGAAGTTATTCTGCTTATCGCGCTTGCGGCGGGCATCTTTGTATTTGCGAGAATCAGCGACAGTCTTCGCAGCATCGGCTCCGGGACGGGAAACCCCGGAAACGGGGTGACCGGCCAGGCCGTATCTGCGGGAGACGGGGGCGCGGTGGTTTCCGCCGGAGGAGACGCGGTGACCGCGGGGACGGACGGAACCGGGACCCTCACCGGAAACGGCGGGTCCATCGGCGAGGGAGCCGTAAACCTGCAGGGCAGGACCCAGGTGACGCCGGACCCGAACTTTGACGCCGACGCCGCGGAGGAAAACCTCGGGGTATCTCAGAACCAGAAGCTGAAGGGCTACACCAATATCGCCCTGATCGGCATCGATTCCAGAAATTCCGAGCAGATCGATTACGCCAACAGCGACACCATGATCGTCGCCAGCATCAACAACGGGACCGGCATGGTCCGTATGATCTCCCTCTACCGCGACACGCTCCTCAACATCGGAACGAAGAGCGGCGCGGAGGAGTCCGCCGGAGGGAACGGCGCGGCGTCCGTCGAGGAGACCGCGGCGGCAGGCGCGGAGGCCGAGGAAGCCGGCGCGGAGTCCGAAGTGCGGTACGCCAGCAACGATGAGTTCGACGAGGCGGCCCTCTCCGAGGAATCCAATGACTTCTCCGGAAGCCCGGAGCCGGACGGCCATTACAACAAGGCCAACGCGGCCTACGCCAACGGAAGCGCGAAGCAGCTTCTGACCATGCTGAACCGGAATCTTGATCTCAACATTCACGACTACATCGTCGTGGATTTCAACGGAGTGGCCAAGCTGGTGGACGACATCGACGGCATCGACGTCTGGATGACCGAGCAGGAGGTCATTCACATGAACAACTACTGCGTCGAGACGTCCCAGGTCACCGGCCTCGCCTATGAGCCGGTGGAGCCTCAGAAGGACGCCCAGTACTATCACCTGAACGGCGTTCAGGCCGTCTCCTACGCCAGGATCCGCTACACCACCGGCAGCGACATGAAGAGGACCCAGCGGCAGAGGGTCGTCATCGAGAAGGTCGTCAGCAAGGCGAAGAGCAAGGGGATTCAGACGGTGCAGGCGATGATCAGGGACGTGTTCCCGCTCTGCAGGACATCCCTCTCCTCCACGGAGATCATACGGCTCGCGTCCCAGATGTTCAGCTATGAGATCGAGAAGACGTCGGGCTTCCCGTTTGAGCACCTTGAGAAAAACGTCACCTGCGGATCGAGGACCCTCGACGCGGTCGTCCCCGTGACGCTGGCGGAGAACGTGTCCGAGCTCCACGAATTCCTCTTTGACGAGGAAAACTACGAGGTCAGCGCCACCGTCGCGGAGTACAGCGCCGATATCGAGCGCCTGTCGAACCTGACGGAGAAGAGCCGCGAGAGCGCCATCGAGAACAGCGTCATCGGGATGTCGGGCGGAGAAGCGGACATCGTGACGTGACGCGTGAGAGGGGCCAGAGGGGACCGCTCCGATCCTTGAAAAAGACATACAGAGTACCATCGGATATGATACATATTTGATGGTACTATTTTTATCCCGTCGGGGAAGAGCCGTCCGGGGGCGCGCGGGCGCGGTCCGGGTTCTTTTCCGGCAGCCGCACGCGAAGCGGCGCTGAAGGTTTTGCGGGGAGAAATTATGGGGACAAAATCGGTGGATGTCATCATACCCACCTTTCGGCCGGACAGCTCCTTCCGGTCTCTTCTGGAGCAGCTGGACAGACAGAGCGTCAGGCCCGATCATATCCTGATTATCAATACGGGAGAAGAGAACTGGAACGAGGAGCTGGCGGCCGGCATTCCGAATGCCGAGGTATTTCACATCACGAAAAAGGAGTTTGATCACGCGGCGACAAGAAATATGGGCGCCGGCTTTTCGAATGCGGATTACCTGATCTTCATGACCCAGGACGCGGTTCCCGCGGATCACCTGCTCGTCGAGAAGCTGCTGCAGTCCTTCGACGATCCTCTGGTCAGGGTTTCTTACGCCCGGCAGCTCCCGAAGCCGGATTCCAGGATCGCGGAGGCCTTCGTCCGCATCTACAACTATCCCGACGAGAGCAGGATCCAGAAAATCGAAGATACCGCGGAGCGCGGCGTCAAGGCCTTTTTCTGTTCGGACGTGTGCGCCTGCTACGAGAGAGGCCTTTTTACGGAGATGCACGGCTTCAGCGCGCCCGCTATTTTCAACGAGGACATGGTCTACGCCGGGAGAATCATGAATCTCGGCTACTGTGTGCGCTACGCGGCGGACGCGGTTGTCATTCATTCCCACAACTACACGGCATCCCAGCAGTTCCGCAGGAATTTCGACAACGGCGTCTCCCAGGCGATGCACCCCGAGATCTTCGGGAGGGTCAGATCCGAGGGAGAGGGCGTCCGGATGGTGAAGTTCGTCGCCGGAAAACTGAAGGATTCCGGAAGGCTCTATCTGCTCCCCGGCTTCTGCGTCCAGTGCGCCGCCCGGCTCCTGGGCTTCCGGATGGGAAAGGCCTTCCGCCGTCTGCCGCGCTGGCTCGTGCGGGCGTGCTCCTCCAACAGGGAATTCTGGAGAAACGGCATTCCGGCGGACAGAGAATTCTGATTCACGTTTTGATCACAAATATCATATAAGCTGATGTCCGTCAGAAGGGGATCAGCCGGGCGCCGCGGGGAGACGCCGCGCCGGAAAGGAATTGGCTCATATGGAAGAGAACAGGGACCGGAACGGAATGCCCGGAGAGGAAACGTCCGGGAGACAGAGCGGACCGGGATACGGAGAACCGGGTTACGGCGAGCACTTCGATTTCGGACATGAGGAAAGCAGAAAGAATGCGGAATTCCGCCAGAGACGCAGGAGCCGCGCGTCCGGAGAGGACCGGGAGGGAGGCGGATATTTCAGCCGGTACGACGCCTACCGGTTCAGGACCCCGGAGCCCGGGGATCCGGGGACGTCCGACGGTGGGAATTCCGATCCCGGCGCCCCTGCGCCCGGGTCAGCCCCGGGGAACAGCGGGGGTCCGGACATCGCCCGGGGAACCGGCGCCGGCCCGAATCCGGGCGGAGAAAGGGACATTTTCCCGGACGACCCGGAGAGAAGACGGAACAACGTGATCTTCGGCGTGGCCATCGCGGCGATGACGGTGATTCTCGCGGTGATTCTGGTGTCCGCGGCCGCGCAGCTCATCAGACCGAAGAACCCGGACAGGAAGACCGCGAGCGCTCCGGAGACCGCCGCCGTCAGCATGGCGGAGGAGGCCGCGGAGGAAGAAGCGAAGGAAGCGGAAGAGACCGAAGAGCCGGAAAAGACGGTGGAAGCGGCAAAGACGGGAGAGACGGGAGAGACCGCCCCTGCGGGCAGCTCTGCCGCCGGGTCAGAGGCCGAAGAGGCTGCGGAGGAGAAACCTGCCGGGGAAGAGAAAACGGCAGGCGAAGAGGAGAACGCCGGGGAAGAGGCGCCGAAAGAAGCGGCGGCCCTTCCGGCGGCTGAGGCGGAGACGGCCGGGGCGCAGGAAAGCCCGGAGAATTCCGTGTACAGCGTGCAGGAGGTCGTCAGGAAGGCGATGCCCGCGATGGTCTCCATCACCAATATGACGGTGCAGGAATACCGCTCCTACAACGGACTGATGAACAGCAGGGATGCCGTCTCGTCCGGCAGCGGCATCATCATCGGGATTACGGACGAGGCGGTCCAGATCGCCACCAATTATCACGTCATCGCCGACGCGGACGATATCACCGCCGCCTTCGCGGACGACAGCACGGCGCCGGGCACCGTGAAGGGCGTGGACGCGGACAGCGATCTCGCCGTGATCGAGGTGGCCACCGCGGATATTTCCTGTGAGACCAGGGACGCCATACAGGTCATCACGATCGGCGACTCCGACGCCCTCGAGGTGGGAGAGCCCGTGATCGCCATCGGAAACGCTCTCGGCTACGGTCAGTCCGTCTCCAGCGGCATCGTCAGCGCCGTCAACCGGGTCCTGAAGGACTCGGACGGCACCGTCAGGGAGATGATCCAGACGGACGCCTCGATCAATCCGGGCAATTCGGGCGGCGCCCTCCTGAACATGCAGGGCGAGCTCGTCGGAATCAATGAGATCAAGTACGTCGACACCACCGTGGAGGGCGTCGGATACGCGATACCGGCCGCCGATGCGGTTCCGATTCTGGAGAAGCTCCGGAATTCCGAGGAGAAGGAACCGGCCGCCGAAGGGAAGGAAGCGTACCTCGGCGTCACGATCGCGACGGTCCCGGCGGCGTATGTCAAGAACCTGGGCTATCCCGCCGGCGCCTGCGTCATCGATCTCACGGAGGGCGGCCCGGCGGCCGGCGCCGGGGTCATGATCAACGATATCATCACCTCCGTCGAGGGTGCGGCGGTCACCTCCCAGGAGGATCTTCTGGAGGAACTCTCCTACTATGAGGCCGGAGAGGAGATCAGCGTCACCCTCAGCCGGCCGGATATCGAGCAGGGCACCTTCAGCAAGGTCAGCGTCACCATCACCCTGGGAAGCCGCGCGGACGCCGTAGAAAACGGCCTGATGAACGAGGACGGCAGCCCGGTTGAGCCGGAAGGAGAAGAACCCGGCGAAGGAGGACCCGCGGAAGGAGCGCCGGACGCAGACGGGCCCGGCGGAGA
>CACYDL010000186.1 GCA_902773195.1 uncultured Lachnospiraceae bacterium
CTTCAAACGGATCGGCGCTCTGGCGATCCTGCTGGCGCTGCCCTTGGGGGCGATCCTTCGCAAATACTGCCGGGATCTGAAAAAAACAGGACTTGTACTGGGCGTTTTGATCATTCTGGCGGGCTTCGTCTATATCGCGTGGATAAAAGAGGGCCGCTTTGCCGCTCTGACCGGGATGTTGGGCGTCAATTCCATGGGTCGGAACGAGCTCTTTCGCTTCATCAGCGATTATTATTCTGTCAGCCCGGCGTTTTTGGGCAAGGGCTTTGAGTATGTCACGATCCTGTTGAGAGACGCCCGGGTCGACTATATCAATCTTGCAAAAATCGGCGCTATCCATAACGACTATATCAGGATCTTCGTGGAATTCGGCTTTTTCGGATACTTTCTGTGGACCGGGTACTGGCTGCTCTGGCACCAGAGATGGACCGGGCGCTTTGGGAACATGGCCATGCTGGCTCAGCTGCTGGTGAGCGTGTATCTGTTCACGACCTATACCACGGACAACACGGCGTTCTATTTCTCAACGGGAGTGGTGGCCCGGCTGGTGCCCATGGCCTTTGCCCTGCAGGCCCGGGAGGCTGCCGCGGACCGCCAAGAGGAAAAGACATGAGGATCCTGTTCGTCAACAAATTCCTGTATCCCCGGGGCGGCGCGGAGGCCTACTGCCTGGACCTGGCCCGGGAGCTGACCGCCCGGGGGCATGAGGTGCAGTTTTTCGGTATGCAGGATGAGAAAAACGTCGTTGGGAACGCCGCAGGTCTTTATGCGAAACCGATGGATTTCCACGCCCCGGGAGCGCAGAAGCTGCTGTATCCGTTCCGGATCCTTTATTCCGCCGACGCGAAGAAAAAGGCCCTTCGGCTCATCGACCAATTCCGTCCGGACGTGGCGCACGTAAACAATTTCAGCTTTCATCTGACGCCGTCCATTCTCGAGGCGTTTCGGGAACGGGGTGTTCCGGTGGTGATGACCGCCCATGATTATCAGCTGGTTTGTCCCAACCACCTGCTTTATATCCCCTCCTCGGGGGATTTGTGCCGGGACTGCGTGGAGAAGCCGAGTCTTCGCTGCATCTCCAGAGGGTGTATCCACGGTTCTGCTCTCCGCAGTGCCCTCGGGTACCTGGAAGCGCAGATATACCGGCGCCGGGACAGCTACGACGCCATCGACCTCATCCTCTGCCCCAGTCGATTCATGCAGGAGATCCTGTCGCGGCAGAAGAGATTCGCCGAAAAGACCATATTTCTTCGCAACTATTGTAAGCCGTTCGGCGGCGGCAAAAAGGCGGAAAAGGGTTCCTACGTTCTTTTTTTCGGCCGGCTGTCCGCCGAAAAGGGGATACTGAACCTGCTGGAGGCGGCAAAGGCGCTTCCCGATATTCCTTTCGTGATCGCGGGAGACGGGCCCCTTCGCGATCTGGTGCAGACCTGCGAAAACGTCAGATACACAGGTTTTAAAAGCGGCGCTGAACTGGAGGAGCTCGTTCGCGGGGCACGGTTCACCGTCTGCCCCTCGGTATGCTACGAAAACTGCCCTCTCTCGGTCATAGAATCCCAGCAGCTGGGAACGCCCTGTCTGGTCACCGGGATCGGTGGAATGAAGGAACTGGCCGGGGAGGAATGCCGCGTCCCGGAGCCCACGGCAGACGCCCTTGTCCGGGCCGTCCGGGCGCTGTATGATTCCGATGAGATGCTGAAAAAGGCGTCAGACGAGCTGGAAAACCGGGTTCACAGCTATCCCAGTCTCTCTTCTTATGCCGACCGGCTGGAGGAGATCTACGCAGAGGCGATTCGGAAGCGGAGCGTTCCGAAACAGTGAGTAAAGGAGGCAAGCCGTTGCTCAACAAGATGAATCACGACCAAGCCGGCAAGCGGCAAAAACCGGGGCGGAAGAGGAAAACAAGTCCCGTCGTGCGTTTTCTGGGCTGCTTGTTATTGGCTGTTTTAGTCCTCATGATCCTTGCCCTGATCGCCTTTCGGACTCTGCAGCCCACAGAGATAAAAGGACCTGGACCTTCGGCGACCGCCGTTCCGGATCCTTCGATCCGGGGCCGGATCATGAACCTTGCCGATTCCACCGAGTTCATGCAGCAGGCAAGAAAGCTGAAAGCGGATTACCGGGAGCTTTTCGACGCTCTTCTTATCAGGGACCTCACGCGGGCGTCTCAGCTTCAGGCGGTCGTGGAGGAGGACATCCAGGCCCTGGATCGAAGCCTTTCCCATCCGGTGATGAAGGCCGCCGGGATCACCCCCTTCTTGCGGGATGAGGTGAATGCCACGAGGGAGCTGCTGGCCATCGCGGAGGAAGGCAAGCTCCGTCTGATCGACCCGCTTCTCGAGCTGCGGGAAAACACTCCTCTTTCTTCCTTGAAAACAGAGGATGGCTTCCGTGTCGATCTTGTGTATCGTTATCTGGATTTTGCCGAAGAGGCCTTTCCGGTCGCGGAAGACCTGTCTGCCCGGCTGAATGGGCTGGACAGAGGCTTTCTGAAGCTGGCGGATTCCGACGGGAAAATCTTGCAGTACGCCGACACCCTGTCCCGCTTCCTGGAGGCGGCGGAGCCGTACAAGGAGTTCTTTCCCTTTGTCCGGGCTTTTCTGGGTAACGGCGGCGACCGGCTCTACCTGTTTGCCGCTCAGAACACCGCCGAGATCCGTGCCTCCGGCGGCTTTCCCGGTTCCATCGGCATTATCTCCATTAAGGACGGGCTGCTGTCCGTCCAGGATTTCAAAAGCGTTTATCGGGTGTTCGCCGCCGGAACGCCGTCTTCGGTGACCATCACGCCCACGGAGGTCGAGCTGTTCAAAAACAGGATGAGGCTGCCCTGGGATTCGGATTTTAGTCCGGATTTCGAGCGGGTCGCGGAGATCTGGGCGGCGGCCTATGAGAGCTGGAACGGACGGCCGGTTGACGGGGTGATTTCGGCGACCCCCATCATCGTTCAGCGGCTTCTCTCGTTTTTGGGCGAGATCACCCTGTCAGACGGTACCGTATTAAACGGAGAGAACGCCATGCGCGTTCTGGGACATGATCTGTATTTCAAGTACCTTTCCGCCAGACCGGAGGTCACGGTATTATACGCGGAAGACGCGGTGGATCTGCTGTTTGCGGAAGCGGCCAAAAAGCTGTCAGAGCTGCTGTTTTCCACCGTGACCATCAAGCACCTGGCCGACTATCAGGCCTTTCTCACGGATTCCATTGCCGATCGCTCGTTGATGCTGTGGATGTCCCGGGAAGAGGAGCAGGAAACGGTCCGTCGGCTGGGCTTGGCCGGTACGCTGAATCAAGATGAAACGAAGCCTCAGCTGGGCGTGTTTTTCAACACCACGGACGCCAGCAAAGTCGCCTGGTTCCTGGACGTCGACGTCAGTATCGGCGACGGGACGCCGGGCGGAAGCGGGACCACGTACCCTGTCACCGTCCGCTTTACCAATCGGATCACGCCGGAGGAAGCCAGCGTCGGCGGGGTTTACATCTTCGGGCACGGCAGCGGCAAACTGATGGGCAGCCTGTATCTCTTCGCTCCCGCGGGCGGCAGTATCGCAAACTGTTCCTCCGACAGCGGCAGCCTGCGAAGCAGCGAATACCGCGGTCTCTCGCTGGTTACCCAGGATGTTGTCCTACTGCCGGAAGCGTCCGTCGTGATCGAATGTGAGGTAACGACATCTGCAGCGGCGGAAGCTCCCCTTTCTGTCATGCAGATGCCCACCGCTCAGGGTTACAGGGACTGAGACGCCGTTCCTCTGAACGCCCGGAGCAGTCCAGGTCAAATATACAATGAGGTCTATAGAGAATGCCCATGGAGATCGAAACAAAACGAAAAGCGTATTATGCGTGGAAAAGAGCCTCCGACGTGGCACTCTCCGCCGTCGGCAGCGTGATCACCCTTCCTCTTGTGTTGGCGGCCAGTCTTGCCATAGCAGCGGAGGATCCGACGGCAAGCCCGATCTTCGTCCAGAAGAGAGTGGGCAGGGGCGGAAAACTCTTTCGGATGTATAAGCTTCGCACCATGTATAAAGATGCGGAGACGCAGCGGGAAAATCTCGCTGCGTCCAATGAGGCCGATGGCCCGGTCTTCAAGATAAAGGATGATCCGCGTGTAACGAAAGTGGGCCGGATTCTGAGAAAGACCTATATCGACGAGCTTCCCCAGTTGTGGAATGTGCTCAAGGGGGACATGTCCATCGTCGGCCCCAGGCCCCCGCTCCCGGAAGAAGTGGAGCAGTACGACCCGCGGCAGTTCCGGCGGCTTTCCGTAAACCAAGGCATGACCTGCTATTGGCAGATCGCGGACGGCCACTACGGCATGCCGTTTGACGACTGGGTGGATCTGGACCTGAAATACGTTCGGGAGCAGAGTGTAAAAACGGATTTGGAAATCCTGGGCGGAACGGTGGCTGCTGTCCTGCGCATGAGCGGATGGTAAACCTGTTCTCTTTGAAAAAACACTCCGGGAAGAATTGTCCCCCAAAAACCTCGGTTCCGGTTGGAACCGAGGTTTTTTGACGATTTTGCCGGCTTTCCGCTTTTCGCCGCCCAGCCGGACCGCCAGCAGATTCCGTTCCTCTTTGCGCACGAGGAAATCCGCCAGCTTGCCGGCCAGATACCAAACGATGAGATACGGAATTATTTGTTGTTTTCAAGATATGCGGCTAAGACCGATTTTCGGGGAGGAGACATGCCGCCCTTCAATCCTCGAAAAACGCACTTTTTGCTCTCCCTCATTTAGCCCATTTGTTAACTATAAA
>CACYDL010000187.1 GCA_902773195.1 uncultured Lachnospiraceae bacterium
GAACGGCCATGTGACCGGCGTCGTGATCAAGAGCGTCGGCAATTTCCGCAAGGAGAACGGCCGCATGATGTTCGACGTCCTCGAGGGAACCGAGGAGCTGATCCCCTGCGACACGGTCGTCTTCGCCACGGGCCAGAGGCCGACGATCCCGATGGATCCCGAGGCGTTCGGCCTGGAGCTGACCCACGGCAACTACGTCGCGGGCAAGGGCCCCAACGGCGAGACCTCCGTCGAAGGCGTCTGGGCGGCGGGCGACTCCCTCACGGGAACGACCTCCGTCATCAAAGGCATCGCCGGCGCGAGGGACGCCATCTCCGCCATCGACAGATATCTGGGCGGCGACGGCAATATCGACGAGCACCTGGCGCCCGAGCAGGTCAAGGATCCCTACATCGGAGTGATCCAGGGCTTCGGCGACCTCCCGAGGACGGAACCGAGGGTGGTTCCCTCCCCGAAGCGCGTGGCGGAGTGGAAGAGCTGCGGGCCGATGGATCAGGGATTCGACGAGTCGCTCGCGAAATGTGAAGCGGCGAGGTGTCTGCAGTGCGACCTGAGACTGTGCATTTCCCAGCCGAGAACCTGGGGAGATTTCGCAAAGGAGGCCGAAGCATGAGACAGACGATCGAAACCGCAAGAAAGCTGGGGTTCGCGGCGCTCCTTGACAGGATCAAAGAGGCCGGCCTGGCCGAGTACGGCCTGGTCCCCGAACCTCTTGAAGAGAAGATTTACCGGGCCTGCGCGAAGGAAGGAGACCCCTACGTTCACGCCGGGCTCAACAACGCCGACGTGGACCGCGTCCTGCTGGGCCTTCTGAAGGAGGATCCGGAGAAGGTGCTCTCCGGCATCGCCGCGGCGGGCGAGCTGGTCAAGGCGGCCGCGTGCTTCCTGTATCTGCCGGAGGACGAGCAGGAGCTCGCCGCGGCGCTGAAGCCGAAGGCGGAGGAATACCGCGTCGTCCTCGTAAACGACATCATCAACGTCAGGGAGTCCGAGGGGGATCTGCTGCTTCACATCGTGACGGCGGCGGATCTGGCGGATCTCATCGACGGCTGCTACGAGCCCGGGGTCTATATCGCGGGTGAGGACGGCAGCCTCAGGAAGACCGCTCCCGGCACGCCGGTGACGGAGCTCGCCAACGGAGAGGACGCCAAGGCCTACTATCTCGGCTATCAGTTCTATACGCCCGCCGAGGCGGCGGAGCTGACCGCGAAGGACGCGGTGACGGGCTGCGTGCGGGTGCTGACCTCGAAGGACTGCATCGTCAGCGAGACCCAGAAGATCCTGCTGAAGTACAGAAAGGCGAGCTGCGGCCGCTGCGTGTTCTGCCGCGAGGGCCTGATCCAGCTTGAGTACATGCAGAAGGAAATCACGATGGCCCGCGGCAAGGGCAGCCAGCTGGACCTCACCCGTGAGATCGGCGAGGCGATGGTTTACTCCACCCTCTGCACGGTGGGACAGGAGTCCTCGAAGATCGCCCTGTCCGCCATCGAAAAGTTCGGCGGCGAATTCGAGGCCCATATCAAGAAGAACAAGTGTCCCGCGGGGGTCTGCGCGGCCTTCGTCCACATCTACATCGACCCGTCCGCCTGCACCGGATGCGGGGACTGCATCGACGTATGTCCCGCGGACTGCATCGAGGGCAAGTCGAATTTCATCCATATGATCGACGAGTTCGAGTGCACGAAGTGCGGAAAGTGCATCGAGGCGTGCGGCGACGACGCCATCCAGATGACCTCCGGCAAGCTTCCCAAGCTGCCGAACCGTCTGGTCAAGGTCGGAAAATTCAAGAAACACTGAGCAGCAGACAGACGGAGGCGGCGGGAATGATCCCGCCGTCTCTTTGGTTTGACGGAAGCGAAGGAGAGAACCGGATGCTGAAGGTACTGATCGCCGACGACGAACAGCTGATCTCGGCCATGATCAGAAAGATGATCCGCTGGAACGAGAAGGGCATGGAGGTCGCGGGCACCGCGGACAACGGCCTTGAGATTCTCCGGATGACGGAGGAGCTGCGGCCGGACATCGTGATCACCGATATCCGAATGCCGGGGATTGACGGCCTGGAGATGATCCGGCGCGCCATGGAGGTGTCGCCGGATACGGAGTTCATCATCATCAGCGGCTACAAGAACTTTGAGTACGCCCACCAGGCGCTGAACATGGGTGTGCGCCACTATTTGCTGAAGCCCATCGACCAGACGGAGCTGTCCGACACGCTGGACCGGATTCTGGAGGAGAAGGCGAAGAACCGGATCTCCGGGGAGGAGGAGAAGCTGCTCCACGAGACCCTGGAGAGCCGCCAGAGCATGAGGCGGCATTTCCTCAACTCGATCCTGAAAAAGACGGAGCTGGCGCCGGAGGAGGACGGGGAGGAGCCGGGGGAGCAGGAGCTCAGCTTCTCCAACAGCCTCTACCGGGCCTTCCTGGTCAAGATCGATTCCACGGAGAGCGGGGAGATTCCGACGAGCCTTCTCGAGATGCTTCTGGCGGTGGTGGAGGACGCCGAGCGCGGCTGGGAATGCGACTACATCAACACCCTCGCGAAGAACGGGATCGTATCGGTGGTCAACTACCCCCGGGAAGGGGAGGGGCTCAGCCGGGAGAAGACGGAGGCCCTGTATACCCGATGCCGGAAGGAGCTGGACAAGTTCTCGGGCTACTCCGTCACGGTGGGAATCGGCACGGAGAAGGACGATATTTCCCGCGTGCGGGAGACCATCGAGGAGGCGATCGGCGCCGTCAAGCTCCGGATTCTGCGAGGGATCGACCGCGTGATTCCCTACGAGGCGCCCGACGCGGAGGCGCCGGGGGCGGAGGCGCTGCTGACGGAGGAGCTCCGGCGGGGCATCGTCCGGGCGATCGAGGCGCGGGACGCCGACGCGGTGGTCAGCGACTACAGGCTGCTCATGGAGACGCCGGGGCACCGGCGCACGGCGGACGGGATCTTCTCGCTGACCGACGCCTATACCAAGATGATCCGCGACGCCTGGCGCCGGAGCGGGACGGACGAGACGCTGGTCTCGGAATTCCTGCTCGCGGTGGAGACGGTGCTGGACCGGAGCACGACGGAGGCACGCCTGATCCAGGCCTTTGAGGAGACGGTCCAGGAGTATTTCAGAAGGGTGATCGAGAGCGAACGGCAGAAGGGGCAGGCGCCCGTGAGGCTGGCGAAGCAGTACCTCTCGGAGCACTTTGCGGAGGGACCGGCGCTGGAGGAGGTGGCGCGGCACGTGGGGATGAGCCCCGCCTATTTCAGCACGGTCTTCAAGAAGGAGTTCGGCATCGGGTTCAGCGAGTACCTGATCCAGCTGCGCATCGAGGAGTCCAAACGTCTCATGCGGGAGACGGCCCTGCCGATCGGCGAGATCTCGGAGAGGGTCGGCTACGCCGACACGAAATACTTCAGCCGGATCTTCCGCAAATCCGTGGGCCTGAAACCCAGCGAGTACAGAAAAATCTACAGGTAAGGAATATGAAGACGGCCATCGTGATTCTGACAGCGGCGCTGGCGCTGTGTCTGATCTGTATCGTGAGGCTGCGGCAGCTTCTGAAGCAGGAGCGGCGCCGGCCGGCGCCGGACGCCGGGCCCTCGGAGAAGGAGCGCCGGCGCGAGCAGGAGCTGCTGGAGACGAAGATGAAATTTGCCCTCCTGCAGAACCAGATCAATCCTCATTTTCTCTACAACACGCTAGAGAACATACGCGCCAGGGCGATCCTGGACGACAATCCCGTCATCGCGGACATGACGGAATCCCTCTCCCGCTTTTTCCGCTACAATATCAGCAGGCGCTCCGACCTGGTGAAGCTCGGCGAGGAGCTGGACAACATCCGCACCTATATGCACATCCAGCAGTACCGGTTCTCCAACAAGTTCGATTTCCGGATCTTCAACCACGACGAGGATCCCTCGACGCTGAACTGCCTGATTCCGAAGCTGACGCTCCAGCCCATCGTGGAAAACGCGATCTTCCACGGGATGGAAAACAAGATCGGCGAGGGGCATATCGAGATTCACATCGAATCGGACGACCGGTACGTGTACATCCTGATCGAGGACGACGGCGTCGGCATGCCGGAGGAGAAGCTCCGGGAGCTGACGGAGAGAATCAACGGAGAGGACGACGGGCCGGCGGAAGGGGGCCGCGCGGGGGACGGAATCGCGATGAGAAACGTCAACCGGCGCCTGAAGCTCCTCCACGGCGACGCCTGCGGGCTCGCCGTGTCGAGCACCGAGGGCGTGGGAACCGAGGTCAGCCTGACCCTTCCGAAGACAGAGGAGAAGAACAGCCGTTGAGCAGATACGAGGAAGCCTATCTTTCCATCCGGGAGCTGGAGCTCGAGCCGGGCGCCAGGGACGGCCGGGGCGGGCTCAGCCTCCGCGTGATGCGGGGCGAGTTCATGGAGATTCTCGGGATCGACGGCTCCGGCAAGGACGCCCTGGCCCGGTTTCTGGACGGCCGGGCGGCGATCCGGTCGGGGCTCGCGGTCATCGGCGGAAGAACGTTCCGGGCAGGGGACTCCCTGGCCGGCTTCGACGGCGTCCTGTCCGTCAGCGGGACCCCGAAGATCGCCGACGAACTCACCGTGGCCGAGAATATCTGCGTCCTGTCGCGGCGCAGGAAGACCCGGGTACTCGTGCACAGGGCCAACATCGCGAAGAGAGTCAGCTTCCTGCTGTCGGAGTACGGGCTGTCCGTCCGGGCGGAGCAGAAGGCGGGCGAACTTACGGAGGGCGAGAGGATCGCCGTCGAGCTGCTCCGGGCGGTGGAAAACGAGATTCCCCTGGTCTGCGTCAACGTCAGCATCGAGCGGATCGGCCGGCAGGAGACCCTCGTCATCGAGCGCTGCCTCATGAAAATGAAGCGGCAGGGCATCACGATCCTCTGCCTGGGAAGCGGCTTTCCCAAGCTTCTCTACCTCGACGACCGGGTGACGGTGCTGAGAAGCGGCCGGAACGTCAGAACCTTCTACCGGGACAGCTACGACCGCGACGAGTTTATCCGGTGGGTGCTGGGCATCTCCCGGACGGAGGCCGCGGCACCGGATCCGTCCGGGCAGGAGGGCGAGGATACGGAGAAGGGGGCCCGACCCGTTCCCCTCATCAACGCCGGCGGAGCCGGAGAGACGCCCGTCTTACCGGAGGGGGAGGGACGCTGCTCCCTTGAAGTACGGGGCCTCACCGGACGATATCTGAGGGACTTCAGCTTCCGCTTCCCCGGGGGCGGGATCACCGGACTTTACGACATGAACAACGTGATGAACCGTGAGCTGGCGGGGATTCTGACCGGTCAGAGACGGCCGGCCGCCGGATCCGTCACGCTGGACGGCAGAAGATACGCGCCCCTCTCTCTCCGGGAGGCCGTCGCGGAGGGCGCGGCCTACATTCCCCCGGATATCCGAAGCTGCTCGGTGGTGGAGGGCATGGGGATCGGGGAGAACCTGCTGCTTCCCGTCATGAAGGAATTCAGCCGGGGCGGCATCCTGCAGAACCGCCGGGTGGCCCGCTACCTTGAGTCCGAGAACGGCGAGTTCCTGAAGCTGGAGAATCCGGACTGCCGCTCGGCCGCGGAGCTGGGCGGCTACGACCGGATGAGAATCGCGCTGGGGAAGTGCCTCCTCATGAACCCGCGGCTCGTGATCGGGGTGGATATTCTCAACGACGTCGACGTGAAGATGATGGGGATCGAGACGGCGTTCTTCGGACGACTCGCCGCGCGGGGCGCCACGGTGCTCCTGTCGTCCCAGAACCTGACGGCTCTCCGCCGGATCTGCGGCCGGATCCTCGTGATGAATTCCTCCGAGGAAGAAGATCAAAAGAAAGTCCACCTTTTCGAAACACAGTCGGATTGAGTCCCGAAGGCTTATCCCGTAAAATGAGTTTATTAAAGAAAGGAGACACCGCTACCATGAAAAAGAGAACAGTCAGTATTCTTCTTACAGCAGTGATGACAGCCGGCCTCATGACCGGAATGGTTTCCGCCGAGGAGGGAGCCCCGAGGGAAGGCCTCACGATCGGAATGACGGTTCCGTCCGTCAGCAACGACTTCATGGTCGCTCTTTCCGACGCGCTCCAGGCCTATCTCACGGACCAGGGCCATACGGTTCAGTTCGACTCCGCCGAAGGCGACGTCAACAAACAGATGACCCAGGTCGAGAACGACGCCCAGATGGGCTGCGACGCGATCGTCGTATGGCCGGTCAACGGCGAAGGCCTCTCCAGCACGGTCACCAAGATCGTCGAGTCCGGCATCCCGGTCCTCGCGTTCGCCAATGACATCCCGGGTGCTTCCGCCTCCCAGATCGCCGCGGATGATAAGACGATGGGCGCCGCCCAGGCAGAGCTTGCCAGCGACTGGATCGACGCCACGTTCCCGGACGCGGGCGACAAGGAAGTCAAGGTGTTCGTCATGACGGCCGCCAACACGCCGCAGGCCGTTGAGAGAAGCGAAGGCATGCAGACCATCGCTGAGCTCAACAGCAAGGTCGACATGATCACGGCTTCCGTCGACTGGGACAGCCCCAACGAGTCCAGAACCCTGATCGAGAACACGCTTCTCGTCAACCCGGACGTCAAGGTCATCATGTGCCCGGGCGGCACGCCGGCCGTCGCGGCCAACTCCTTCGTCATGAGCCCGGCCTCCCCGGTCGAGGACAAGGCCCACTTCGCGGTCTTCGGCGTGGACGAGACCGAGGAGATCGACGCGGCCATCGTCGCCTCCGCAGGCGATGAAGCGGTCCTCCGCGGAACGGTTTCCATGGGCACCATCGGCGACACGATCAACGACTTCGCCAAGGCGATCCAGCCCTATCTGGACGGCGGCGAGATCCAGTCCGTCAGCGGCAGCGCGTTCAAGCTCACGGCGGAAAGCCTCATGGGCGGCGCCGCTTCCACAGCAGAGGAGGCTGCCGAATAATTTCGGACTTTTCGGAGCTCCTGTGAGAATCCACAGGAGCTCTTTTTTTCAGGACGGCGGGCCGCCGCGGAGGTGCGGCGGAAGAGGGGAGCCGCTTCCGCGGTCCGCGTCCCGCAAAGAGGGAAACGGCAGCGGCCGTTCTCTTTCAACAATAAAAGGAGACGAATATGGAGCAGAATGTCGTCCTCAGAATGAAGGACATAACCAAGCTGTATCCGGGCGTCGTCGCTCTCGACAAGGTGAGCCTCGAGGTCTGCGCGGGGGAAGTCCACGCGCTTCTCGGGGAGAACGGAGCCGGGAAATCCACGCTGATCAAGGTGCTCTCCGGCGCCGTCAGGAACGACGGAGGAAGCATCTGGCTCGGCGGGAAGGAATTTGATCACATGACGCCCCAGCAGTCGCGCGAGAACGGAGTGGAGGTCATCTATCAGGAGTACAACCTGATTCCGGGCCTTTCCGTCGCGGAAAACGTCTGCCTCGGCAGCCAGATGCGCGGCATCATCGATATGAAGCAGCAGATCCGCACCACCCAGGCGATCTTCGACGAGTACAATATCCGGCTCAATCCGAAGGCGCTGGTGGGACAGCTGCCCCCCGCCAAGCAGCAGCTGGTGGAAATCGCCAAGGCCATTTCCAAGGATCCCCGGATCATCGTCATGGATGAGCCGACGGCCCAGCTGACGATGGCGGAGGTGGAAAACCTCTACAAGATCATCGCCGACCTCAAGTCGAGGAACAAGGCGGTCATCTACATCTCCCACCGCCTCGACGAGCTCTTCGCCGTCACGGACCGGATCACCGTCATGAGAGACGGCCAGTACGTGGATACCGTGGCGACGGCCGGAACCGACAGGGACAGGCTGATCGCCCTCATGGTCGGAAGAGAACTGAAGAGCAGCGGCCCCCGGGTGAGCTGCGCCACGGACGAGGTGGTGCTGAAGGCGGAGAACGTCTCCGGCTACTCCAACACCGGGTGCTCCTTCGAGCTCCACAAGGGGGAGATCCTCGGCGTCGCCGGCCTCGTCGGCGCGGGCAGGACGGAGCTCATGCGCGTGATCTTCGGCGCGGACAAAAAGCTCAGCGGGACCGTCAGCGTCAAGGGGAAGCCCGTGGAGATCAAGAGCCCGAAGCAGGCCATCGCCAACGGCATCGGCCTCATCCCCGAGGACCGGAAGATGCAGGGATGCTTCCTGAACCAGTCCATCGAGTGGAACATCAGCATGGGCAATATCAGGAGCCTGACCACCGGCGGCCTGGTGGATCAGAAGAAGATCCGGGAGGCGGGAGAGAGGTACCGCAGCCTCCTCAACATCAAGACGCCCTCCACGAAGCAGCTGGTGAAGAACCTCAGCGGCGGCAACCAGCAGAAGGTGGTCCTGGCCAAGGTTCTTCTCGCCGACACGGATATCGTCATCTTCGACGAGCCGACGAGAGGCATCGACGTCGGCGCCAGGGCGGAGATCTACGAGCTGATGAACAGGCTGGCGTCGGAAGGCAGGGCGATCATCATGGTCAGCTCGGACATGGAGGAGCTTCTCGCCATGTCGGACCGGATCATCGTTCTCTCCGAGGGAAAAATCACAGGCGAGCTGAAGCGGGAGGAGTTCTCCCAGGAAGCCATCCTCAGCATGGCGTCCGCCGGCTGAGACACGTAAGACGCACAGGGAGATTTAATTATGGAAAATACAGGTTTTAAGGCATTTATCAAGAGCAACATGATGTGGCTGATCCTGATCCTGATCGTCGCGGTGTTCGCGATCCTTTCGCCGAACTTCCGCTCCTTCAGGAACATCATGAACATCCTGACCCAGAACGCCTACTTCATCGTCGCGACCATCGGCGTGGCGATGATCATGATCAGCGGCGGCACCGACCTCTCCGTGGGACAGGCCCTCGCCGTGATCGGCGTCAGCATCGCCCTCCTGATGGAGCGGGGCGTGCCGGTGCCTCTGGCGGTCGTTCTCGGCATTTTCGTGGGCGTGCTCCTGGGCGGCTTCAACGGCGCGATGGCAAACATCCTCCGGATCCACCCCATGATCGTCACGCTGGCGACGATGACCATGTTCAAGGGTATCTCCTACATCATGTCCCAGTCGAAATCCTTCTATAACTTTGACCAGAGCTATCTGAGCATCGGCCAGGGATATGTGGGCGCCGTGTCGGTCCCGGTGATCATCGCGATCGTGGTCGCCCTCGTGATCCACTTCATCCTCTCGAAGACCTGCTTCGGGCGCTTCATCTACGCGGTGGGCGGCAACCCGGAGACCGCGAGACTCGCGGGCGTCAACGTCGGCATGATCAAGCTGGAGACCTTCATGCTCGCGGGCGTTCTCTTCGGCATCTCCGCGGTGATCCTCACCTCCCGCGGCGGCTCCGCCAGCTCGCTGATCGGCCCGGGCGTCGAGTTTGACGCCATCACCGCGTGCGTGCTGGGCGGCGTGTCCTTCATCGGCGGCGCCGGGCGCGTGTCCGACGCGGTCGTCGGATGCCTCATCCTCGGCGTCCTGACCAACGGAATGCAGATGATCGGCCTGGACGTCTACTCGCAGTACGTCGTCAAGGGCATCATCCTGATGGCCTCCATCGGCTATGACACGCTGCAGCAGCAGGCAAAGGTAAGAAAAAAGGCGGCATGATTCCCGAGGGAAGAGAATGCCGGTACAGGGGACTGCCGCGCGGCGCGGCGGTCCTTTTTTCATCCGGAGGGAGAGGCGCGGGAGCGCGTCCGGGGCCCGGATCCCGGCACTGTTTTCCGGTGCCCGAACCCCGGCGCTGCTTCCCCGGTGTCCGTTTCCCGGGGGGCGGAAGAGCCGGCCGGGAAATTAATATTTTTTTGAAATTATTAAACTATATCGCCTGACGGGAAAGAGCAGATTAAATTTTGCGGCAAAATCGGGGCGGTATAGTTTATTTTTGAGAGACTTTTCGGACTGAATCCTTTATAATATTCACAGAAGAAGGTTCAGAGCCGCAGAATATCGGAGATGATCTATGAAGCTGTTTGACTTTGACGGGCCCTTGATGATGCTTCTCCGGAAGCTGTGGGCGATCGTGGGGACGGGGATTCTTTTTCTTCTCCTCTGCGTGCCCGTCGTCACGGCAGGCCTTTCCTTTACCGCCCTGTACACGGTGGCGGACAGAAATCTCAAGAACAACCGCGGCTATGTGTTTTCCGTTTTTTTCGGAGCCGTGAAGAGGAACTGGAGACAGGCGCTTCCCGCCGGGACGGTTCTGGCGGCCCTGCTCTTTGTTTTTGAGACCGATGTCCGGATCCTGAAAGCGTTTCTGGAGAGCGGAAACGCCGTCGGAAACATGTACGTGCTGATCCGGATCTTTCAGATCCTGCTGACGGTCTACGCGGTCTGGGTATTCGCGCAGATCGCGGTCTACGAGAACCGCCTGAAGCAGATCCTCAAAAACGCCCTGGTCCTGATGATCCGCCACCTGGGCGCCTCGCTGATCCTGCTTCTTCTGCTGGTCTTCGCCGCCGCCGTCGTGTATGTCATGCCCGTCGCGGTCCTTTTCATGCCGGTTCTCGCCGTCTGGATGATGACGGCCGTGCTGGAAAACGTGTTTCAGAAGTATCAGTGATTCCCGGGCGCGCCGCCCGAAGAACAAACGTGTGAAACTCAGGGCAGACACAAGCCCTGCAAAATGATAAGGAGGACACACTATGAAAAAGAAACTGCTTTCCCTGCTTCTCGCCTCGGCGCTCGCGGTTACGGCGGTTCCCGCCATGGCTTACGCCGGCGCGGTCAACGTCTACGCGGACGACGAAGAAGACGATGAGGATCTCGCCGAGATCAACATCGCCCTCATGAGCTTCGCCCCGATGGACCAGAGCCTCACGCAGCCCATCGTCGACGCCGTCAACGAGATCATCGAGGACGAGATCAACGTCCACGCCAATATCTCCTGGTATGACGCGGCGACCTACGGCACCCAGATCCCGATGCAGATCCAGGCCGGCGAGAAGCTTGACCTGATCATGTTCACGCCGGTTCCGGGCGCTTCCTACGTCTCCTACCGCGCGGCCAACCAGCTCCTCGACATCAGCGAGTATCTCGAAGAGGAAGGGCAGGACCTTCTGGAGCTCGAGGGCGACCTCATCAGGGGAACCTCCTTCGGCGACGCCATCTACGGCGTGACGAACTTCATCGTCCTGCGCGGCGGCCAGGTGGTTTTCGTCAGAAAAGACCTGGCGGATGAAGCCGGCGTGACCGAGGACATCCAGAACGCGAAGTCCTGGACCGAGCTGGGCGAAGCGGTCAAGAAGATCGTCGACAACAGCGGCATGGCCGCCTTCGTCAACACGGACGCGGAAGGCACGGTCCTCTTCCCGAGACCGTTCCGCGCGGGCGGAGACAGCTTCGACGACGCCTACTGGTATGACAGCCTCGGCGACGGCTACAACATGATCATGGCGGATCCGGAGACGGATAAGGTCGTCAGCTACTACAATACCGACGACTACAAGTACATGGCCGAACTTGCGGCCAAGTGGTATCAGGACGGCATCATCTACAAGGACGCCATGACCACGCAGGACTACTCCGACACGCTGGTGAAGGCGGGCTCCGGCTTCGCCGAAATCCGCTCCGCGGAGATCGGATCCCTCGAGGCCTCCCAGGCCGCCACGGGCTATGACCTGATCGAGAACACGATCGTCTATTCGAAGATCGCCACGTCCAGCACGACCAAGTTCGGATACGCGGTCCCCGTCACCGCCACCGAGCCGGAAGCGGCTGTCCGCTACCTCAACTACCTCTTCCTCAATGAAGACCTCAACAACCTCCTTGCCTGGGGTATCGAGGGCGTGAACTGGGTCCGCAACGAGGACGGCATGGCGACCTATCCGGAAGGCGTCACGGCGGACACGGTGGGTTACCACACCGGCGACTTCCTCTACGGCAACAGAGACCTGACCATCCCGTGGGAAGGCGACGCCGCGGACATCCGCGCGCAGCAGAGAGAGTCCTTCGAGAACGCGGAAGTTTCCAAGTACATGGGCTTCACCGTGGACAACACGGGCCTTGAGAACATCGTGACGGCCTGCCACGACGTCTGCAACCAGTATCATCCGATCCTCGACTCCGGCTCCGCCAGCGACTGGGAAGCGACCTACGCCGAGTTCCTGGACAAGCTTCAGGCCGCCGGCATCGAGCAGCTGATCGAGGCCTACCAGGGACAGCTTGACGCCTGGCTCGCCGAGAACGGCTGAAGCGCGGAACGTCTGACTGAGCTGACTTGACAACTGCCGTACGGGCGGCGGGACATCCCCGCCGCCCGGCCGGTCAAATGAAGGAGTAAATATGGAAAAGAAAAAAGGCATATCCGGTATGCCCGATCTGATCGCGGCGGGACTCGTGATGGTTGCCGCTTTTTTCCTTCCGTTTGCAGGCTACCGTTATCAGAAGGTCAACTACAAGGTGAGCGGTCTCGGTCTCATCAGGGGCTTCGCCTCCGAGGACGGCAAAGTGGCCATGACGGGTTCCGTCCCGATGATCCTGGCCATCGTCCTGAGCGTGCTCATTCTTCTGATGGGCGTTCTTGCCGTCAGGAACGCGAAGAGCCTCTACGCGGGAATCGCGGCCCTTTCCGCACTGCTCGTGATCGCCATGAATCTGTATCTTTCGTCCGGGCTTGCGTCGACCTTGAAAAAGGCGAAAAAAGTACATATTGAGTACGGCAGCGTGATCCTGATGGTACTCGCCTTCTATGTGCTGATCCGCACGCTGATCGTCCTGTACAGAAACAAGACGGTCTCCATGCTGGACTTCATGGCGATTCCGGGAATGCTGTATTTCGTCATCAACAACTACATTCCCATGGTGGGTATCGCGATTGCCTTCAAGAAGGTGGACTACAGCAAGGGTATTCTCGGCAGTCCCTGGGTGGGCTTCGACAATTTCAAGATGCTGTTCCAGAGCAACGGCAACTTCTTCCAGAGCAACGCCTGGATCATCACGCGGAACACACTGGCCTACAACGCGGTCTTCATCGTGCTGGGCATCCTGACCGGCGTGGTCGTGGGCATCTGCCTTGCCGGCATCACCAACAAGTTTCTTCAGAAATTTTTCCAGACCTCGATCCTGCTGCCCCAGCTGATTTCCTACGTCATCGTCGCCTACATCGTCTACGCGTTCCTGAGCAACGAGACGGGTCTCGTCAACCACATCCTGGGCGAGAGCAGGGCGATCAACTTCTACGCGGAAAAAAAGTACTGGCCCTTTATCCTGGTCTTCATCTTTATCTGGAAGCAGATCGGCTACAACGGAATCATCTTCCTGAGCTCGATCGTCGGAATCGACAAGAGCGTGCTCGAGGCGGCCAAGGTGGACGGATGCTCGAAGTGGCAGCAGCTGCGCTATGTGACGCTCCCGCTTCTGAAGCCCACGATCATCACCCTGACCATGCTGCAGGTAGGGCGTATCTTCTACTCGGACTTCGGTCTGTTCTATCAGGTGCCTCTGAACTCCGGAGCCCTGTACGACGTGACCAACACCGTCGACACCTACGTGTACCGAATGCTCATGACGATGAACAACATCTCGGTATCCTCCGCGGCAAGTACCTATCAGGCCATCGTCGGGTTCATCCTTGTCTTTGTCGTCAACATGATCGTGCGGCGGCATGACAAAGAGAACGCGCTGTTCTAAAGGAAAGGAGGAGAGCAAATGGAAGATTCGAGTGTAAGAAGTTCGTCGGACAAGCGCTTTGAGGCGCTGATCATCATCATTCTTTCGATATTCGCAGCCTGCGCGATCCTGCCTTTCATCCTGCTGGTCTCTTCGTCCCTGACGGACGAAAGCGCGCTGATCCGGGAGGGCTACTCGTTTATCCCCAGGCAGTTCTCGACCTACGCCTATCAGTACCTGATGAGCTCCAACGCCGTGAAGATCTTCAAGTCCTACGGCGTGACGATCCTCATCACGGTGGTGGGCACCTGCATCTCGCTGCTCATCGGGCCGATGCTGGCCTGGGTGCTGTCGAGAAAGGACTACAAGAGAGCGAACATCCTGACGTTCCTGGTGTTCTTCACCATGCTGTTCAACGGAGGTATCGTTCCGTCCTATATCATGTGGACGCAGCTCTTCCACGTGAAAAACACGATCTGGGGCCTGATCTTCCCGACCCTGATCATGAACGGCTTCTTCATCATTCTTTACAAAAACAACTTCAGCTCCAACATCCACCCGGCCCTGGTGGAGGCGGCGAAGATCGACGGGGCGGGCGAGCTGCTGATCTATTTCCGGATCGTGCTTCCCCTCTCCCTTCCGATTCTGGCGACCATCGGCCTGATGGTGGCGCTGGGCTACTGGAATGACTGGACCAACGGTCTGTACTATATCAGCGACACGAACCTGTATTCGCTGCAGCAGCTGCTGAAGAGCATCATTGACAACATCAGCGCGCTGGCCTCCATGTCGAACACGGCGGCGGCGGGCGCGGCGGTGGCAAAGATGCCCGGCAACTCGATCCGCATGTGTATGGCGGTGATCGGCGTGATTCCGGTCATGATCGCCTACCCGTTCTTCCAGAAGGCCTTCATCGCGGGTATCGCGATGGGCGGCGTAAAAGAATGACGGCAGCAAAACGCGGCCGCCGCACCACGGTGCGGCGGCTTTTTTTGTGTCCGCGCGCCCCGGGCGCGCTCTGACGGGCGAAGGCCCGGGGACGCGCAGGAGACGACGGAGGAGTCGGCGGGACGGCGGAGGGCTCAGCGGAACGGCGGAGGAGTTCGCGAAACGGCCGAAAGCGCGCCGCGCAATGCGGCGGGGGCGTCACATCTCCATCCGGATGTCCCAGAGACATACGTTGTGGACGGCCAGCCGGATGTCGAGCGTAAGCTCGGTCCCGGCGGTGACGTAGATGGTCCTCTCCTCGGGGACGCAGGCCTTCTGCAGATACTCCCGGTCCTCCAGGCTGAGGGACCTCGTCTTGTTCAGATAGTCGTCCTCGTCCAGATTGCCGGCGCGGAAGGAGCCCAGACGGATATCGAAGACGCTGCCGTGCATCCGGTCCAGCAGATACCGGTGGATCCGGTAGACGCCGGGCCGGATCCCGGTCAGGGTGAAATCCATGTCGACGGGCGCCCGGTCCTCGAAGCAGGCGTAGACGTTCCGGAAGGAGCGGTGCTCGCTGCTCTGCATGGAGGAGAAATCCGAGAATCCGGCGTAATGGAACGCGAGGACCTGGTAGTGGTCCGGGCCGCTGATGTTGATGCAGTAGTGCTCGCCCTGCCGCACCAGCCTGTCTCCGAGCTTCCGGAGCAGCGCCAGGGCGTGGAAGGCGGGCGTGGCGATGCCGGATTTATCGAAGAGACCGACGCCGGCGGACATCCGGCCGGTGCGGTTCGGGAGGGTGAAGGCCGAATCGCTCAGCATCCAGTAGCCGATGAGCGGCGCATCCTCGTGCATGAGCAGCAGGCTGCGGCACAGGAACGGGGCCTGGAAGCAGGTGGCGCTGATATAGGTGTCCGGCAGGAGGCAGGAGTTGAACTCCGTGATGTAGAGGGGGACGGAGCCGCCCCAGATCTCCCGCAGCCTCTGCAGCGCCCATTTCAGCTGCCGCTCCAGGGAACGGGAGGCGGAAGACAGATTCATGGAGCCGCCTTTGCTTCCCGACTCGTACTGGATCGCGAAGAAGCGCATGGAGAGGAAATCCGTCAGGACGCCGGTGTTTTTCATCTCGCGAAGAAAGACAAGGAAGTCGTCGGAGGACTCGGAGAGGCTGAAGCCGGGCCCTCCGATGCTGGCGGAGGGCAGGATGCTCCGGACCAGGCTCCGGACGGCGCGGTATTCCTCCGCGTAGAGCTCCGCGGAGACGGAGGCGGGTTTGTAGAATTCAAAGAGCCACCGGTCGCACCAGTCCTGTCCGTACCGGTTCACGGCGAAACGCAGAAATTCCTCCAGCTGCCGGAGGTACGCCGGCCCGTGGCGGAGAATCTGCGGGGCGTCGCTGATGCCCATCAGGGTGTTCAGCGAGTGAAGCGAATTCCTGCTGAGCTCGATGAAGGGGACGAGGCCGTTGTGTTGAAGAAAGTCCAGGATCTCCGCCGGATACGCCATGCTGTACTGCCCCGTATCCGCGATGCGGAGAATCACGGAGCTGCTGATCATATTCTCCATCCTGACGTATTGGAAATCCAGCGCCCTGTGGGCGGTGAGAAGGCGCCTCCTGAAATCGATGTCGATGAGGTTGATGGCCTGCCCGATGTTGATGAGAGAGCACAGATTTCTTGTAAAAGGCGCATAAGTCCCGACGTCGGCGGTCACGTGCCGGCGGGGGGAGACCTCGAAAAAGGAGGAGGCGTCCTGCTGGAGGGAATAGGGCAGGAGCTCCTCGCTCGATGCGGCGCCGGCGGCGTGCTCCGCCCGGAATTCCCGGGGCGACATGCCGTAGAGCTCCCGGAAATGCCGGTTGAAGGTGGAGACGTTGGAGAATCCGTTGGAGAGAGCCGTCTCCGTGATTCCCTGTCCGGTGTGGCAAAGCTCGCGCATCGCGGATTCCGTCCGGATCCGGTTCAGATAGGCGCTGAAGGTCATGCCGAAGCGGCGCTTCATGTATTTCGAGACGTACTGGGGCGTCAGGTGGAGATGCTCCGCCAGATCTGTGAGGGAGAGCGTCCCCCTGTAGCCTCTGCCGACATAGTCCTCGATCTCCCGCATCCGGCTGTCGTATTCCTCCGGCGAGTCCGTGCCGGCGCGGCGGCTCCGGAAGTTCCCCGCCAGCTCGTCGGCGAGATGGAAGAGCCATCCCTGGATCGTGAGACGGTGATCCTGGGTGTAATCCAGGTACTCGGACGCGATCACGGTCATGAGGCGCTTGACGCGGCTGTAATCCGCGTAGGGTTCCGAGACCGAGTCGCAGAAGAGCTGCTGCTCGGGGCAGACGTACTCCTCGATGAACCGGGGCAGGATCCCCATGTGGAGAATGACGGAGGAATCGAGGGGCGTGACGGTATAGGAGACGTCGCTCCGGATCAGGAGCAGGTTGTCGCCGGGCAGGATCTCCGTCTTTCCGTCGTCCTGCGCGATCTCGATTTTTCCGGAGAGACAGAACAGGAGATTGAGGCTCCGGCTCCGGCAGGTCTCCGGCCTTTCAAGCTTTTTCTGGCTGAGGAACAGCAGGGGATAATCGTTGGGTGCCGGCATGCGGGTCTCCTTGTCAGATCTGTGTGATATGGTCGAACAGGATCAGGGCGGTCTCCAGCGGGCGGACCTCCGCGCTGACGGAGATGACGCCGCTGTCGTCGACGCTGACGGATTCTATGTTGATGTCCGGATAGGCGGCGTGCTCGAAGAACCAGAGCTCGTAGCCGTTGATGCTGTGAATGTCGGGGGCCTGCTTCTTCCACAGCGACAGGACGTTCCCCGCCTCCGGGTGGAGACGGAAGGTCTTCTTCAGGTACAGGCCGGGAATCGCCCCGCTGATGCGGAAGCTCCGTTCCTCCGGCGGACCGTTTTCGACGAGTGACTGCTCATAGGCGAGCACGTCCTCCGCCGCGGGACTCCCGCACAGCTCCGGGGAGATGTCGGCGTGCCGGAACGTCAGAATCTGAAAGCTGTAGAGGGACCGCCCCGTGACCAGGTAATCCTCCCCCCGGGCGAGAACCGTGCTGCCCAGGAGAGAGAAAAACCGGAATGCGTAGCCGGAGGGCTTGAGCAGCGAGCTGCAGTTGAAGAGGCCGCTGCCGCCGAAGAACATCTCCTCCGACCGCCCCCGGAGAAGGGAAATGTCCGAAAGCATATAGCAGCCGAGCCCGGCGAACCGGTCCATGCAGCGGTTCAGGAAGCGGCAGATGAAGGTGGACTGAAACACCGAGTCGCTGAGGAAGCTTTCGGTGTAATGGGCGAAGCCGTACTCCGTCACGTAGAGAGGAACGCCCGGGAAATGCACCTCCGTCAGGGCGAGAATCTGGTCGAGACGCCGGTCGACGAAGAGAGGGGACGACGCCAGGAAGAGCTTTTCCTCGGTTCGCGCCTTCTCGGAGGTGATGCCGTTGACGTGAAAGCTCAGGAAGTCCATGCGCACGCCGGAGGCAGCGATCATCTCATAGAGCGACGACAGCGTTTTTTCGGACACGGAGACGGTGAACCCGCATCCGCCGACGCCGGCCTCGGGAATCAGGGCGCGGATGGAGCGCTCCATTTTCCGGTACTGCTGCAGAAACTGGTGAAAGGTGAATTCCCGGTCGCTCGTAAAGCTGAAATGGAACTCGAAGATCCACTTTCCGACATAGGCCCTGCCGTAGCGGTTGCAGACCGCCCGGATGAATTCGGGAAGGATCTCCTGCTCGCGCCGGAGATAGGTCGCGATGTCCATGTCGCTTCTCATATAGTAGTCGGCCGCGATGCCCGGAACGGGACGGTAATCGACGTGTCCCAGCTCCAGCATCGGGAGGAAGCCGACGGATCTGAGAAAGTCCAGGAGCTGGAAGCACTGCTCAAAGTCAAACAGGACCCGGCCGCCCGACTTCTGCAGCGTCACCAGGTCGAGGATCTGATAGAATCTCGCGTAGACGAAGGGGACGCGGGCCCGCATTTCCCGGAGCTGGAAGCGCAGCTTCTCGGAGGACATGGCGTGGGCCGGCCCGACGTTGATGATCATCCGCCAGGAGTCGGACAGCTCCTCCTTCGCCCCGGAGCAGTCCGCGAAAACGGGAGGCAGAAGGCGCGCGGAAGCCGGGAGATGGCGCGCCGCGCCGTGCCCGGCGGGCAGGATCTGCCCGGTTCTCCGCGGGAGCGCCGTGTCCGGGACGACGGTTTCGGCGGGAAAATCCTCCGTGAGGCAGGGGCGTGCGGCCATCACCTCCGCCCATCCCTGTCCGGCCGCCGCCCGCACGCTTTTTTCAAAGGCGTCCACGGAGCGGAAGCCCACGGCGGCAGCGGCGTCTTCGGCCGAGAGGCCGGCGCGCGCCAGACAGCGCAGGGCGAGATCCGCCTTTCTCCGCCCCATGTACTCCAGAAGCGTGCAGCCCATGGTCTTCCTGAAAAACGAGGCGAGATACTGGGGCGTGAGGCCGCAGCGCTCCGCCGCCTCCTGCAGGCTGACCGGTCCGCGGAGGCCCTGTCTCATCCAGGAGACAAGGGCGGGGTTTTTCAGCTTCCGCCCGGCGTCTCTCAGCTCCGGGCCGCCGTCCTCCTGACCGGTAGGGAGGAGGCTCCCCAGCTGGTCGAGAAAGGAGAGGAGAAGGCTTCCCGCCCTCAGGCATCCGGGATCCGCGTCCGGGGAGGCGAATTCCGCCAGCTCCCTCAGAACGGGAAGAAGGCCGAGCAGGGAGGCGTCCCTGTCAGAACCGAAGCAGGTGGAAAGAAGCGCCTCTCCGGCCGGAGACTCGAGGACGAAGACCGGGTCCTGGCGCATAACCAGCAGGACCGCCGGCTCTTCGCCGCCGGCAGAGACGACGGCCTCCGCGCCGGGCGGCAGCCAGAAGACGCCCTCCCCGGAGGCGCTGCATTCTCTTCCGCCGGGCAGGTCCAGGCGCAGGGCGCCCTCAAAGAGGGCCAGGACCGAGCAGCTGCGGCTGCAGTATCGGTGCCGGCCTTTCAGGGAGTGAAGGCGGATGCCGTTGATCGCATTTCCGGAACAGCGGTACATGGAGATCTCCTTCGTGAGGTTTATGAACAGGCAGGGAAGCGGAAAGGGGCGGACCGCTCCGCCTTCAGTATAGCAGAAATCAGGGGGAAGAGGAGTCCGCATTTCGGGGCATCCCTGTCTTTCCGCCGGTTCGGGACAACTCCGTCTGCCCGCCGTTTCGTCTTCGGGACGTCCCACCTCTTGCCGCTTCGGGAATTTGATGTATAATAAGCAGAAACAGTTCTGCCGGAGGTGAACACAATGGGATGCTCGGGAACAGGTGAAGGAAAGCTGCCGGAAAAGAGCCGCGCCAAGGCGGCGGGGGAGGACGCCCGCGGCCGGATCATCGTTCGCACCAGCGCGGTCGGCATCATCGCCAACGTCCTGCTGTCGGCCTTCAAGGCGGTCGTGGGCTTTCTGACGGGATCCATCGCCATCGTCCTGGACGCGGTGAACAACCTGTCCGACGCCGCGTCCTCCCTGATCACGATCATCGGGACGAAGCTGGCCGCCAAGGAGCCGGACCGCAAGCACCCCTTCGGCCACGGAAGGGTCGAATACCTGAGCGCCATGATCATCGCCGTGATCGTGCTCTACGCCGGCATCACGTCTCTGACGGAGTCAGTGAAGAAGATCCTTCACCCGGAGCTTCCGGCCTACACCGTGCCCGCGCTGGTGATCGTCGCGGCGGGCGTCCTGGTCAAGATCTTTCTGGGGCGCTACGTCAAGGGCGTCGGAAAAAAGGTGAACTCCGACTCCCTGGTCAACTCCGGGGAGGACGCGGTCCTTGACTCCGTGATCTCCGCCTCGACGCTGGCCGCCGCGATGATCTATATGGCAGGAGGACCCTCGCTGGAGGCGTATCTCGCCGCGGTGATCTCCGTCATCATCATCAAATCCGGCGTCGACATGCTCAGGAATACCCTGTCGCAGATTCTGGGCGAGAGGGCGGACGCGGAGCTCGCCAGGGGGATCAAGGCGACCGTGACGTCGTTCCCCGACGTGAGCGGGGCCTACGACCTGGTCCTCAACAACTACGGTCCCAACAACTACATCGGCTCGATCCACATCGAGGTGCCGGACACGTACTCCGCCGTCGAGCTGGACGAGCTGACCCGCGAGATCACCCTCGAGGTCTACCGGAAGCACCACGTGATTCTCAGCGCCATCAGCGTCTACTCCGTGAATACGAAGCACGACAGGGCGGCGGAGATGCAGGAGCGCATCCGGGAGGTGACGGACGCCCAGGAATATGTGATCGGGACCCACGGATTTTATGTAAA
>CACYDL010000188.1 GCA_902773195.1 uncultured Lachnospiraceae bacterium
AATAGATCTGATCACCGGATTCCTCGGTTCCGGCAAAACTACCTTCATCAAACGCTACGCCTCCTATCTGACCGGGGAGGGACTCAGGGTCGCCATACTCGAAAACGACTACGGCGCGGTAAACGTCGACATGCTTCTGCTCCGTGAGCTGGAGGAAGCGGGCTGCGAGCTGGAAATGATCGCGGGAGGCTGCGATTACGACTGCCACGTGCGCCGCTTCAGGACCAAGCTCATCTCCATGGCGATGAGAGGCTTTGACCGTGTGCTGGTGGAGCCTTCCGGTATCTTTGATACCGACGAGTTTTTTGATCTCCTCCACGATGAACCGATCGACCGCTTCTACGAGGCGGGCAGCGTGATCGGGATCGTGGACGCGGGCCTGCCGGACGGGCTGAGCCGCGAGTCGGACTATTTTCTCGTCTCCCAGCTCTCAAACGCGGGCACCGTCGTGATGAGCCACACCGCCGGAGCCGGACGGGACAGAATCAGGGAAACTATCCGTCATATCAACAGGGCCATGGCCTCCTTCGGATGTGAGAGAACCTTCTCGGAGGAAGAGGTGCTCACGAAGAGCTGGGACGACTTCGGGGAGGCGGATTTCAGGCGCTTTGCCGCCGCGGGGATCCGTCCGGCGGACTACGTCAAGATGCGGGTGGCCGACGACAACGGCTTCATGACCCTGTATTTTCTGAAGATGCCTCTGACCCTGGCGGAGCTGAAGGCTCTGACGGAGGAACTCTTTGCCGCACCCCCGGAATATGGCGGCGTCTTCCGCGTCAAGGGTTTTCACCGCGAGGGCGGGCAGTGGTACGAGCTCAACGCCGTGCGCGGGGAAATCTCCCTGAAGGAGTGCGCGGAGGGACAGGAGGTATTTCTCGTGATCGGGGAGCATCTCCGGCAGGAGGAGATCGCCCGGAGGGTGATTCCCGGGGAGCTCCGGCAGGACGTCTGGCACAACGGCCAGGTGTATACGGGTCCGTGAGGCCCGAGCCGCAGCGCTCCGTACCGGCCCCTGCGCCGCTCCTCGCAGGAGGCCGCGCCGCCCCGTACAGGAAGCCGCGACGTCCCATACAGGAAGCTGCGCCGCTCCGCGCAGGAGGCCGCGCCGCCCCGTACAGGAAGCCGCGCAGGCCCATACAGGAAGCCGCGCAGGCCCCCATGCCGGCCTGTCTTTCTGCTGACGGGGAATTGTGGTATAATCGGAACAAATAATCCCGGAAAGGACATCATGATGAACAAGTACAGAGACTTTGACAACTATCTCAAGGAATACCCGTCCGCGGAAGGCTATTTCGGAAAATACGGGGGCAACTATCTCGAGGATCCCGAGCTGATCAAGGCGTTTTTCGAATACGCCGAGGCCTACAACACCATCGCCCAGTCGGCCCAGTTCATCTCGGAGCTGCGCCGGATCCGCAGGGATTTCCAGGGACGTCCGACGCCGCTCTATCACTGCCAGAATCTCTCGAATCTCCTCGGAAAGACCCAGATCTATCTGAAGAGGGAGGACCTGAACCACACCGGCGCCCACAAGCTGAATCACTGCATGGGCGAGGGGCTTCTGGCAAAATACATGGGCAAGAAGAAGCTGATCGCCGAGACCGGCGCGGGCCAGCACGGCGTCGCCCTCGCGACGGCGGCCGCCTATTTCGGACTGGAGTGCGACATCTATATGGGCGAGGTCGACATCGCCAAGCAGGCCCCGAACGTGACCCGCATGAAGCTGCTGGGCGCGAACGTCATCCCCGTCTCCTTCGGCCTTAAGACCCTGAAGGAAGCGGTCGACGCCGCCTTCATCGCCTACGCGAAGGAATACAAGACCGCGGTGTACTGCATCGGAACCGCGGCCGGTCCCCATCCCTTCCCGCTGATGGTCAGGGATTTCCAGTTCTGCATCGGCGAGGAGGCGAGGGAACAGTTCAAATCCCAGACGGGACATCTGCCGGACCAGGTGATCGCCTGTGTCGGCGGCGGTTCCAATTCCATCGGCATGTTTACGCCGTTCCTCGCGGATCCCGTGGAGCTGGTGGGCGTGGAGCCCCTCGGAAGGGGACCGAAGCTGGGCGATCACGCGGCCTCCATCACCTACGGCGTGGAGGGAATCATGCACGGCTTCAAGAGCATCATGCTGGCGGACGAGAACGGCGATCCGGCCCCGGTCTACTCCAACGCGAGCGGACTCGACTACCCGGCCGCCGGCCCGGAGCACGCCCTTCTCCACGACATGGAGAGGATCCGCTACGTGACCGTCGACGACGACGAGGCGATCGAGGCGCTGTTCCTGCTGTCGAGACACGAAGGGATCATCCCGGCGATCGAGAGCTCCCATGCGCTGGCCCACGCCATCCGGATCGCCAGGCGCGGTCTCACGGGCTCCGTCCTGGTGAGCCTGTCGGGCAGGGGCGACAAGGACCTGGACTTTGTCGTCGAGCACTACGGCTACGGGCCGGAGTTCCTTGAAAAAATGGAGGCGCGGAGACAGAAGGCGGAGTGACCCCGGAAGCGGGGAGCGGCACCTGAGTCCCGGCCGAAAGCAGAAAGCAAGCTCCGGGCGGCCTTTCAAGGCTGCCCGGAGCTTTTTTTCCGTCCGCAGGAATAGTCACGGTTTCCGGAAGGAACTGCAGGAAACGTCACGGCTTTTTGCGGGACGCGGCGTTTTAAAATTCATAGACCTCCACAAGACGCATCTGGGGCATATCGCCGAAGCGGAGAGACATCTTTTCGTCGCCGTTCAGCACCCGGCTGCGCTTCCAGCAGCCGTCCTCGAGCTTTCCTTCCTCCAGCCTCAGGATGTCCAGCCGGGTGTTCTTCCCGGGCTTCACATGGAAATTCATCGCGCAGGAGGTTCCGACGATCAGGAATTTTCCCTCCCCGAGCTCGAAGACGACGCCCGCCCCGAGGGGTTTCGCCGTCTGCTTCGGGTCGTAGGCGACCGCGATGTCGACGTCCTCAAAACGGAGGAAGGTGCCGTAATCCAGATCTCCGTGCCGGACGAAGCCCTTCAGGTGATCTGTGCCGCGGTATTTGCGGTACAGCGGATCCATCTCGTCGATCAGCTCATAGGCCCGGGCAAGATAATCCTTGCTGCCGGTCGTGTCGAAGGCGGAGGGATCGATGTTGAGGGCGATCATGACTTCCATCGGGGGCCTGTCGATCTGGGACGGATCCAGCGCGAGCTCCTCGATTCCGAAGGGAGAGAAGCAGACCGCGTGTTTCTCGGCGTAGGCGTAGAGAGCGTAGGAGGCCGCCACGGCGTCCTTGCGGATCTCCGGGATGACCAGGGGATTGCCCTCGACGGCGAAGCTGTCCATGACGTCCGCGCAGTAGGGGACGTAGATGTCCGGGCCGAAGGCGAAGAGGGAGGGAGCCGCTTTCCTCCAGATGAACTGGACGTCCTCCACCGGTCCGCCGGACGGATAGGATCCCGGATACCACGGATACTGCTTCAGCCACGCGTTCGCGTAGCAGGGGAGGGGATATTCCGCCCGGCCCGCGGAGGCGATTTTTTCCACGGCCCTCGCGAAGTGCCACGCCATAAAGGCTTCCCCCGCGTTCTCGCCGAATACTTCGCTCCAGGTCCCGCGCTTCTCCGAGATCTCTCCGGGGACCTCTTCCAGGAAGGCGGCCTGGGCGGCTTCGCTGTAATCGCGGTCCGTGCCCAGAAGGCCGATCTCGTTCTCCACCTGGATGACGATGACGGTGTTCTTCTCGCCGTCCGTGTCGCGGATGTGTCCCATCAGCGCGGCAAAGGCCGCGGCGTCCTTCTCCACGGCGGCGCCGCACAGGGGGGAGATGGTCGTCATGAGTTCGCCGGTGACCTTCTCCGCCCGGAAGTAAGTCTTTGTGTCCTTCTTCATCCAGCCGGGCACGTACATCGATTCCGCGTTCTTCCAGAGACCGAACCACAGAAGGATCAGCTTCAGGTTCTCTTCCCCGGCCTGGGCGATGAGGGAATCCACGCTCGAGAAATCATAGACGCCTTCCTTCTCCTCGATCAGCTCCCAGTAGACCGGCGCGATCACGCTGTTCATGTGAAGACCGCGCAGGTTCGGCCAGACGTTTTTCTTCATATATTCCGCGTCGGAAGCGCTGGAATTGTGAATCTCACCGCTTCTGCAGAAAAACGGACGGTCGTCGACATACAGGGTGGGAATTCCGTGCTCGTCATTTTTTACAAAGGGTACGCTCATTTTTTCTCCTCGCTTTCCGTGATATGGTCCGGAACATCTTTATCGGTTTTCCGGCCGCCCCTCTCCGGGCCGGAACCTGATTCTATTATAGTTGACAGAGCGGGAAATGGAACATTAATATATTAATAAACATATAAAAATATTAAGATAAGGAGCAGACGCCGTGGATTATACCGTCCGCACGACGAAGCGGCAGTACGCCGCCACGCCCCTGGTGCTCAGAATGTTCGGGACAGGGCATCTCCAGGAGAAAGTAAACCGGCCCTCCGGGCTGCCCCTGTGGCAGATCATTTTCGGGGAGGCAGGGTCGGGCCGTTTCAGAATCGAGGGCAGGGACTACCTTCTGCGGGAGGGGCAGTTCGCCGTGATTCCTCCCCACACGGGGCACCGGTACGAAAGCGCCGGCGGGGACTGGACAGTGGCCTTCCTCGGCTTCGGCGGCAATTCCTGTCAGAAGCTGCTGACGGATCTGCGGCTGGCCGAGCCCGGCGTCTACCGGCCGGGAGGATCCGCCGCGGGGGAGGAAGGACTGATTTCCCATCTGAGAAAGTTTGAGACGCTGGTGATGAGCGAGACGCCCCGGAAGCACCGGCTGCTCTCCAAGGAGCTTTATTCCGCGCTTCTCGACCTGTCCGAGGGCAGCTCCCTGGAAAGAACGGCTCCCTGGAAGGACCCCGACGGCCTCGTGTCGGATATCCTGCTCTTTCTCGAGGAGCACTGCGGGGAGGACGTATCCCTCCGGCAGCTCTCGGAGGAGTACCGCCTGACACCGGAGTATCTTTGCGCCAGGTTTAAAGCGGGAACGGGGGAGACCATCGTCAGCCGTCTCAGGAGGGTGCGGATCGGACGGGCCAGGCTGCTTCTCCTGGAACGGCCCGAGCTGAGTCTGGCGGAGATCGGGGAGCTGTGCGGCTACCGCTCGGCCAGCTATTTCGGAAAGGTTTTCCGGGAGATGACCGGCACGACGCCCCAGAGCTTCCGGTCCTTCCGGTGACGGCCGGGAGCACCGGAGGGGCCTGTCCGCTTTCCCGCCGCCTGCCATCCGCGTTCCGGACGCCCCCCTATCCGCGTTCCGGATGCCTGTCGTACGCGTTCCCGACGTTCATCCCGGCGCTGTCCGGACGCTTACAGCGGTGCGTTCCGGACGTTTGCCTTAACGATTCCCGGATGATAGAATAGAGGCTGTATGGATGAGACCGCTCTTTTCCCGTGCGGCGGTCCGGAAGGGACGGCGGGGAGCGGTACGGAATCTCCGGAGGATGCGGATGCGTGCGGACGTGTGTGTGATCAGTCTTCTGATCGGTTACTGTTTCGGTATGTTTCTGACGGCCGAGGCCGTCGCCCGGAAATTTGCCGGGAAGTCTTCGTCCGAGATCGGGACCACCGGCAACCCCGGCATGGCGAACATCATGGCAAATCTCGGGATGAAGCCGGGCCTGCTGGTGCTGGCGGGAGATCTGCTGAAATGCGCGCTGGCGGTGCTCGCGGCCCATCTGCTGTTCCGGGATCCCGCGGGGAACGACGTCCTTTTCGCGGGACTGGGCTGTACGTTAGGGCATGATTTTCCCGTCTGGAGAAAATTCCGCGGGGGAAAGGGCGTGGCGGCTAGCAGCCTCGCCATCGCGCTCTACCATTTTCCCGCGGGACTGGCCGCCAACATCGCGGGGATGCTGACGGTGCTTCTGACCGGCTATCTGAGTATCGGCGGCGTCGTGATCCCGGCTGTCTACGCGCTGATCATGGCGGCCCTGAGGGACAGGACCGCGGCGGCGGCCGGATGTGTGTACGTGGTCCTGGCGCTGTACTGCCACAGAAAGACGCTGGCAGGCATCCGGGACGGCAGCACGAAGAAGGAGGACCTGCCCGGAGCCCTGAGGAAGAAACTCCGGGGAAGAAGGGCTGAGAAAGAAAGGAAAGAACCATGAGGACGTTTGAGGGATTTCAGAAGGGCGTGAATCTCGGCGGGTGGATCTCCCAGTTCGCCGCTTACGACAAGGCGCATTTCGACAGCTTCATCACGGAGGAGGACATCCGGGACATCGCCTCCCTGGGATTCGATCATGTGCGGGTTCCGGTGGACTATGTCCTGCTGGAGGAGGAGGACGGGACGCCGAAGGAGGACGGCTTCTTCTATCTGGAGCGCTGCAGGGAATGGTGCGCGAAGAACGGCCTGAATATGCTGATCGATCTGCATGAGTGCTTCGGCTATTCCTTCGATCCGCTGAAGAAGGACATGGACCGGGAGCGCTTCTTCTTCGACGAGGCGCTGCAGCGCCGGTTTTTTGCCCTGTGGCGCAGGATCGCGGAGCGGTTCTCCCCCTGGCAGCGGCAGGTGGCCTTCGAACCTCTCAACGAGGTCGTCCTCAGGGACGTGGCGGACGCGTGGAACAGGGTCGCGTCAGATTACGTCCGGCTGATGAGGACCATCGTCCCGGAGGCCCGTCTGGTGATCGGCGGCGTCTGCTACAGCAGCGTGACCAGCGTCCCGCTGCTGGACATTCCTCTCGATGACGGGATCGTCTACAATTTCCACTGCTACGAGCCGCTGATTTTCACCCATCAGGGCGCCTACTGGGTGGAAAACATGCCCTCGGATTTCCGGATCGGCTACCCGGAGAGCACCCCGGTCTACCGGGACGCGGTCAGGAAGCTGGCGCTGTCGGAGGATCTGGCGGGGGCCATCTTCGACGAAGGTATCCGGCAGGCGGGGGAAGGCTTCTTTGAGGATATTTTCGCACCGGCGGTGGAAAAGGCGGAACGGGACGGGGTCCCGCTGTACTGCGGCGAATACGGCGTGATCGACCTGGCCGACAGGCAGGCCGCCCTGCGCTGGCTGAAGGACATCCACGCCGTCATGAACCGCCACGGGATCGGACGCGCCCTCTGGAATTACAAGGAGAAGGACTTCGGCTTCGAGGGAGAATCCTTCGAAGGCATCCGGGAACAGTTTATCCGGGTCCTGTAGAGCCGGAGCGGTCTTCGACAGGGCCGGGCCGCTCCCCGCATCAACCGGCGCGTCATCCGGGTTCAACCTGCGGGGTATGTCGCGGGCCTTCCCAGCCTGATACAATCAAGGCGAGGAGACGTTATCGCTGATCAGGCGGAGAGAAGAAGCGGCTGCCGGGCGCAGCAGGAGGGAGGAGCGCATGATGGACGTGAAGCGGATCGGAAGATGCATCGCCGACGCGAGAAAAAAGTGCAGCTTTACACAGGAACAGCTGGCGGAGAAGATCGGAATCAGCACCCAGGCGGTCAGCAAGTGGGAGAACGGGCACAATCTCCCCGACATCGAGAACCTGATGCAGATCGCCGAGCTGACGAACACGCCCTACTCCGTGCTTCTGGGGGAGCCCGGGGTCCTGACCGCGCAGGAGCATTTCACGTTCAGGGACAGGCTGTTTCACGAGGACAACATGTTCACCCGGATGAAGACCTTCGCGTCGGCGGAAAAGCTGGATGAGACCTACCGCGCGCTGTACTACATGCGGGAGAGACATATCGGCCAGTTCCGGCGGCAGGGCCTGTATTCCTCGGCCCATGTGCTGTATATCAATCATCCGCTGCTCATGGCCTGTCAGGCGACGGCCTTCGGCATCCGGGACGACGCCCTTCTGGCCGCGATCCTTCTCCACGACGTGGTGGAGGACACGGGGGTGTCCGCGGAGGAGCTCCCCTTCTCGGAGCGGGTCAGAAAGATCGTCGAGCTGGTCAGCTTCTCCGTGCCGGAGGGAATGACGAAGGAAGAGGCGAAGGAGCGGTATTATCAGAGAATCGCGGGCAGCGGCGACGCCTGCGTCGTGAAGATCATCGACCGGTGCAGCAACGTCTCCACGATGGGAGGCGCCTTTACCCGGGAGAAGATGTGCCGTTACGTGGAAGAGACGGAGAAGTATGTCCTGCCGCTGATGCGGGTGCTGAAGAACGGCTATCCGGAATACAGCTCCATCGCTTTCCTCGTGAAGTATCAGATCGTGAGCATTCTGGAGACGGTTAAATATCTGATCTGTCCGATGTGACAGAGGACACGGAGGTGCGGGATGAGCGGAAAAGTGGTCGCAGCGGGGCACATCTGTCTTGATATCACGCCCGTTTTCCCGGAGACGCGGGAGTACGGACGGATCAGCGAACTGCTGGTGCCGGGGAGACTGATTCACATGAGCGGCGTCGACGTCCACACGGGAGGCAGCGTCGCCAATACGGGCATCGCCCTGAAGATCCTGGGCGCGGACGTGACCCTGGCCGGCAAGGTGGGGGACGACGCCTTCGGAGGCATGGTCCGCCGGATTGCCGCGTCGTACGGGGCCGGAGGCCTCGTCGTCGACAGCGGCTGCTCGACGTCCTACTCCGTGGTTCTCGCCGTGCCGGGAACAGACAGGATTTTTCTGCATGATCCCGGGGCGAACGACACGTTTACCGGCGCCGACATCACGGACGACATGCTGGAGGACGCGGTGCTCTTCCACTTCGGCTATCCGCCGATCATGAGAAAAATGTACGAAAACGACGGCGAGGAGCTGGTCTCGATGTTCCGCAGGGTCAAGGAGAAGGAAATCGCGACGAGCCTCGACTTTGCCGCCATCGACCCCGGCTCCGACGCGGGGCGCGCGGACTGGGAGACCATCCTGCGCCGGGTGATGCCCTTCACCGACTTCTGCGTCCCGAGCTTCGAGGAGCTCTGCTATATGCTTGACAGGCCGCTCTACGACAGGCTTTCGGACGGGGGCGGCGATATGGCGGAGAAAGCCGATATGGAGAGAGACGCGGCGCCTCTCGCGGAGAAGCTGCTGGAGATGGGCGCCGGCGCCGTCCTCATCAAGTGCGGGACAAAAGGCATGTACTACAGGACCTCCGGCGGGGACAGAATCCGCGGTATCGGGAAGAGGCTGGGACTGGACGGGGACGCCTGGACGGACCGGGCGGGCATCCGGCGCTGCTTCCGGCCGGACCGCGTCCTCTCCGGCACAGGCGCGGGAGACGTGAGTATCGCGGCGTTTCTGACGGCGGTACTTGAGGGACGCCGGCCGGACCGCGCCGTCGCCCTGGCGGCCGCCGAGGGAGCCTGCTCCGTGGCGGCCTACGACGCCCTGAGCGGTCTTCTGAGCCTCCGGGAGCTGGAGCAGAGAATCGACGCGGGATGGGAGACGCTGCCGGACAGCCGGTGACCCGGCCGTCTCTCAGCTCTTCGCCGGCGCGAACCGGCGGAGACCCGCCCGGAACACGAGAACCGGGCCGGAGACGGCGCCGATCGCCGCCTGCAGTATCTGGAAGGGAAGCTTCATGACGGCGTAGGCCGGCGTGCTGTAGAGGAACGCCCGGCCCAGGGTGTAGCCGGCGACCATGATCACGGCGCCGGCGGCGACGCCGATGACCGAGCCCTTGAGATCCGGCTCCCTGCCGTTCCTGTGGGCACACAGCGAGATGACCACCGCCTGCAGCCCGTGGGTCGCCAGGGAGACGAACATCGGGGTCGGATAGAAGAAGAGATCCCCGAGGAACGATCCGAGTCCTCCGACGACGAACGCCGGGAGCGGCCCCAGCAGGATCGACGCGGTGCAGATGACGACGTCGTTGAGATAAAAATGTCCTCCCGGGACCGGGACGCCGAAGCTGCTCAGGATGATGTTGAGAGCCGTCAGCATGGCCGTGGCCGTGATGACGGAGGTCGGGATTTCACGGTTCTTTTCTTTCATGACAAAACCTCTTGTTCGAAAAAGTGCGGCGGGCACCACGCCCGGCCGCTTCGGGAAAGACGGCGGAGCATCTCCGGCCGTCTCTTTTCTGTATTATAGCGCCGATTGATAATACGAAAATTGCCAGTTTGTATATTTTTATTATGACCAGACGGCGCGCGGGCCGCCGTTCCGAAGCGCCGGAGTCTGTGAACATTCTGCGCCTTCCTTGGAATTCACTCCTTTGTTTGCTATAATGGCTGCATGGATTATTCAAGATACGGCCTTGAAAAGAAAGCCGGCGATCTCGAGGCGGGCGCCGGAACCGTAGAGAAGCGTATCGGCACTTCCGTGATACGTCTTCTTTTCTTTGCGCTTCTGTGCGCGGTCGTCGTCACGGTCTGCGGAGCGGCGGGTATGGTCCGGGGGATCATCGCCAGCGCCCCGGACGTCGGCGATATCAATATTTCCCCCAGTGGTTTCGCGACCTTTATCTATGATTCGGAGGGAAACCAGCTGCAGAAGCTGGTCTCCTCCAATTCCAACCGGACCGCGGTTTCCATCGGCAACGTGCCGGTGGACCTTCAGCACGCCGTCGTCGCCATAGAGGACGAGCGCTTCTACCAGCACAACGGGATCGACCTCAAGGGCATCGTCCGCGCCGCGGTCGTCGGCGTCAGGAACCGCTTCCGCTTCACCGAGGGGGCGAGCACCATCACCCAGCAGCTCCTCAAGAACAACGTCTTCACGACCTGGACGGAGGAGAAGACGCTGATCGACCGGATCCGCAGAAAGTTCCAGGAGCAGTACCTGGCGGTGAAGCTGGAGGAGAGGCTTCAGAACAAGGACCTGATTCTGGAGAACTATCTCAACACCATCAATCTGGGAGCCGGGACCTACGGCGTCGAGGCGGCCTCGAGGAAATATTTCAACAAGGACGTCTGGGAGCTTTCTCTGTCGGAGTGCGCCGTCCTGGCGGGAATCACGAAGAACCCGACGAAGTACAATCCGATCCGGAATCCGGAGGAGAACGCGGCGCGGCGCGAGCGCGTCCTGACCAAGATGGTCGAGCAGAACTATATCACGCAGGAGGAGATGGACGAGGCCCTGAAGGACGACGTCTATGAGCGGATCAGCGCCGCCCAGGAGACGGGCGCGGCCCAGGATACCGTGTACTCCTACTTTGTGGACGCCCTCACCGCCCAGGTGGTCGCGGATCTTCAGAGCCAGAGGGGCTACACCGAGAACCAGGCCTACCAGATGCTCTACTCGGGCGGTCTGCGGATCTACACGACCCAGGACCGCACGATCCAGAAAATCTGCGACGAGGAATACAACGATCCTGCCAACTTCCCCGCGGGAACCCGCTATTCCCTCGACTGGGCGATGACCGTGAAGAAGGCGGACGGCTCCCAGGCCAACTACAGCCGCGAGATGATGCAGTCCTATTTCCGCCGGACGGATCCGTCGTTTTCACTGATGTTCTCTTCGGAAGCGGAGGGAAGGCTCTATATCGGGCGGTACAGACGCAGCGTGGTGGAGGAGGGCGACGAGATCGTCGCCGAGAGAACCGTATTCTCCCCTGAGCCCCAGTCGTCCCTCGTCGTCATGGACCAGGCCACCGGCTACGTGAAGGCGGTGGTGGGAGGCAGAGGAAAGAAGACCGCCTCGCTCACGCTGAACCGCGCGACGGACACGACCAGGCAGCCCGGATCGACGTTCAAGATCCTGTCCGCCTATGCCGCCGCCCTCGACAGCGGGGCCAAATCTCTCGCCTCGGTGATCGAGGACAAGCCTTTTCAGTATACGACGGGGGAGGACGTCCACAACTCCGACGAGAGCTACCGGGGCTGGATCACCGTCCGGGACGCCATTACCTACTCGGTCAACGTCGCCGCCGTCAAGGTCCTGACGGAGCTGACCCCGGTCGTCGGCTATGAGCAGCTGCTGAAATTCGGCATCACCACGCTGGATCCCTCGAGGGACGTGGTGCAGCCGCTGGCGCTGGGAGGCGTCTCCAGGGGCGTGACCAACCTGGAGCTGACCGCCGCCTACGCCTCGCTGGCCAATGCCGGCGTCTACACGAAGCCGGTTTTCTACACGAAAATTCTGGATCAGTACGGAAATGTCGTCATCGACAACACGCCGGAGACGCACCGCGCGGTCAGCGAAGCCACCGCCTGGCTTCTGACGGACGCGATGAAGGACGTCGTGGAGAGAGGAACGGCGGTTTCCGTGCGTCTTGACAGCGGCATGCCCGCGGCGGGCAAGACCGGCACGACCAACGATTACCGGAATCTCTGGTTTGTGGGATATACGCCCTATTACACCATGGGGGTCTGGGCCGGCTACGACGACAATTCCGTGCTGCCTGAGGAGGATATCTTCCGGGAGTATCACAAGATACTCTGGAAAAAAGTCATGGAGAGGATCACGGAGGGACGCGAGGTGAAGGACTTCGCGAAGCCCTATGACGTGACGCAGGCGGAAATCTGCGGTCTGTCGGGGATGAAGCCCACCGGCGCGTGCGAGTTCGAGAGCTACGAGTATGTGGCGGCGGAGTATATGCCCACCACGAGATGCACCCTCTGCGGCGGCTACCACGACGAATACGAAGACAGAAACAACGAGACCTATACCTACGGCCTGTACGACGAGACACAGTATGACGACGAGACGCAGTACGACGACGGGACGCAGTACGACGACGGGACGCAGTATGACGGCGGGACGCTGTACGACGAAACCGGTGATACGGGCCTGATCTACGACGACCAGACGGACTGGGACGAGTACCGGGAGGATGAGGAGGACTACGACTGGGACGCCCCCTGGAACGACGGCACCGAAGAGGACGGCTACGTGTATGATGACGGCGATACCGACGAATACGTCTACGGGTAAGCCGCCGGCGATTACGTCTGCTGGTAGGTCACGCTGCCCAGATCCTCGCAGCGGCCCTGCCCGTCGGTCAGCTCCGCGATGAGCCTGACGAAGCGGTCCTCCGCGCCGGCCGGGACGATCACGTCGAGGGACACCTGATCGGAGAAGGCGGAGTCCGCCACCTCATAGCCGTCCTTCTGGAAGGCGTACTGCAGCTTCCCGTAGGCGGGATAGGAGCAGACCGTGCGGATCTTTGTCCCCTGTCTCACTTCGATGATTTCCGCGTCTTCGAAGGCCGCCCTGGCAGCGGCCGAGTAAGCCCGGACCAGGCCTCCCGTCCCGAGGAGCGTGCCGCCGAAGTAGCGGGTGACGACGATCAGGGTCCGGTGGAGGCCGAGTCCGCTCAGAATCTCCAGCATGGGCTTTCCCGCGGTACCCTGGGGCTCGCCGTCGTCCCCGGAGCGGACGATCTCGTCCGGCGTGCCGGGCTCCCCGACGACAAAGGCGAAACAGTGATGTCTCGCGTCATAGTAGCGCTTCCTGACGGACGCGATATAGGATTCCGCTTCCTCAAGCGTAGCCGCATGTACGGCCTCGCCGAGGAAACGGGATTTTTTTTCGATGATTTCCGATGCTCCGGCGGCGGACACCGTCCTGTAGTCTGCAGACATGGATGCCTCCTTCCTCGTCACCTTTCGACCGGTTCTGTCTGTTCCAGCTGTTTTCTGTACAGCCGGGCGTAATAGCCGCCCAGCGCGAGAAGCTCCTCGTGGGTGCCCCGCTCGATGATTTTTCCTTCGTCCACGACCAGGATCAGATCGGCTCCCGTGATCGTCGAAAGCCGGTGGGCGACGATGAAGGAGGTTCTCCCCCGGGTCACCACGGAGATGGCGTTCTGGATCGCCTGTTCGGTCAGGGAATCCACGGAGGCGGTGGCCTCGTCCAGTATCAGAAGGCGGGGATCTGCCAGAAGAGCCCTCGCGAAGGAGAGCAGCTGGCGCTCCCCCGAAGAGAGCATCCCGCCTCCCTCGCCGACGTCGCTGTCCAGCCCGTCCGGCATGGAGTTCACGATCCGGTCCGCGGAGACGAGGCGGAGCGCCTCCCGGATCTCTTCGTCCGAGGCGCCGGGGTTCCCGTAGCGGAGATTGTCCCTCACCGTCCCGGAGAAAAGATGCGGATTCTGGAGGACGTAGCCGAGGCTGCTGTGGAGCCAGAGCACCGAACGCTCCCTGGCGTCGCGGCCGTCGATCAGCAGCTGCCCTTCGGTCGGCTCATAGAACCGGCAGACCAGGTTGACGAGGGTCGATTTCCCCGCCCCGGTCTCCCCGACGATGGCGACCTTCGTGCCCGCCGGGACCTTCAGCGAGAAGTGCTCCATGATGTTCTCGCCGCCGTCCGGATAGCGGAAGGTCACGTCCCGGAATTCCACGTCTCCCCTGAGGGGCTCCCAGTTTTCCTTCTTCGGATGGAAGGTGTCCCCGTATTTCCGGACGACTTCCTCGCTGTCCGATACGTCCGACTGCTCGGCGAGCAGCTTTGTCAGCCGTTCGATATTGACCTGGATCGCCACGAAGGAAGCGTAGTCCGCGATGACGTTCTGCAGCGGCTCGATCATTCCCATGGCGTAGGACATAAAGACGGACAGCGTCCCGATCCGGATCATGGCGCTCGCGGTAAGCCTTCCTCCCCCGGCGAGCACCAGCGCCAGCGCCAGGGCGGACATCAGCGTGACCAGCGAGGAGAGCAGGGCGGAGTGACGGACCGTCCGGACCGAGATGCGCCGCATGCGGTCCGTGTCGGATTCAAAATCCCGCTGCATCAGATCCTCCGAGGCCAGGGTTCTGACGGAGACGCTGCCGGTGATTCCTTCGTTGAAATCTCCCGTGATGACGGCGTTCTGTTCCCGGATTCCCCGGTTCAGATCCACCAGCTTCTTCTGAAAGAGCGTGATCATGACGCCCGCGGCCGCCAGCAGGAGGATCACCGGCACGGCCAGACGTATATCCAGAACAATCATGACCGCCGCCGCGCTGACGACGTAGGCTCCGTTCCAGATGAGATCCATCATCCTCCAGGAGACGACCTCGCCGATCTTCCCGGAATCGCTCATGACTCTCGAGTGGATGTAGCCGATGGTATTCCGGTTGAAATAGGAGAACGACAGCGTCTGAAGGTGGCAGAAGGACGCATTCCTCAGGTCGCGGTCCACGTACATCTCCACCTTTCCGCAGTCTGCGCAGCTGATGTAATTGATGACGACCTGAAAGGCCAGGACCGACACGTAGAGGGCGATGAACACGGGAAGACCCTTAAGGGTTCCGTCGCCCACAAAGCGGTCGAGGGCGTAGCGGTTGAAGAGAGGATAGACCGCGTCAATGAGGCTGGAAAGGAATCCAAGCGACATCATGAAAAGGATCCTTCCGCGGTAGGGGCGCAGATACGGCACGATCGCGGGGATCCCGAAGAAGGGCAGCGAGGCGTCCTGGTTTTTTCCGGATTTCATGAACGGCCTCCTTTCCGCTGCGCTTCCGGGACGGCTCTTTCCTGGCCAGCTCTTTCCCGGACAGCTTTTTCCGGGCCAGCTTTTTCCCGGACGGCTCTTTCCGGGGCCGCGTCTTCCGGAGCCGCCGTCGCCCGGGCCGCCTCCTCCGGGGCGGACGAGGCGCCGTGAGCCGGGCTTTCTCCGCTCTGGAGCTCACAGATCCTCCGGTAGATCCCGCCGAGGGCCATCAGCTCACTGTGGGTTCCTTCCTCCGCGATGCGTCCTCCGTCCAGGACGATGATGTGATCCGCCCTCATGACCGTCGCGATTCGGTGGGCGATCAGGAGGACGGTGGAACCCTTTGTCTCCTCCCGGAGGGCTTCGCGGATCCTGGCGTCCGTCTCGGCGTCAACGGCCGAGAGCGAGTCATCGAAGATCATGACGGGAGTTCTGCGGATCAGCATCTGCGCGATGGCGGTCCGCTGCTTCTGTCCCCCGGACAGGGTGACGCCCCGCTCGCCCACGAAGGTCTCGTACCCCTGGGGGAAGCGGCCGACGGTCTCCTCGAGACCGGCGATGCGGACGGCGCGCCGCAGATCCTCTTCTCCGGAGTCCGGCGCCGCGATCCGGATGTTGTCCCTCAGCGTTCTCGAGAAGAGATAGGGCTCCTGCATGACCAGGCCGATCTCGCTGCGCAGGTATCCCGGGTCGATCCGGGAGAGGCTGATCCCGCCGATGGTGATGTCTCCTCCCGAGACCGGGTCCAGCGGATAGAGCTTCAGCAGCAGCGCCGCCAGGGTGGATTTTCCCGAGCCCGTCGGACCGATGATGCCCAGGGTCGTACCCGCGGGGACGGTGAAGGACACCCTGTGGAGGACTTCCGGGGCGTTTCCCTCGGAAGGGTAGCCGAAGGATACGTCGGAAAAGACGATGTCCCGGTCCATCGGGGGCTTCAGCGCGTCTTCGGGCGTGATTTCCCGCTCGGCGTTCATGATGCTGCGAAGCCTGTCCACCGAGATGCCCGCCTTGCTCATCTCCGAGATGACCCGTCCCATGGCCCTTACAGGCCAGGTGATCATCGCGTTGTAGGAGACGAAGGCGATGTAATCGCCGGCGGTGATGATTCCGCTGACGCAGAAACGGGCGCCGAGTACCATGACGAGGAGAAGCTGGAGCCCCGTGATCAGGTCGCCGGCGGACCAGAAGACGGAGAGAATCCGGATGAGGCGCACCCAGAGACCTGCGTAATAGCGGTTCTGATTCTCAAAGCGCTCCCGCTCCCAGGTCTCTCTCCCGAAGGCGCGGACCACGCGCACACCGGTGAGGTTTTCCTGGGCGATGGCGGAGAGGCGCCCCTCCTCGACGTCCGCCTTCAGGAAAGCGTCCCCGATCTTTGTGTGGAAGACCAGGGAATAGCCGACGACCACCGGAATGAACAGCGAAGCCCAGAAGGTCATCCGGGCGTTGATGCCGGCCATGAACGTCACGGCCATGACGATGAGGACCACCATCCGGACGAGGGAGGTCATCTGCTCCGACAGGAAATTCTTGATGATTTCAACGTCGGACGTGCAGCGCTGTATGATGTCCCCGGTGCTGTTCGCGCTGTGCCAGGAGACCGGCAGATGCTGGATCTGTCCGTAGAGCAGGTCGCGCATCCTTTTCACGAGGGACTCCGCGCCTCTCGCGTTGAACACGCGGAAGAGATAGCGGAAGACGGCGGCCAGAAGGGCCACGAGGACGACCGCGGCGGCGCAGGGGAGGACGTTTCCCTTCAGGGCGGCCATTCCGCCGGCTCTCTCAAGGAGAGAGGCAAGAGGCGCCGGAAGACGCGCCGGCACATGGCCGATCACGCTGTCGACCGTGAAGGAGATGATCTTCGGATTCAGCATGTCGAGAAGAGACACCAGAAAAGCGAACAGCATGCTGATCAGGAAGTCGCGGAGACTTCCTTTCAGGAAATAGCTGACGAGAGCCGGCCCGCTCCGAAAGCGGAGCCCGGGGGCTTCCTCCCTCTTTTTTCCGGATTTTCTGCTGCTCATAGGCTTCAGTATAAGTCGAAAAGACGGCCGGGTCAAAAGGATTGTGGGCTGAAACACCGGAAGTTGAGTTTTTAGGACATTCGGACGGAATGTGTGCTGGTTTTGAGAACGGACATCCCGTACAATGAGAAACAAGGAAAGAAGACTTTGTTTTGAAAGAAGGAATTCGTCATGTCAGAGTACCGGTCTCAGATTGTTGTCGTCGCGGCGGGACCCGCCGGGCTTGCCGCGGCCGTACAGGCAGCCGAGAAAGGCGCCGAGGTGGTTGTGTTTGAGAAACGCGCGATTCCCGGAGGGCTGGCCAACGCCGGCATGGGAATTCTCGCGGTGGGCTCCCACTATCAGAAGGAGCAGGGGGTCGATCTCACGCTGGAGAAGGCGCTCCGGATGATGATGGAGTATTCCCATTACAATATCGACGGCCGGCTGGTCCGCCGCTATTTCGGCCAGAGCGCCGACACGATCGAATGGCTGGAGGGCATGGGAGTCGAGTTTGAAGGCGCGTTCCGCTACTTCTCGAAATCCGAGCCGACGTGGCATATCGTCAAGACGGGAAGAAAGATCGGCCCCGCCGCCGCGAAGGTGATGAACCAGAAGCTCGCAGCCAGGGCGGAGGAGCTCGGCGTGAGAATCTACTACGAGTGTGTCGGCAAGAAGATTCTGAAGGACGCCGAAGGCAGGATATCCGGCGTGCTGGCGACGGACAAGATCGGACGGAATTTCGTGGTCGACTGCACGGCCGTGATCGTGGCCTGCGGGGGAGCCTCGGGCAATCCCCGCATGATCTACGAGGAGACCGGCTTCCGGTACGGGGAGGATCTCTTCAACTTTTCCTCTCCGGCGATCACGGGGGACGGACTCAGGATGGCCTGGGAGGCGGGAGCCGCGAGGATGCCCGTCCGGATCGAGCAGGCGGCCCTGTGCGGCGGACTGGACAATCTTCCCTCCTGTGTGCCCAACGTGATGATGCAGCCGAACCTGCTCGTCAATCTTCTGGGAAAGCGCGTGATGGACGAGGAGCAGATGGAGAACACGACGTTCCTCGGAAACGCCGCGGCCCAGCAGCCGAAGCGGGTCCTCTACAGCATCGTCGACTCGTCGATCGCGTCATGGTACGCGGACAACGGGCTGGATGAGAAGAGCTTCGTGCGCAACGATCCGGACGTCTCGGGATTCCCGGAGGCGGTAAAGAATGCCGTCGCGCGGGGGAACAGGAGCGTGTTCCGGGCCGATACGCTGAAGGAGCTGGCGGAGATGACCGGCATCGATTACGCGGGACTCTCGGATACCGTCAGGCAGTACAATGAGTTCTGCGAGACCGGAGACGACGAATTTTTCAAGAGAAAGGACTACATGCGTCCGATTCTCAGGGCGCCGTTCTACGCGGCCACGATCTATCCGGGCGGCTACGGGACGGTGGGAGGCATCCGCATCAACGAGAACTGCGAGTGCCTGGACGAGGATTTCAGGACGATCCCGGGGCTGTACGCAGCCGGCGCGGACGCCTGCAATATCTACAATGACAGCTACATGTTCCTGCTGCCCGGCAATTCCATGGGCTTCGCCGTCAACACGGGAAGGATCGCGGGATTCGAGGCGGCGGAATACGTTCTCCGGACTTCGGAGGAATGAAACACTCCGCCTTGCGGCGGATCCTGAAAGGAGGAAGCAGCATGAAAAAAATCAACGTCCTGATTCTGTCCGGAAAGCTGGCGACAGAGCACGACATGGCCAGGATGAACCAGAACCTGAGGACCATTCTCGAATCGACGGGAAGGTTTCATGTCCGGGTGACGGAGGAGTTCAACGGCGCCACCGAAAGAACCCTTCAGGGATATGACATGATTCTTCTCAACTACGACGGCAAGGACGTCCCGACGGACCGCTATACGCGGCTCGAGCCGCAGGCGGAAAAGGTGTTCTTCGATTTTGTCAGAAACGGCGGAGGCCTGTATATTCATCACAGCTGCTGCTGGCTGGAGGACGGACTCCCGGAGGAATATTACAGGATGTGGGGCTATTACTTCACCATGCCCCAGAGCCGCAAGGTCCCGAAGGACGACTTCATCGTGAAGCTCTCCGGCAGCGAACCCATCACGGCCAATCTGGGACCGGAGCTGATGGTGCCGGGGGACGACTTCTTCGCCGGAATCGTCAAAGCCGACGGCTGCGATCCGGAGGTGGTGGTCTCGGCGTTTGACGACATCGAGAACTACAGGGCTTCCTGGTGGCCGCCGAAGCACCATCCGGTGGAGATTCCGGGCGGAAAGCTGGAAAACATGCGCGGCGTGAACCGGGAGGCGCCCCTTGCCTGGAAGCACACCTACGGCAAAGGGAGAGTTTTCGGCTGCAGCATCGGGCACGATATCGACACCTACAGGCGTTTCGATTATCTCGCCATGTTCGTCCGCGCCTGCGAATGGTGCGGGGACGGCAATATCACGCTGAACAGGCCGGACCGCACCGGTGAAAACCGCTTCAGGCCCTGGCCTTACTATTAAAACCCGGTCTGTTTCCGGACATAAGGAAAGCGGGACACGCAGATGTGTCCCGCTTTTTTCCGGACTTCTTCGGACGCCGCAAAGAATCGTTTGTGGCAGAGGTCAAAATAGAGTATAATGACCGTATATCTGCGGAGACGGTTCCGGATGCCGGCTTTCCGGCTTCCGCGGCGGACATGGATCGGAGAGAGGAGACGGATGGACCGGAGACGCGCTGCATTTCATAACGTCTGTTTTGTCCGGGGTCGGAGGGCGGCCTGCGCGGCGTTTCTCCGGGCAGCCGGGATCGCGCTGATTCTCGGACTTGCTCCGGCGCTTCTTTGCTGCCGCGCGCACGCGGGGGCGGCGGCCGCGGAGCCTCTGATGGAGGAGTATCTCATCGACGAGGACGGGAGGCCGGTCAGCGCCTCGGTCAGCAGGGGAGCCGCCGTCACCAGGAGCGTCGTGGAGAATGAAATCCAGAAATGGAAAATCGCGGCCCTCAGCGAGGAGGACGCTCTCCGGAGGAAGCGGAACGAGATGCTTCTTAAGGACTCCATGCTGGCCAGGTACCGTATTGATCACGGGGCGGATATCAGCGAGGATCTGGAGATCCACTATATCTGCGTCAACGAGATGGATTATATCGCCGCGGTGGACGGCGGCGACGTGCAGGTATATCTCGCCTGCATCACGAAAGAGGGAGAATATTTCGTATCGACGGAGAACCTCTACGATGAGGTCGTCCATACGGTCTCCCAGAACATTTCTGCGGAAAATCTGACCTCTTCCGAGGACTTCTGGAACAAAATCACTCTCATGGACAAGCCGGACGGCATCATCGACGGGAACTCTCTGAGGCCGATGGACGAAAACGGCGTCATGTGCGTCCCCTATTTCAATCAGGGCGCGGGATTCCTGGACAACGGCGAGTGGACGTTTACGGACTGGCCCTACGCCACCTTCAACGTAAACGGACATACCATGCACCAGGCCGGCTGCGGCTTTTTCTCCACGGCGATGGCCCTCTCCTACGTGAAGCAGGAGCTGATCGCCCCGGTGGATTTCAAGGAAAACGGCGAGTATATCGCGGACAACGGATCGGCCGTCACGGTGGGCGTACACTCCGCCGCCATGTACGGCGTACCGGCCTACCTGACCGGCGACTGGAAGACGGTCCTTTCCGCGCTGATCAACGGGCACCCTGTGATGGCCCACGTCGGGCCCAGCGTATTCACCTCGGGAGGGCACTACATCCTGCTGGTGGGTGTGCTGGAGGACGGCCGCATCGCGGTCAATGATCCGGGACACGCCGCGAACACCTACTGGTACTGTCACGCCGTTTTCGGTCAGGACGTCATTCAGGCGGCCGCGAAGGGCGGCAACCTGGCCTACACCGTCTTCGGATGACAGATACACAGCTGTTTCAGATTCTATATACACTTTCTATATACACAGAATAGAATACACAGAGGCCGGACCATCCGGCCGCTGCACAGGAGGACGACAGACATGGGCGGTCTTTTCAATCCGGACAACCGTTTGATGCGGGCCCTTTCCAGGCTTTTCGACCTGATGATCCTCAATCTGGTGACGCTTCTTCTCTGCCTGCCGGTCATCACGGCCGGCGCCTCCGTCACGGCCATGCACTCCGTTATGATCCAGATGTCGGAGGACAGGGAAGGGTATATCATCCGGACGTTTTTCGCGAAATTCAAGGAGAATTTCAAGCAGGCGACGATTGTCTGGGCCGTCATGCTCCTGATGCTGATCCTGATCTTCGTGGATTTCCGCGTCACGGGGGTGATGGAGGGATCCGGCGGCCAGGCCATGCGGGTGGTCCTGATCGTCCTCTCTCTCGTCTTTCTTCTGATCGGACAGTATATCTTCCCGCTGACCGCGAGGTATACCAATACGCTGACAGGCACGCTGGATACGGCGGTGCGCGTCTCGATCGGCTTTTTCCCGAAAACCGTGGCGATGGTGGTGGTCAACGCGGCGGTCCTGTATCTGGGCTACCGGTATTTTTTCTACATACTGCCCCTGATCATTCTCTTCGGCCTCACGGGACCGGGGTATCTGTGTACACAGATCTATATGACGATTTTCCATAAGATCGAAAAGAACAGCGGGATGGTACCCGACGAGGAGGATTCCGGCTTCGAAACGGGCGACGGCGGGGAGGATCCCGTCATCACGGACAGGGAGGAATAAATCGTGAGTGAGCTTCTTCGGATAAAAGGCATCAGCAAGCGTTTCGGTGATTTTTACGCGAACCGGGATATCGACCTGGAGATCGAGCAGGGCGAGATCCACACGCTGCTCGGGGAGAACGGAGCGGGAAAATCCACGCTGATGAATATCCTGATCGGACTCTATCAGCCGACGTCGGGCAGCATCTATCTCAGGGGAAAGGAAGTGCGCATCAATTCCCCGAGCCACGCGGTCGAGCTGGGGATCGGCATGGTTCATCAGCACTTCATGCTGGTGGACGCGATGACGGTATTCGAGAACATCATTCTCGGGGACCGGCGCTCCGCGGGCGTGTTTGTCGACCGCGAGGCGAGAAAAAAGGAGATTCTCGAGCTGGCGGAGCGCTACGGCTTCGACGTGGACCTCGACAAGATGATCACCGAGATCTCGGTCGGCGAGCAGCAGAGGGTCGAGATCCTGAAGGCCCTGTACAGGGGGGCGGATCTCCTGATCCTGGACGAGCCCACGGCGGCGCTGACGGACATCGAGGTCGAGGGACTGTTTGACGTCATGCACAAGCTTGTCTCCGAGGGAAAGAGCATCATTTTCATCAGCCACAAGATGAGGGAGGTGCTCCATATCTCGGACAGGATCACGATCCTGCGGGCGGGGCGGAAGGTCGCCACCGTCGGAAAGGACGAGGTGGACGGGCATAAGCTGGCCGGCATGATGATCGGCAGGGAGCTGACCGACTCTGTCTACAGCAAGGTGGTCTCCGACGGCAGAGTCATCGTGGAGCTGAACCACGTCTCCTATCACCGCGAGTCGAAGCACAACGGCCTTTCCGACGTCTCCCTCGCGATCCGCTCCGGTGAGATCGTGGGAATCGCCGGCGTGGACGGCAACGGGCAGACGCAGCTGGCCCAGCTGGTCTCCGGAGTGATCGCCCCCGAGGAAGGGTCCGTGGATCTCAAGGGGACGTCCGTCCGGGAATTTGATCCCTATCTGTTTATCGCCGGCGGCACGGCCCACATTCCGGAGGACAGGAATCTCCAGGGGCTGATCGGAAATATGAGCATCGCGGACAACCTGGTGCTGAAGAGCACGGATTCTCCGAAATTCAGCAGGGGAAAGGGCCTGCTCCTGAAACGGGGAGAAATCGCCGCCTACGCGCAGAAGATGGTGGAAAAGTACGACATCCGGTGCCGGTCGATCGACCAGGAGGTCCGGTCCCTCTCGGTCGGAAACCAGCAGAAGGTCATTCTCGCGAGGGAGCTGGAGTCGGAGCCCGACCTGCTGATCGCGGCCCATCCCACGAGAGGCCTGGACATCGGGGCGACGAGATTCGTCCGGGACCAGATGATCGCGGCGAGGGACCGGGGGGTCGGCATTCTCCTCATCAGCGCGGATTTCGACGAGGTCCTGGAGCTTTCGGACAGGATTCTGGTCATTTTCGAGGGGCAGATCATGGGAGAGTATCCCGGAGATCAGCCGCCGATTGAGGAGATCAGTCTCGCGATGACCGGCAAATGAGAAAGGAGAGCGGGATGAAAGGAAGAGGAAATTCTCTTACAAGCATGGTGGTGCCCGTCCTGTCGATTCTGCTTGCCCTTCTGATCGGAGCGGCGATCATGGCCTGTCTGGGCGCGAATCCCCTTCTGGCCATGCAGAGTCTGGCGAAGGGCGCCTTCGGATCGAAGACCAATATCGGGACGACCCTGACAAAGGCGACGCCGCTGATCTTCACGGGCCTGTGCGCCTGCTTCGCCTACAAATGCGGCGTGTTCAATCTCGGCGGCGAGGGGCAGTTCATCGTCGGCTCCATCGCGGCCTGCTATGTGACCCTGACGCTGGGCCTCTCCGGCGTCCCCGCCATGATCCTGGCGCTGGTCGCGGGGGCGGCCGCCGGCGGTCTCTGGGGCTTCATACCGGGCATCCTGAAGATCAGCCGGGGACAGAACGAGATGATTATCTCGATCATGTTCAACTATATCGCGACGCTGCTCATGGGTGTCGTCTACACCAACTGGCTGAGAGACGGAAGCGTACCCCAGACGCTGGCGGTCCCCAAGGAAAGCCAGCTCCCAAGGGTCATTCCCGGAATGCGGATGACCTGGGGATTCGTGATCGCGGTGGTCCTGGGCATCGTCATCTATTTCTTCCTCTACAGAACGTCGGGAGGCTTCAAGCTCCGCGCCGTCGGCATCAACCCCACGGCGAGCCGGTTCAACGGATTTCCGGTCAGGAAATTCATCCTGACGAGCTTCATTGTTTCCGGGGCGATCGCGGGGCTCGGCGGTTCCGCGGAGCTTCTCGGAACCCAGTTCCGTCTGATCAACGGGTTCGCCTCGGGATACGGCTTCGACGGCGTCGCGATGGCCCTGATCGGCCAGCTGCATCCGATCGCGACGATCTTTGTGGCCATCTTCTTCGCGGCCCTGCGGGCCGGCGCGACGACGATGCAGGCGTCGACCGGAGTGCCCACCAGCGTCTCCGACATCATTCAGGCCCTTGTCATCGTATTCACGGTGGCCGGCATGGCCCTGACGAAGCTGCCGGAGTTTGACGCCTTTTTCCACAGACATTTCGCAAAGAACGGAAAGGGGAGGTGAAGAGAAGATGAGTTTTGTTTCGAATCTGATTCTGGCCGCGGTACGTATGGCGATGCCTCTTCTGTTCATCGCTCTGGGAGAGCTCTATTCGGAGAGGGCGGGAATGGTCAACATCGGTCTCGAGGGACTGGCTGCCATCGGTTCTCTCGTGGGCTTCCTGGTATGCTTCATCTCCGGCAGCACCTGGCTGGGGATCCTGTGCGGCGCCCTGGTGGCGGTGGCGGTCAACATGATCTACGCCTTCGCGACGATCACCCTCTGCGCCAACCACACCGTCTACGGCATGGCGATGAATATCTTCGCGCCGGCCCTGGCGTCGTTTATCTACCGGGTTTATTTCGGCAAGGGAAGCGATCTGAGCCAGATCGAGCTGATGAAGGGCGTCGGGATCCCCGGTCTTCGGAACATCCCGTTCCTGGGCGAGCTGCTCTTCAACCAGACCCCGATGGTGTATATCGCGTTTCTTCTCGTGATCGTCACCGTTATTTTCTTCAGCCGGACGAGAGCGGGACTCAACTACAGGGCCGTCGGGGAGAATCCGAAGGCCGCCGCTACCCTGGGAATCAACGTGATCCGGGTGAAGTATATCGCCTGCGTGATCTGCGGCGCCCTTGCCGGAATCGGCGGGGCCTACCTGACGACGTGCTATTCCAACACCTATACGGAAGGCAACATCGCCGGACGCGGATTCATCGCCCTGGCGGCGGTGATCTTCGGACGCTGGTCCGGCGGGGGCATCCTGGCGGCCTGCCTGTTCTTCGGATTCTGCGATGCGCTCCAGATCCGGCTTCAGGTGGCCAGCTTCGGCCTGCCGTATCAGTTCTTCCAGATGATTCCCTACGTGGCGACGGTGCTGGCGCTGGCCGTCATCGGCGGAAAGAAGCTCGGCCCGAAGGCGGCGGGTAAGCCGTACCGGAAGGAAGAACGCTGAGAAAACGTGTATCCTGGTTCCGGAAGCCCCGGGAATCGCCGGGGTTTCCGCAGCCGTTAGTTTTTTCACCAAAGAAACGGAGGAATATTTTATGAAGAAATTACTTGCAACATTCCTTGCGGCAGCGATGGTCGTCTCTCTGCCGGCCTGTGTCGGGGCTGATGACGCAAAGGACTACAAGGTCGCGATGATCTGCGACTCCAGCATCAACGACGGCGGCTGGGGAGCAGCGTGCTACAACGCCATGGTCGCCGCCTGCGAGGAAAACGGCTGGACCTATGAGGTTTCCGACAACATCGGCCAGAATGAGTACTATGACTCCATCGCGGCCTACTGCGCTCTTGGCTACGACATGATCTACGCGCCCGGCAACCAGTACACAGACGCCGTCCTGCAGGCGGCCGAGGAATATCCCGACATCGCTTTCGCCCTTCTCAACGGCGGAGCGAATACGCCGGATGAGGCCGTGAACGGAAACGTCACCTCCCTTCTTCCGAACGCCCAGCAGATCGGCTGGATCGCGGGAGCTCTCGCGGGCCTCATGACGAAGTCCGGCACCATCGCCTTCATCGGCGGCATGGAGCTGGATACGACCCTCGGAAAGTACGCGGGCTATACGGAAGCGGCCCAGTACGTCGCCGCCCAGGAGGGCAGGGAAGTCACGGTTCTCGATCCCGTCTACGCCGGCTCCTTCGACGCCTCCGACAAGGGAATCGAGTTTGCCAAGGCCATGATGGACAACGGAGCGGACGTCTTCTTCGGAGACGCCTCCGCGGTTGACTCCGGCGCCCGCCAGGCCATCGACGAGGCCAACAAGGCGGCAGGCGAGATCAAGGTCTACGATATCGCCCAGCCGGCGGATATCCTCGGCCAGAATGAGTGCATCATCTGCTCCCAGGTGACGGACAACTCCGCGATGATCAGCGTCTCCATGCAGGCTGTCGAGAACGGCACCTTCGGCGGCGAGACCATTTTCGGAAGCCTCCAGAACGGCGCCCTTTCCGCCGGCGCGATCAACGATCTGGTCCCGGAGGACATCCAGGCGAAGTACAACGAATATCTGCAGCAGATGATCGATGAGACCTTCATGCAGGAATAAGAGGCAGTTCTGAATCAGTACACATAACCTGAATCAGGGAAATGCCGCGGCAAGGCAGTCCCTGCGGATTCGGGCACACCTGAAGGAGCGCCGCGCCGAAACCGGCGCGGCGCTCTCCGGCAGCCGGAGAGTGCGGCCGCTCTCCGGAGCGGACGTCCGGGATCAGAGGAGGCGAAAGAGAATGAGAACAATCAGGGTAGGCATCATCGGCTGCGGCAGAATCGCCGAGAGAAGACACGCGCCGGAGTACCACGCTCATCGCTTCGCGGAGATCGCGGGGTACTATGACAGCCGGAGGGAACGGGCGGAAGCCCTGGCGGCCCTCTACGGCGGAGAAATATACGACTCTGTGGACAGCCTTCTCGCCGATCCGTCCATCGACGCGGTGAGCGTGTGCGTCGCGAACAACGCCCACGCGGATATCTCGATCAGGGCGCTGAGGGCGGGAAAGCACGTGCTCGTCGAGAAGCCCATGGCGATGACGGTGGGGGACTGCCTCGCGATGCTGGACGCGGCGAAGGAGACCAGGAAATTCCTGATGGTCGGCCAGAACCAGAGATTCAACACGGGGCACCAGAGGGCAAAGGAGCTGATCGGCCAGGGCATTATCGGGAAGCCGCTCACCTTCAAGACGACCTTCGGTCACGGAGGTCCGGAGAGATGGTGCGCTGAGGATGACGGCACAGGAAAGATATCCTCCGACATCTGGTTCTTTGACAAGAGCGTCGCCGCGATGGGCGCGATGGCGGATCTGGGCATCCACAAGACGGATCTCATCCAGTACCTGCTCGGAGAGAAGATCGTCTCCGTCTCCGCGAAAATCATGACGCTCGACAAAAAGAAGTCCGACGGGGAGCTGATCGACCTGGAGGACAACGCGGTGCTGATCTACACCATGGAAAGCGGCGTGGTGGGGACGATGACGGTGAGCTGGACCTACTACGGAGAAGAGGATAACTCCACCGTGATCTTCGGGACCAAGGGCGTGATGCGCCTCTATGACAATTCGCCGCACACCATTCAGATCAACACCGACAGGGGCGATCACATCTATTATGATCTCGACATCATGATGACGAACCAGAACCAGATCGAGTCGGGCGTGATGCGCGAGTTCATCGACGAGATCATTTCCGACCGGTGGACGAACGCCGCCGGGGAGATGGAGGTCAACGCGATCCGGGCCATTCTGGCGGGATTTGAGTCGAGCAGGCTGGACAGAACCGTAATCCTGGAGGATTTCGGGACAGGAGAGGCCTCCGAATGACGGAAACAAAGAGGAGCGGCCGGGCGGCGGACACCGCCCGGCCGGGATTTCCGGGGCTTCTGCCCCGGAACCACAGAGAAAACCGCACGGCGGCCGTGATCGCCGCCAATATGGCGCTGGCCGCGGTCAGCCTGTTTATCAACGGCTTCGGAGTCTATCTGACGATTCAGGCGAACATCGGGGCCGGGCCCTGGGACGTGCTGAACCTGGGGGTCTCAAGGAGCACCGGGATACTGTACGGCACGGCATCGATCGCCATCTCCTTTACGATCCTGCTGATCGACGTCCTCCTTCGGGAGCCGATCGGAATCGCGATGTTCATTGACGCCGTGGTGGTGGGGAAGTCGGTGGACTTCTTCAACAGGATCCACGCGGTCCCGAAGTGCGGCTCCCTGTGGACGGGGATACCCGTCATGACGGCGGGGCTCTTTATTCTCGCCTACACACAGTACACCTATATGGCCGCCTCGCTGGGCTGCGGCCCCCGGGATACCCTTCTCGTCGGTCTTGCCAGACGGGCGCGGCGCCTTCCCATCGGCGCCGTCAGCATCGCCCTTCTGAGCGCGGCCACGCTGATCGGCTGGAGACTGGGCGGACCGGTCGGCCCGGGAACCCTGATCTGCGCCTTCGGGACGGGACCGGTCATGCAGCTGGCCTTCAGGACGGTCCGCTTCGACGCGACCCGGATTCGTCACCAGAATCTGGCGGATTCCCTCAGGGTCATTTTTTCGCGGTGAGCGGGCTTGGCCGGACACAGAAATGCCGGACTCCTTCAGGCTTCCGCCGTCCGGGACGCCCGGCGCGCCCGTTTTTCCGTATTGCAAATCAGGGGGCGCTTTGCTATAATGATTTTCGCTGAAAATGCGCAGGGAGAGGTATCGAAGTGGTCATAACGAGGCGGTCTTGAAAACCGTTTGTCCGCAAGGGCGCATGGGTTCGAATCCCATCCTCTCCGC